>CAYSCF010000053.1:0-29020 GCA_964429305.1 uncultured Sandaracinaceae bacterium | reverse complement strand
GCCGGCTCGATCGCCGTCGCCTGGTTCGGCATCCGTGTGAACACCTTCGCGAACTCGCGCACCGCGTTCGCCTCGCTCCGCGGCAAGGGCCTGCCCGTCTATCAGATCCCGCTGAAGGCCGGCATGAGCATCGGCATGCTGCTGATCTCGGTCGAGCTCTTCCTGATGATCTGCATCCTCTGCTTCGTCCCGCACACGTGGGCGGGCCCGTGCTTCATCGGCTTCGCCATCGGCGAGTCGCTCGGCGCCTCGGCGCTCCGCATCGCGGGCGGCATCTTCACGAAGATCGCCGACATCGGCTCGGATCTCATGAAGATCGTCTTCAAGATCAAGGAAGACGACGCGCGTAACCCCGGCGTCATCGCCGACTGCGTGGGCGACAACGCCGGTGACTCGGTCGGTCCCTCGGCCGACGGCTTCGAGACGTACGGCGTCACGGGCGTCGCGCTCATCTCGTTCATCCTCCTGGCCGTCCAGCAGGGCGTGCAGGTCCAGCTGCTGACCTGGATCTTCATGGTCCGCATCATCATGGTGTGCACCAGCGTCGTCTCGTACTTCGTGAACGAGTCGGTGATGGCCGGCCGCTTCAAGGACGCCGTCAAGTTCAACTTCGAAGAGCCGCTCACGTACCTCGTGTGGCTCACGTCGATCGTCTCGATCGTCGCGACGTTCGCGGTCTCGTACTGGCTCATTCCGGACATCGAGGGCAACACCTCGCTGTGGTGGAAGCTCTCGATCATCGTCAGCTGCGGCACGCTCGCCGGCGCGATCATCCCCGAGGTCATCAAGGCCTTCACCTCCGTCGAGTCGGGTCACGTCCGCGAGGTCGTGCAGGCGTCGAAGGAAGGCGGAGCGTCGCTCAACGTCCTGGCCGGTCTCACCGCCGGTAACTTCAGCGCCTACTGGATGGGCATGATCTTCGTCGCGCTCATGGGCGTGGCGTACGCGGTCACGCTGGTCGACGCGGGCAGCGCGCTGGCCATCGGCCACTTCATGACGCTGAACGGCATCGACGTCTCGCCGGTGTTCGCGTTCGGTCTCGTCGCCTTCGGCTTCCTCGGCATGGGCCCGGTCACCATCGCCGTCGACAGCTACGGCCCGGTGACCGACAACGCGCAGAGCGTCTACGAGCTCTCGCTCATCGAGAACGTCCCGAACATCGCGCAGATCATCCGCGACGAGTTCAAGTTCGAACCGAACTTCGAGATGGGCAAGGAGCTCCTCGAGGAGAACGACGGCGCGGGCAACACGTTCAAGGCGACCGCCAAGCCGGTGCTCATCGGAACCGCCGTCGTCGGCGCGACCACGATGATCTTCTCGGTCATCGTCGTGCTCACGCACGGCCTGCAGCAGGGCACGCTGCTCAACCTCTCGCTGCTCCACCCGCCCTTCCTGCTCGGCCTCCTGGCCGGCGGCGCGATGATCTACTGGTTCACCGGCGCCTCCACGCAGGCCGTGGCGACGGGCGCGTACCGCGCGGTCGAGTTCATCAAGGCGAACATCAAGCTCGACGGCGTCGAGAAAGCGTCGATCGAAGACAGCAAGAAGGTCGTCGAGATCTGCACGGTCTACGCGCAGAAGGGGATGTTCAACATCTTCCTCACGATCTTCTTCGCGACGCTCGCGTTCGCGTTCCTCGAGTCGTACTTCTTCATCGGCTACCTGATCGCGATTGCGCTCTTCGGCCTCTTCCAGGCGCTCTTCCTCGCGAACGCGGGCGGCGCCTGGGACAACGCGAAGAAGGTCGTCGAGACCGAGCTCCGCGCCAAGGGCACGCCACTGCACGACGCGTGCGTCGTCGGCGACACCGTCGGTGATCCCTTCAAGGACACCTCGTCGGTCGCGATGAACCCGGTCATCAAGTTCACGACGCTCTTCGGCCTGCTCGCGGTCGAGCTCGCCGAGATCCTCCAGGCCGAGACCAGCATCGGCATGCGCCTGGCGATCGCGGGTGCGTTCTTCGTCGTGAGCGCGTACTTCGTGCACCGCTCGTTCTACGGCATGCGCATCGGTACGGCGGAAGCCGAGCCCGAGAGCAAGCCGGAGCCGAAGAAGGAGCTCTCGCCCGAGAAGAAGGCCGCGAAGAAGGCCAAGAAGGCGGCGGCGGAGAAGGCGGCGGCCGAGAAGGCTGCCGCGGAGAAGAAGGCGGCCGAGAAGGCGGCGGCGGACAAGGCGGCGGCGGCCAAGCAGGCAGCCGACGACGAGGACGACGACGAAGACGAGGACGACGACGACGAGGATGAAGACGACGACGAGGACGAGGCCAGCGCGCCCGCCTGATCGTTCGATTCCGACCCAGAGAAGGGCGCCACCGCGAGGTCGGCGCCCTTTTCGTTGGGGTGCTTCGTCAGCGGTACACGTCGCGCGCGAGCGCGCGCAGGCCTGCGTCGACGGCTTCGATCTCGTTCTGGGTCGGCGCGCGGGCCCACGCGATCGCCACCGATTCTTCGCCGACCTCGACGCGCGTGACGCCGGGCAGCAGCGCCGCGACGTGCTCCGAGTCGCTCGTGCGCGGCCTGCACGCGAGCGTGCGTCGCAAGACGACGCGCGGGCCGTCGAGCGTGAGCGCCACGCTCCAGCCTTCGCGCAGCCCACGTTGCTCGAGGTTCTCGCGCAGCCGCCTGCCCCGCGATGCGACGCTCGTCACGGCGTGCAGCGTCTCTCGCAGCCGGTCGGCGGCCGAGAGATCGCCCGACACGGTGAGCGTGCGCGGGCTCGATGCCACGGTGTCGATGCCACGGAGGCATCGCAACGGGGAGAACAGCGGCGGCAAGCGATCCCACGGCAGTTGCCGAGGCAGGATCGGACCGATGCCCTCCCATGGGCACTCGATCACTAGCCGCTCGGACTCGCCATCGAGCGTCACCTTCGCGTGCCCGTGCCGCGGGCCCAGCGTCGCGACGGTTCGGCGATCGTGGTCTCCGATGCTCGTCGCGAGCTCGCGCACCGAGCTGCGCGCGTGACGCAGACGTCGCGGCGGAGATCGGGGCACGTGACGGATCCAGACGACGCCGAGGAGGCTCGCGAGCAGCTGCAGCACGAGCCCGACGACGGTCGCCATCGCGTCGCCAACGTCGCGCGGGAGCGCCGCATTCCTCGTTCGTCGCGTGCGCTGGGGACGCTGCGCGTCGGTCGGAGTCGACACGAGACGGCAGCCTTCATCTCCTCTACTGTGGTGGCATGAATCGCAGGGGGATCGCGGTCTGGTTGGTGCTCACGTGTGCGTGCTCGTCCTCGCCACCGCCCACGCCTCCGATGGACGCCGGGCCGAGCGATGCGGGCTTCACGTCTGCTCCGCATCTGGCGTTTCCGCAGATTCCGCGCCGTGGCGGATCCGAGATCGACGGGCTGCGCCTCGTGATCGTCGCCGCCTCCGGCGATCCGCTCGCGAGCTCGTTCTTCGCGTTCGGTGATGCGCTGCTCGCGAGCACATGGCTCACGACGGTCGGCGCCGGCTACGGCCTCACGCACGAGAGCACCCCGAGCATCCACGTCACCGGCCCCGCGATGCCGGCGAGCGTCGGGTTCCGGGAGCTCCAGCAATACGTGAACGATCTGGCGATCAGCCAACCCGACCTCGCGCCGGACGGCCACACGATCTACGTCGTCTTCTATCCGCCGGGCACGAGCTTCCCGAACGACTGCTACTTCGACGGTGAGCACTGGGCTCTCGATGGAAGCTCCGGGACGGACGCGCCGACGGATGGCGTCGCGTTCATCCAGCGCTGCGGCGTCTCGCAAGGCGACACCGAGATCGACGCGCTCACCACCATCGCGAGCCACGAGATCATCGAGGCCGCCTCCGATTCGAGCCCTCCGGGTGGCTACGCGATGCAGGACGCCTTCACGATGGTCATGAGCCGCGGCGCGCCGCCTTGGTCGCTCTCGCCTTGGAGCTTCTCGCAGACGGGCTCGGTCGAGAACGGCGATCTCTGCGAGGGCACTCGCTACCACGAAGGCGGTCAGACCTATCAGCGTGTGTGGAACAACGCCGCTGCGATGGCGGGCGGCGATCCGTGCGCGCCGGCTCTCGAGGAGCCGTACTACAGCGTCACCACGCCCTCCAGTTGGATCGAAGTGCCGGCGGGCACGACCACCGTCGTTCCCATCGTGGGCTGGGCGACGGGCGCCCGCACCGACTGGATCGTGACCCTCGGAGGCAGCAGCTGGACCGGTCGCTTCACGGCGAGCTTCGTCGGCACGGCCGACTCGGTGCGCATCAACGACGGGCGCTCGTCGTCGCTCTCGATCACGGCACCGATGGTCCCCGGCCAGTTCGCCATCTTCCACCTCTACTCGTCGCCGATGGGCTACGTGACCACGGCGAGCGGTCAACAGCTGCCGGTGCCCGCGAGCGGCGACATCTTCCACGACTTCGTCTTCGGCGTGCACTCGACGTGTGCGGCGGGCTGTCCTGCTCACCCGGCGACCTGCGGCGACGGACACTGCGATGGCCCGATGACCGAGAGCTGCGCGAACTGTCCGGACGACTGCGGCGTGTGCGGCGGACAGTGCGGTCCATCGAACTTCACGACCATGTGCGGCTCGACGTTCTGCCCGGCCCACGCGACGTGCGTCGCAGGCGCGTGCGTCTGCGATACCGGGTTCAGCGGGACGCGCTGCGACGGCACCACCTGCACCGGCACCGGCTGCGTGTATCCCGACTACTGGTGCACGCCCACGTCGTGTGGCTCGACCAACTGGCACACGACGTGTGGAACGAGCTCGTGCCCGAGCGATGGCCAGTGCCTCGCGGGCGGCCGCTGCGGATGTCCGGAGGGCACCCAGTCGAGCACCTGCGACGGCCAGCCGTGCACGAGCGGCGCGTGCAGCTATCCCAACTATTGGTGCGCGGTCTGTGGCGCCAACAACTTCACCGTGACCTGTGGGAGCGGCAGGTGCCCCGCGTTCAGCGTGTGCAACTCCGACGGCTCGTGCGGCTGCATGGACGGCTACAGCGCGCGGGACTGCGACGGCAGCTACTGCAACGGCGCGAACTGTCCGTTTCCGAGCTGGTGGTGTGTCGCGGACTCGTTCTGATCTCCACGTGCGGCATTCCTCCCTTGTTTCCTGGCCCCCGCCGCGATATCGAGGCCAGCCATGAGCGCAGAAGCCCCGTCCGCCGGCGCCGTCCTCGACTCGCCCGTCACGCCGTTCGAGCGACGCGTCGGTCATCACCCCGCGCTCTTCGCGCTCTTCTTCGCCGAGATGTGGGAGCGCTTCTCGTACTACGGCATGCGCGCGCTGCTCGTCTTCTACATGCAGCGCGGGTTCATGCACTACCAGGACACGCGCGCGTACGGCGTCTACGGCGCGTACACCGCGCTCGTCTACATGACGCCGTTCATCGGCGGTCTCGTCGCCGACAAGCTCCTCGGCCAGCGCGCCGCCGTCATCATCGGTGGCTCGCTCATGGCGGCCGGTCACCTCGTGATGACGATCGAGAACCAGTACGCGTTCTTCGGCGCGCTCGCGCTGCTGATCTGCGGCAACGGCTTCTTCAAGCCGAACATCGGCACGATCCTCGGCTCGCTCTACGGCGTCGAGCGATTGAGCGGCAAGCGCGACGGCGCCTTCACGATCTTCTACATGGGCGTGAACCTCGGCGCCGCGATGGCCCCCTTGCTCTGCGGCTATGTCGGCGAGACCTACGGCTGGCACTACGGCTTCGGTCTCGCGACGATCGGCATGATGATCGGCCTGGCGATCTTCGTCGCGCCGACGCTCGTCACGCAGATCCTCGTCGGCCTCGGCGCGCTCGCGTCCGCCGTCGCGCTCGTCATGACGGGCCTCTCGCAGCCCGGCATCGCGCTCGCGTTCAACGTGTTCGTCGCCGTCTCGCTCGTCGTCGCGATGGTGTTCGCGCTCTGGGCGCTCGGCAACGGCGCGCTCCCGGCCGAGGCAGGCGCGGCGAAGAACAAAGACAACTACAGCACCAAGCTCGGCGGCACGCTCGGCGTGGTCGCGCTCGTGGTGCCGGCGTTCGCGTGGCTCTGCTCCAACCCGACCATCGCGGGCTACATCCTCTACGTCGTCGGCGCTGCGGCGCTCGTCTACATCCTCTTCGAGGCGTTCCGGATCTCGAAGATCGAGCGCGAGCGCCTCTTCGTCATCTTGATCATGTGCATCTTCTCGATGCTCTTCTGGGCCTTCTTCGAGCAAGCGGGCAGCTCGATCAACAACTTCACCGATCGCAACGTCGACCGCGTCGCCGAGGGTCGCGTGATCACGGCAGCCGACGTCGGGCAGACGATCGACGTGCCGCTCAACCAGGAGCAGCTGGGCTTCCCCGACGGCGCTGCGGAAGCGACGGGCCCGTTCACGCTCGACCGGCTCGGCGCGGCACGCGAAGCGGCGCAGCACGCGGGCGCGGGTGAGGCGCACGCGCGCTGGACCATCACGGAGGCGCACGTCGGGATGGGCATCGGCGGCGCGGAGGTTCCGGCCTCGATCTTCCAGGCGACCAATCCGATCTTCATCCTGATCTTCGGTCTCGTGTTCACGTGGCTCTGGACGTTCTTGAGCGCGCGCAAGATCGAGCCGTCGACGCCGACGAAGTTCGTCTTCGCGCTCGCGCAGCTCGGCGCGGGCTTCCTCGTGCTCTGGATCGGCGCGACCAGCGCGAGCGAGCGCGGCATGGTCGGCATGACGTGGCTCGTGCTCGCGTACTTGCTGCACACGACCGGCGAGCTCTGTCTGTCACCGGTCGGCCTCTCGATGGTCAGCAAGCTGTCGCCGGGACGCATGGTCGCGACGATGATGGGCGCTTGGTATCTCGCGACCGCGTTCTCGCAGTTCTTCGCGGGTCTCATCGCGATGCTCACCGGTGTCGAGGGCGACGAGGGCGCCGAAGGTCCGCAGGTGATCCCCGCGCCGATCGAGACGCTCCACCTCTACTCGGACGTCTTCCTCAAGATCGCCATCGCATCGTTCGCGGCCGCCGTGATCCTCGCGCTACTCACGCCCTTCGTGAAGAAGTGGATGCACGAGGGCGTGCACGTCCCCGACGCGTCGTGAATCGTTCGTGACGATCGCGCGAAGTCACCCCGGCGGGGTGATTTCGCCGAGCGTGAAGCTCCGTAGCATCGCGCCTCATGAACAGGCGCTCGGGCTCCCTTCACCCCACCCAGCAACCCTTTCCGCCGCGTCGCGATTTCGCATCGCTCTCGATGGGCGATCTGCTCGACGCGCGCGCGCACTACCACGTCTCGCTCTGCAACAAGGAGAACGTGATCGCGACGGCGATCAGTCGCTATCGCATCCACGAGCAAGACTGGTACGCGACGCATCCGCCCGACGAGCCGCGACCGCGCGGCGTACCGCTCGTGTCCAGCGCGCGCACGCTCGCGAATTCGGTCGTGCGCCCTTGGTCGTGGCCGTGCGTGATGGTGTTCGTGCGTCAGTGGGTGTCGCGCGACCGGCTGGAGCGTCAGGGCATCCCGCGCGAGCTGTACATGCCCGACGGTCGCGTGATCCCGACGTGCGTCGTGCTCGCGACGCCGGACGAGTCGATGGCGACGGAGCCGACGAGCCCCGGCATGTCGAGCCCGATGGTCGGCGGTGGATACGCGGTGCTGCGCGAGGCGCAGGGCGAGCGCGCGACGGGCACGGTGAGCTGTCTCGTGCAGCGACAGGGCACCTACTTCGCGCTGACGAGCCGTCACGTCGCGGGCGAAGAGCATCAAGACGTCCGCGCGCGCCTGCGTGCCGTCGATCGGAAGGTCGGCCGCACCTCCGGCTTCGGCGTCGATCGCGTCCCGATGGAGGAGCTCTTCCCCGCGTGGCCGACCGGCCGCACGGTGCTGAACATCGACGCCGGCCTCGTGCGCATCGACGACGTGAGCGACTGGACCTCGCAGGTGTACGGCGTCGGCGAGGTCGGCGAAGCGTTCGACGCGACCGAGGCCACGGTCACGCTCGATCTCATCGGTTGTCCGGTCCGCGCGTACGGGGCCGTCAGCGGCGTGATGCTCGGAGAGATCCAGGCGCTCTTCTTCCGCTACTGCACGGTCGCAGGGACCGAGTACGCGACGGAGGTCTTGATCGGACCGCGGGGAAAGGGCCCGCGACCGATCACGCGGCCCGGCGACTCGGGCGCGATCTGGTTTTACGATCCGCCGCGCGACGCGCCGCTCGAGTCGCACGGTGACTTCGAGACGATGGTGCGCGCGCCGCGTGGGACGAAGGCGCGACGGCTGCGGCCGATCGCGATGCAGTGGGGCGGAGAGCGCATCGTCGATCGCACCGGCAGCAAGAGCGAGACGCACGCGTATGCGCTCGGCGCGTTCGTCTCGAGCGCGCTCTCGCAGCTGGGCGTCGAGATCGTGCGCGACTGGAGCACCGGGCACGACGAGTACTGGGGAAAGCTCGGGCACTTCGCGGTCGGCTGGAAGGCGTGTGATCACGTCGAAGGCACGCTCGGAACGCTGCTGACGAACAACCAAGCGAACCTGGGCTACGGCGACGACACGCTCGCGGGAGATGGCTTCAAGCAGGACCGCGACGACTTCGTCCCGCTCGCGGACGTGCCCGACTACGTCTGGGTGAACAGCCGGCCGGAGGAGCCGATGCAGCACTTCGCGGACGTCGACATCGTCGATGCCGACGGGGGGCCATCGATGCTCGATCGCTGTCGGAAGGACGCGACTCAGATCGCCGCGTCGGTGTGGAAGGAGTACTTCGACGGCTTCGAAGCAGCGGGTGTCGGTCCCGAGGCGGGCTGTCTGCCGTTCCGCGTGTGGCAGCTCTGGGAGGCGATGGTGCAGGCGCTGCGCGACGGCGACGTGCTGCGCTTCGTCGGCGCGGGCGGCGTCGCGGCGCACTACGTGGGCGATGCGTCGCAGCCGCTGCACTGCTCGTACATGCATCACGGTCGCTTGCCCACGATCACGGTGAGTGGGCGCGCGTATCCGATTCCGAAGCACATGCCGCCCGGATCGAAGACGCCCAATCCGGCGTACGAGGCGTACTCGAAGACACATCCGGCGAAGATCCACTCGATCTACGAGGAGACGATGCTCGAGGGCGACACGGCGGCGGCCCTCTCGGAGATCGAGCGGAAGCTGAAGGGCTTCGTCGCCGATGGCGCGGGCATCACGAGCGGTCACGATGCGGCGAAGGCCGTCATCGATCTCATGGGTCGCTCGCGCGATCGCTTGCCGCCCGAGACGATCATCGACTACGACGATCCGAAGCTGAACGTGCCCAAGCGCGCAGCGCGGCTGTGGGCCAACGCGGCGATCCGCGACGCCACGACGACGTCGCTCGCCGAGAGCGTGAAGCTCCAGGCGAATCTCTGGCAGTCGGCATGGGACGCTGCGGCTCCGCGGAACGTCGACACGAGCGCGCTCGGACAGGACGCGCTCGTCCAGCTCTACCGCCACGATCGCGACTTCGTGCCGAGCCTCTCGCTCGATGCGATGGCGACGAGCGGCGACTTCGAGCCGACGACGAAGAAGGCGTCTGCGTCGCGCGCGAGGCAGACCTCGGCTCCGACCAAGCGTCGCGTTCGCAAGCCTCGCTGAGACTATCCCGCGCTTCTAGGAAACGGACCCTGGGGGATTCGAACCCACGACCTACGGCTCCGGAGGCCGTCGCTCTATCCAGCTGAGCTAAGGGTCCCTGCTGGGAGCAGCGGTGTATCGCACGGCGGCAGCCGCCGCAACGGGCCTACAACGTGTCGACGCCTACAACGTGTCGACGGGGCCGGCCCCTTCACGCACGACGACGATGCCCTCGCCGCTCACGTCGAGGATCGTGCTCGGGACGAGGCCGCCGTAGCCCGCGTCGAGCACGAGGTCGACGCCCGGGTACGCCTCGGCGATGTCGGCCGGGTCGTTCAGCGTCTCGCCGTCCTTCGTGCACGTCGTCGACACGATGGGCGAGCCGAGCGCGCGCACGAGCGCCAACGCGACCTCGTGATGCGGCACGCGGATGCCGACCGTCTTGCGCTTGCCGATGTGCATCAGGCGCGGCGCCTCGCGCGTCGCCTCGAGGATGAAGCAGTACGGGCCGGGCGTGAGCCGCCGCATCGTGCGGTACACGTTGTTCGACACGATGCCGTACTTGGCGATCTCGCCGAGGTCGGCGCAGATGAACGCGAGCGGCTGATCCGGCTTCATGCGCTTCATCTGGTAGATGCGCTCGACCGCCTTCTTGCTCGAGAAGTCGCAGCCGAGCCCGTAGACCGTGTCGGTCGGGTACGCGATGACGCCGTCGTCCTTGAGCACCTCGATCGCTTTCGCGATCTTGCGCGGCTCCGGGTGATTGGGGTTGATCTCGAGCCGCATCGATCAAGGCCGCGCGTGGATCAGCTTGCGCGTCTCGCCGTCCTCGAAGAGGCAGACGATGAAGCCGTCCGGCGTGAGATCGACGACCTTGCCGACGCCGAACTTCGCGTGGATGAAGAAGTCGTTCATCGAGTAGCGGATCGAGCGATCCCACGGGCGGGCGACGGCGCGTGCGCGCTGGACCTCGCCTGGATCGAGCCTCGGCACGCCGCGCTTGGCCGCGCTCGGCGCACGCGTGCCCCCCGGCGACTTCGCACGCGCGGGCGCAGGCGAGCCGCCCGGCACGCGCGCAGGGACGTCCACCGCGAGCTTCGCGATCTGCCCGACGAGGCGGCGCGCCGTCGTCACCACCGAGAGACGCGAGTCCGAGAGCACGACCTCTTCGACCGTCGTCGAGCGACCGGTGGCGAGGTTGGTCTCGTAGTGCTTGGTGCACGCGCGCGCGATGATCGCGAGACGCTCCGCGTCGTCCAGCTGGCCCGGGCCTGCGCCGAGCGCCGGGAACGCGACGCGGATGACGTTGCGCTCGCGCACGTACTCGAGCGCGCTCGTGACCGCACGCTCGATCACCTCGCGTCCGGGCGCTTGCGCTTGCGTTCCCTTCGTCTCCGGACCGCGTGTCGCGATCCAGAGCATGAAGTCGCAGTGCAGTCGCCCCGGGATCAGGCGCAGCACCGCACCTTCGGCGATCGCGCCGCCGGCCCGTGTGCGCTCGCCCTCGAGCACGCGCTGCAGTTCGGGCCCGTAGGCCTGGAGAAGCTCGCGATCCGGCCCTGGCGCGGGCCACAGGCGCAGATCGGTGGTGCCATCGTGGACGATGACGCCGACGCGGCGCGAGGTGGGGAGCTCGTAGACGTTGGCTTGGACGAGGGAGAGATCCATCGCGGCCGCCCAAGTACCACGCGCCGGACGGAAAGCGAGCGGGCTGCGGACACTCTCTCGGTTTCTTGACCCGGCGCGCTCGACGGGAGCACGTGTCTGGGGATGCGCAGAGGAGCGTGGATCGTGATGGTGCTCGTGGCTCTGGCCGGCGCGCGTGCACGCGCGACACCCGGCGCGGCCGACGAAGCGTCTGGCACCGCGATCGCAGCGGAGGCCGACCTCGCGGACGAGAGCGAGGACGGAGATGCGCCGCCACGCCACGTGTTTCACTGGTCCGACGGGCCGCGTCGCGTCGCGACTCCGCGCGGCGCATCGCTCGCACGCGCCGCGGAGCTCGGTCTCGGGACACGCGAGTGCGCGCACGCGTTGCTGCGTGGCGCGCCCGATCCGAGATGGATCGCCGCAGCGCGCGGACGCACGCCCGAGCGCGTCCTGTGGCCCGTCGACGAAGGTCGCTGGGTGCGCGGCTTCGGCTACGTGCGTCGTACGCGTCCGGACTTGATCCATCGCGGCGCCGACATCTCGGCCGACACCGGCAGCACCGTGCGCGCGGCCGCCGACGGCATCGTCGCGTACTCGGACAACGGCGTGCACGGCTACGGCAACGTCGTGATGATCGTGCACCCGAATGGCTGGATGACGTTGTATGCGCACGGCTCGCGCACGACGGTGCAGGCCGGCTATCGCGTGCACCGCGGTGAGCGAATCGCGCTCGTCGGATCGACCGGCATCGCGCACGGGCCGCACGTGCACTTCGAGCTCTGGGACAACGGTCACGCGATCGATCCGGCGCCGCTCTTCGATGGCGGCCCGCCGTACATCGAGCGTCTCGGCGAGCGCGCCGCGGCCCACGGGGACGTTCCGCCGCCGCGCGGGGTCACGCCTGCCGATCGTCCGGTCGAAGCCCCGCTTCCTCCGCATCCCGACGACCGGTGAAGTCGGCGTATCATCGCGCGCGATGAGCCCATTCGATCTCGATCGCATCGGAGGCCGCCGCGCGCTCGATGCGCTCGTCGACGTGGTCGTGGACGCCGGAGACGAAGCCCGCCGCATGTTCGAGCGCGGTCAGGCCCACGTCGAGACGAAGCCGGATCGCTCGCCGGTCACGCTCGCCGACAAGATGGTCGAGGACCGCATCCGCGCTTACCTCGCGCGTGCGCATCCGAGCGCGGGCTTCCTCGGCGAAGAGACGGGCGCGAGCGGCCCGAGCAGTGCGCTGCGCTTCGTGCTCGATCCGATCGACGGCACGCGCGCATTCGTGCGCGGGCTGGATACCTGGAGCGTTCTCTGCGGGCTCGAGGCCGACGGCGCTCCTCGCGTCGGCATCGCGTACATGCCGGCCGCGCGTGATCTCTTCGTCGGCGTAATCGGCGGTGGCGCCTACGATGGCGGACGCGCATGCCGCGTTTCGCACGTCGCCACGCTGGTCGACGCGACGATCACGCACGGCGTGCTCGCACAGTTCACCGACAACGGTCTCGCGCACGTGCTGCCGCGGCTCGCCGAGCGCACGAGCGCACGCGGCCTCTCCGACTTCGACGGCTACCGCCAGCTCTTGCGAGGCAAGGTCGACGCGATGATCGATCCGGGAGTGAAGCCGTGGGATCTCTGCGCACCTGCCGTCCTCGTGCGCGAGGCCGGCGGCCGGCTCACGAGCTTCGCGGGCGAAGAATCGATCCACGGGGGCAGCTCGCTCGCGACCAACGGCCTCGTGCACGACGAGCTGCTCGCGCTACTTCGCTGATCGCGACGCGAAGCCTCGGAAGCGTCCCGTCCATCGGCTGCGCTCCGCTTTCGCTGCGCACGGGGGCCGCTCTCTCAATCGTACCGCTCGGAGTGCACGCGACGACGGTCGACGCCGAGGTCTTCCTTCAGCGTGCGGCGCACCTCGGTGATCATCTTGGTGAGGCCACACACGTAGACGTGGGTCGTGATCGGCATCGCGCCGAGCAGCTCGCGTAGATGCGTCTGCACGTATCCGCGCCGTCCCGCCCACTCGTCCGTCGCACGCGAGAGCGTCGGCTCGAACTGGAACGCGCCGCCGCTCGCACGCGCGCGCTCGCGCCACTGCTCGGCGAACATCAGATCGGCCGGCGTGCGAACGCCGAAGAGCAGCGTCGACGGATGCGCCGCGGGGATGGCCTCGAGCATCGCGCGCAGCGGTGCGACCCCGGAGCCCGTGCCGACGAAGAGCGCGGGCGCCTCGAGCTCGGCGTCCTCGCGCACGAAGAGCCCGCTCGGCCCGAGCGAAGGGATCTCGGTGCCCACCGCGACCTCGTGCAGCCATCGCGAGCCAGGGCCGCCCTCGACGAGCGTCACGAGCAGCTCGATGCGCGCGCCGCCAGCACGCGTGCCCGGCGCGCTCGCGATCGAGTAGTCGCGATCGATTCCGCCCGGCAGATACAGCTTGATCCACTGCCCGGCGAGATGGTCGTAGGGCGCTCCGTCGCTCGTCTCGAGCGTGATCGAGCGGATGCCCGGCGCGACGAGCGACGCGTCGTGGACGCGAAGCGCTCGCCGCTGCGCCGGGATCCTCCGCATCAGCGCCGGATGACGTGCGTGACGCGCTGGCGACCGCGCGCCTGCGTCGCCGGGAACGAATAGCGACGGACGATCGGCTCGATGCACGCCTGCAGCTCGTCCGGGCTGACCGACACGAGCGCGAGCTCCCCGGTCGGCTCGACGACGAGCACCACGCGCGCCTGTCCGTGCACGCGACCCGGCGTCACGAGACACTCGCGCAGCTCGGCGCGCGACGGATCGAGCAACTGAGCCACGATCGCCGGCGTGAGCTCGCGCGGTCGCGCATCGTCGGCCTGGCTGAACGTCATCGCGCCGCCCTCCGTCGGCGCCTCCGTGGTCGTCGGCTCGGTCCCGCCTGCGGCCGCCGTGTCGAGCGAGGCGAGCGCTTGCTGCGCCGCGACGCGGACCTCGGCCATCGTCATCGCGTCGTCCCGGAACGACTGGAGCAGATCGCGCGAGGTCGGGCCGGCGAGATGCGCGTACGCCGCGACACCGGCCGCGAGCCCGGGCGCCAGGCCCGAGTCCGACGGCTCCGCGTGATAGAGCCGCAAGAAGTCCTCGATCGACGACGACGCGCTCGCATCGCCGAGGCTGGAGAGCGCCTCGAAGAGCGGCGCGAGATCCTCGGCGCGCGTCTCGGGATCGCGCATCTGGGCGAGCAAGAGCGGCGTCGCTCGATGCTCGGACATCGCCAGCGCCGCACGGGCGAGCGCGCCCACCGGCGGCGCGGCCGTGCCCTGGAGGAACGACTGATGCCGACCGAGCGCCGTGACGATCGCATCCGGGCCGGTCGTGCGCGCCCCCAGACCTTCGCAAGCGGCGGTGTGCACGCTGGCCGGCACGTTGCGATCGTCGCAGAGCGACACGAGGTTCTCGGTGACGCCGGGATCGTCGAGCGCGGCGAGCATGCGGACCGCGAACTCGCGCGCCGGCACGAGACGCGAGTCGGTGCTCTGCGCAGCCGAGAGCAGCTGGTCGCGGAGCGGCAGCGCATCGCCCTGCGGCGCACCCGACGGAGCGAACGCGCCCGGATCGATCGCCGCGTACGTCGCGGACGCGCCGATCGACGCGTTCCAGATCGGGCGACCGTCGGTGCGCGAGAGCAGGCTCGCCTCGCCGTGGTCGTCGACGACGAACACGCCGGCCTCTCGTACCGAGACGCCGACCACGTCGTGCGGCATCTCCTGCACCCACGCCGCGTGCGCGCCGAGATCACTGAGCCCGAAGACGAGCCGGTAGAACACGAGCACGACGAGATCGTCGACGAGCGCGACCGACGTTCCGTCCGCGCGCGGCGCGATCGCGAGCCGGACGCGATGCGTCGCGCTCTGCGCCGACGGCGGCGGCGTGTAAGCATCGCGCAGAAGCGGCGGGTTGCCGGGGCGCGGCGTGCTCGCGATCTCGAGCCACGGGACGTCCGACGCGGAGTCGAGATCGGCGCTCAAGAGTCCCAGGCCCGTCTGACCGACGAAGATGCTCGAGCCTTCGACGAACGCATGACCGAGCACGCCGCGCGTCACGCGTACGCGCGCGATCTCGCTGCCGTCCTCTTCGATCACCGAGAGATTCTGGCTGCCCCACGGCTGGAAGATCATGTCGCCGCGGACCGCGGGCACACCCAGCGCCTGATCGACCGACGCGCGGAAGCTGGGCGAGCCGTGCGAGAGACCGACGAGCACCGAGCGCGCGCCGACGGCGCCACCGGTCGAGAGCGCGATGGCGCCCGAGTCGCGATCCCCGTCGGCGCCGACGAGGCCCATGTGGTCGTCGGCGATGCGCGCGGTCTCGCGACCTCCGTCGAGCGCGCGCACGACGATGCCGCTGTCTTCCTGCGACACGACGTAGTGGCCCGTGACGTACGGGATCGTGCGGAGCGTCGCGGGGACCTCCCAGAGCGTGTGCTGCGCGGCGAGGTCGTACGCGACGAGGCGATCCGGATCGGTCGCAGCGAGCACGACGACCGATCGATCGTGCTCGGGCGGTGCCGACGCCAGGCGCGCCACGACGGCCTCGACGTGATCGACGCGGTCGTCGGGGAAGCGCGCCGAGAACGCGGACGAGCCGCCTCCGCCGCACGCGGAAACGAGAGCGAGCACGAGAACGGGGGGCAGAGAGCTCTTCATTGCGCAATCCGCGCGGCGGCGGCCTCGGCTGCGCGCGTCACGGGATCCGATCCCGGGTGCGCCTGGACGAACTGCTCGAGCAGCGTGCGCGCATCGGCGCTCGCGAGCTCACCGACTGCTGCGACGATCTCCATGCGGCTGCGTTGCGGGATCCCGTCGCGGCCGAGCATGTCGGCGAGGATCGGGCTCATCTGCGTGAAGGGAACGTGACCGAGCAGACCGAGCATGCGGGTGATGTCGGCCGGCCGCGCGAGGCGACCGATCGCCATCCCTGCCTCGGGGACGCCGCGATCGAACGCGAGGAAGAGCGAGTCCATCGCCGAGGTACCGCCGACGTCGGCGAGCGAGGTGGCCGCTGCCGCTCGCACGTCGGGTGAGGAGTCGGAGAGCGCGCCCGCGAGCGCGCGATCGGCGCCTGCCGGATGACACGTCGCGAGCGCCTGCACGGCGCGGAGGCGAATCGATGCGCGGCGGTGCGAGAGCAGCTCGATCAAGAGCGGCCCCGCCTCGGGACGACCGAGCACGGCGAGCGTGTCGAGCGCCGACTCGAGCAGCTCGGGCGAGAGGCCGCGACGAACGCGCGCCACGATGATCGGCACGCCACGCGCCTCACCGGAGAGGCCGATGGCCTCCATACCCGACTGGATCTCGGACGGGCTGGTCGAGTCGATGGCAGTCTGCGCCTCCGCGAGCGACATCTGCGCGTGTACGGGCGTCGCGAAGAGCGCGAGACCCACGAAGAGAGCGAAAAACCTCATATCAACCCCGCTGAGCGTGGTGGAGTATCGCTTCTCCGGCCCCGCGCCAAGTCTCCATGACGAACGCAACCAGCCGCCTGACGCTTCTGTCGCTCCTGTACGTGGTCGAGGGGCTGCCGTTCGGCTTCCAGGCGACCGCGCTGGGCGTGCTGCTCCGAGACCGCGGCGTGTCGCTCGCGGGGATCGGGCTCGCGGGATTGCTGGCCGTTCCGTGGTCGCTCAAGGCGCTCTGGGCGCCGCTCGTGGATCGCCACGGGAGCGCGCGCTTCGGTCGTCGGCGCTCGTGGATCGTGCCGATGCAGGCGCTGCTCGCGTGCGCGTTGATCGGCGCAGGGATGCTCGATCCGGAGACCGAGCTCGTGCCTCTTCTCTGTGCGGTGCTCGGCATGAACTTCGTCGCGGCGACGATGGACATCGCGGTCGACGGGCTCGCTGTCGAGATCCTGAGGTCCCGCGAGCTGGGGCTCGGCAACGCAGCGCAGGTCGTCGGCTACAAGATCGGCATGCTCCTCGGGGGCGGCGTGCTGCTCTGGGCGAGCGCGACGTTCGCGTGGAGCACGCTCTTCGCCGGTATGGCCGGCCTCGTCGTCTGCGCGATGGTCGTGACGCTGCTCGTGGCCGAGCCCGCGTCCGAGATCACGAGAGAAGAGAAGGTGCGGGCGAGCGCCCGAGAGATCTTGCGGACGTTGCGCGACGCACTGCGCGCCCCGGGCGTCGGCGCGCTCCTGTTCGCGATCCTCGGCTACAAGATGGGCGAGTCGCTGATCGAGCCGATGTGGACGCCGTTCCTGCGCGACCACGGGCTCTCGCGCGCGACGATCGGGCTCTACGTCGGCACGTTCGGGATGGTCGCCTCGATCCTCGGCTCGCTGAGCGGTGGCGTGCTGGCGACCACCACGAGCTTGCCGCGCGCGCTCGCCGTCGCTTCGGCCTTCCGCGTGGTCGCGCTCGCGGGACAGGCGGCCGTCGCGTGGCAGGACGCGCCTTCTCACGTGCTCGTCGCCGTCTCCACCTGCGCCGAGCACTTCTTCTCGGGCGTGCTCACCACCGTGATGTTCGCGCTGATGATGTCGCGGACCGATCGCCGCATCGGGGCGACGCACTACACGCTGCTGGCCACCATCGAGGTCCTGGGCAAGGCGCCGCTCTCGCTCGCGTCGGGATTCATCGCGGATGCGATCGGCGTGCGCGCCGGGTTCGCGATCGGCGTGGGGCTCTCGCTCGGCTACGTGCTCGCGCTGATCTCGCCGCTCGTGCAGCGTGGGCTCGCGCTCACGGCGCGCGATGGAAGTGGAAGCGCGGCCACAGCGTCTGACCCGGAACCGAGTGCGTCGTCGTGAAACCGACCGTCAGTCCGCTCTCGTCGATCCCCCAGTCGATCGTAGTCGTGCCGCCGCTCGGGCACGCGTCCGCGATCGCCGTCGGCGACGCGCTCGGATCGAACGCGCCCGCGAACGAGTCGTTCCCCGGGCCACCGAGCCGCACGTTCGACTCGGTGATGACCACGTTGTCCTGCACGGTGTCGTACGCGAGCGTGCCGCCGCTCGTGACGAGCTGACCACGCGCGAGCACGTAGCTCGCCGTCAGATCGATCGTGCCGATCGGCGTCACCGCGTTGGTGACGTAGTACGCGACGCCGTCGAGGATCCACCGCCCGTCGGGCACGCTCGCCTGCGTCAGCGTGGGCGGCGCGCTCGCCATCGCCCAGTGGCCCGTCACGAGCGGCAGAACCGCCCCGGTGCCGGCCGGAAGACAAGCGCCCGGCACGTACGCGACGTCCGTCGGGTGCATGTCCGAGCCTTCGTCGCAGTAGCGATCGCTCGGCGGCGGCGTCGCGTACATGAAGTCGAAGCACATCTCGTCGGTCGTGTTCTCGCCGGAGCCCACCGTCTCGTCGCGGTTGTTCTCGTACGTGCACGTCGTGTGCACGACGTCGCCCGCGTGGAGCGTGGTCGGCATCGAATAGAAGAGCTGCGTGCCGAAGGTCCAGCCCGAGAGATGGACGAGCGGATCGGCGTTCGTGGCGCCCGCGCGCGTGATCGTCTGATCGAAGCTCGATCCGAGAAGATGCATGTGCGGCATGCCCGCAATGAGCGTCGTGTCGCTCGTGATCGTGCAGTGGCTCGTGGCCGGCGTGCGCGCGTGCGGCGGCAACGAGAAGTTCGTCGGTCCCATCGCGACCATCCCGTACTCGGGGCCCTCGGGCGCGCCGACGAACATCCGCACGCCGGTCGTGTCGCTCACGCCGTCGAGGTGTCGGCCGTTGTTGTAGTGGATCTGCACGACGAAGCGATCACCGGGCGAGATCCGCAGGCCTCCGTCGGGGAACTCGAGCGCCGACTGGCCGGGCGCCCACGCGTAGAGATACTGCGAGCCCGCGGGCATCCCGCTGCCGTCGTAGCAATCGAAGTCGCCCGGCTGCGTGTGGTGATCGACGTCGCGCAGGAGCACGAGGTGATGGAGCACGGCCGTCTCGCCGTAGATCATCTCGAAGCGCCGTACGAAGCGCGGTGCGTCCACGGTCGCGTCGAACACGAAGCAGTGGTAGTCGTCCGTGACGCTCGGGCCGACCGCGTAGCCCGGCGCGCGGAGATCGATGGTGTCGAGCCCGGTCGGCGCATGATCCGGCGCGAGGAACGGCGGATCGGACGACACCAGACCGCTGTTCGGCGGCACGGTGATCGCGCCGCAGCTCGCCCAATGGGCCAGTGTGTTCGCATCGGTCTCGGGAAGCCGCGGCATGCCGACGGGCGGCATCGTCCCGTCGAGGAGGCGCGTGGCGATGCGATCGACGGGCCGCGTCCCGTCCGCCTGCACCGCGAAGAGCGAGCTCGCATCGACGAGCGAGACCGGCGCGCCGAAGCTCGGCGTCGTGCCGTGACAGCTGCCGCAGTAGCGCTCGACGATCGGCTGCACCGCCCCGAAGGTCGCGCGATCGGGCTCGCAGGCGGGCGCGTCTCCTCCACCGTCGATGGCAGCCGGAGCGCTCGTACAGCCGAGCGCGACAAGAGTGAGCACGAGCGAGAGTCTGCGCATGCGAGGGCGTGTCCGCTCGCTCGCGCGTCGTTCAAAGAAATCTCAGGGCGCGTGGCCGACGCGTGCGGGCATCCCGAGATCGGGCCAGCCGGCATCGGGCGCGCTGCGGAATCGGTAGTGCGCGAGGCTCGCGCTCACGCGACGCGTGTAGTTGCGCGTCTGCGCGAACGGGATGTTCTCGACGAAGCGATCGAGATCGACCTCGCCACGCGCGAGCCATTCCTCCACGCGGTGCTCGCCCGCGTTGTACGCCGCGAAGCAGAGCGGCACGCCGTAGCGTCGATCGAGCTCGGCGAGATACGCCGCGCCGAGGCGCACGTTGGTGGTCGCATCGAAGAGCACGTTGCGCGCGTACGTCGTTCCGGTGCGGCGCGCGACGATCGCCGCCGTCGCCGGCATGAGCTGCATCAGCCCGATCGCGTCGGCGTAGCTCACGACCTCGGGATCGAACGCGCTCTCTTGCCGCATGACCGACCAGATCAGCTCGGGCGCGATGCGCGTGATGCTCGCGGCCTCCGTCACCGCCGTCTCGAACGCGCGCGGGTAGGCCGCGTCCCACGCCCACGTCGCCGCGCCGGTCGGCGGATGATCGAGCATCGTGCTGGTCGCAGTGATGCGATACGCGTCGTGGAAATCGAACAACGAGAGATACGCCGTCGACATCGCGCGCGGGCCATCGCTGCGATGCATGTCCGTCGATGCGCGCACGAGGGCGGACGCGGCGTCGGCGTCGAGCCCGAGCGACGCGTAGAACGCGGCCTCGGGCGGCATCTCGAAGAGCGGCGCGGGCTCGTCGGGAAGGGCGGGGCCCGTGAGCGGTGTCGGATCGGGCTCGTGCGCGCGGCGCAAGCGATCGCGCGCCGTCAGCGCATACCAGCCGAGCGTCTCGCCGCTCACCAACGTGCGATAGAGCTCGTACGCCGCGTGCGTCTGACCGGCCTGTTCGAGCGCGCGCGCACGCCAGTAGTCGGCGCGATCGCGATCGAGCCCGCGCGTCACGCTCGTTCGATACGCTTCGAAGCGCCGCGCCGCATCGACTCCGTCGTCCGCATCGAGCGCGACGAGACCGAGCACGAACCGCGCTTCGCGGACGAAGTCCGAGGCCTGCCGTCCGCGCGGGCCATCGACGAATCGCTGCATCGCGCGGCTCGCGTGCGGGCCTGCCGCGCCGAGCTCGCTCTGTGCCGCGAGATACTCGGCCTCGATCGCCAACGCATCGCCCTCGTGCGCGTGCACGAACGCCGTGAGCGCGCGTCTCGCCTCGGCTCCTCGGCCCGAACGGAGCATCGCGCGCGCCGCATGGAACGAGTCGGAGATGCTCGTCGTGCTGCGCCTCACCGCGGCCGACGCCGTGAGGACCGGCTCGGCGTCCGCGTATCGTCGCGCTTCGAAGAGCGCCATGCCACGCACGTGCAGCAGCTGTGCGCGTGATGCCGCCGGTGCAGTGAGCCCCTCGAGCTCGGTCACCGCATCGGCCGCCAGGTGCGACTCCGTCAATCGCTCGGCGCGATCCAGGTGCTCGTCGAGCGTCAGCGCGGCGCCCGGATCGAGCGCGAGCCAGGCCGCCTGCGCCTCGGCCGCATCCGGATGCTCGGGCCGCGCGACCACCAAGGTCCGCAGCGTTCGAATCGCGACGTCACGATGTCTGGCGCCGAGCGCCGCCTCGGCGAGCTCCATGCGCGCCGCGAACGTGTCGACCTCGCGCCCAGCCTCGCGGACGACCGCATCGAGCAGCGTCTCGGCACGCGCATCGTCACCGCTCGCGAGCACCGCCTCGGCCACGA
Source organism: uncultured Sandaracinaceae bacterium (assembly GCA_964429305.1). Lineage (GTDB taxonomy): Bacteria > Myxococcota_A > Polyangia > Polyangiales > Sandaracinaceae > JBBSAT01. The sequence goes on along the minus strand of CAYSCF010000053.1, from coordinate 7,625 downwards.
GCGCGCGGAGCGTCGCATCGCTCGGCGTCACGCTCGCGAGCGCGGTCTCGGCCTGCTGCGGCTGCGATGCGTGGAGCAGATCGCGCCCCCGACGCAGCATCGCATCGCGCGCCACGCGCGATGGGAGATCGCGCGGCGCATCGAGCGCGGCTGCAGCCTCGGCATGGCGACCGAGCCGCTCCAGCAGTCGACCGCGGAGATAACGTGCCGCGCCGGTGTCGAGCGCGGCGAGCGCGGCGAGCGCCGCTTCGTCGTGGCCCGATCGAACCTGCGTCGCGATCTCGGACGGAATCTCGGCAGCCTGACCACGCGCGGACGCCGGCAGCGAAGCGACCACGAGCACGAGCCACGCGATTCGAACGGTCCCCACGCGCTGGGTGTCGCATCGCGCGCGCGTTTCGCCAAGAGAACCGTTCGGCGAGCGCGACATCGGCGTCATAGCGGGGCGCGCGAGCAAGCCGTCGTTTCGAATGAACAAGCGCGCGTGGTGCTCGTCGAAACCCGGCGATGGGAGCTTCGACTTCGTGGGCGCTCGTGGTGAGCACGTTCTTCTTCTCTTCTCCGGCGTTCGCGCAGGATGCACCGACAGCGGAGGCGGATCGTGAGCTCCGCTCGTTCACTGCGAGCGAGATCACGCTCTTGGCCCCGCTGCTCGACACGGGCGTCGTGTCGCTCGTCGAGTTCGCGTACGGCGATCAGATCCCCGCGATCGTCATCGCCTGCGAGATCGAAGCGCCTGCCGCCGTCGTCGCGAGCGTCATCGGCGAGCCGGGCCGCTATCCCGACTTCATGCCTGCGCTCGACTCCGTCGAGGTCACGAGCACCGAGGGCGACGCGCAGAGCTACGACTGGTCCTGGCACACGTCGATCTTCACGCTGCGCGGACAGAACACGATGGTCCGCTATCCGCCGCCCGAGGCGCAGCCGGAGCGCGGCTATCGCTTCGTCGTACGATCGGTCGGTGGCGATCTCGGTACGGGCCGGACCGTGTGGCGCGTCATCCCGCGCGGCCCGAATCGATCGCTCGTGACGACGAGCTCACGGATGGATCTGCGTGATGCGAACTACATCGCTCGCCAGCTCTCTGCGGCCAGCTCGACGATGAACCGATCGATCCACGTCGCGCTCGCATTCTCGATGATGCTGCGTACGCGCGCCGAGGCGGAGCGACGCAGCGGCTTCACGCGCGATCACGTCGTGGCCGAGACGGGCGATCCGACGGAGCCGACGTTCGACGCGACCGTCTACGAGCGGATCCTCGAGCGCGGCGATCTGATGTGGGTCGAGACGAGCGACGGAAGCGATCAGGGCCGCGTCGTCGGCATCGGGCGCATCCACACCGACGAAGCGCGCACGCGCGCGGCGATCCTCGACCCCTACGGTTTCACGCAAGGACTCTTGCAGGGCGCGCACGCGAACATGCTCCCGTCCGACGACGGGCAGCGCTTCGAGTGGGGCATCGATCTGCCGCTGGTCGGCACCACGGGCGTCATGCACATGCGCGAGCAGCCCGATGGGATCCTCGCGCTCGACGGAGAGTCGGGCGCGCTCGGCGGCGCGCGATGGCGCTTCCGCACGCGCACACGCGACTACGGAACCCTGCTCACCGCCTGGGGCCGATTCGACCTCGGCGACGGCCTCTGGCTCGTCCGCGTGGTCCAGGAAGCCGACCCGGCCTTTCGACCGGGCCTCTCCTCTTCGGCCGAGCTGATGATGGTGCGCGGCCTCCGAACGCGTCTGTCGATGTGACTCGCCCGCGCGCGCGTGTCATCGTCGGGCCGTGATCGGAGCGGCGCAGCTGCCGTGCGAGGCTTTCGTGCTCGCCATCGTGGCAGAAGACCTGGAGCCCGGGGATGGCGATCCCGTGTTCGCATCGCAGCTCTTGCTGGTGAGCGAGGGGTTCGTCGTGCGCGCGCGATCCAAGGTCACGCGACGCGAGGCCAACGAGCTGGGGCGGGACGTCGCGGCGTTGTGCGCCGGTCGCACCACGACGCTCGAGTTCAAGTCGTCGAGCGGTGACCTCTATTTCGCGCTCACGCCCGTCGAGACAGGACGCGGGCCCGCCCAAGTCGAGATCTCGGGACACGTCTGGCAGAACCCCGCGGGCGTGCTCTCGGCCTTCGAGTCGCGTACGGATCGCAGCATGCTCCAGAGCTTCGGTGACGAGCTGCGCGTGTTTCCCTACGGCGGCTGACGACGACGATGCACGACCTCGTCGATTTCTTCGTCACGCAAGGCAGCTACGGCCTGATGTTCGCCGCGCTCGTGGCGGCGGGCATGGGCGTGCCGCTGCCCGAGGACATCGTCTTCATCTCGGGCGCGATCCTCGCGCAGCGCCACCTCACGGATCTGCGGCTCACGTGCGCGGTGCTCGCGGTGGGCGTGTTCGTCGGCGACTCGGTGCTCTACGTGATCGCACGGCGCATCGGCCCGGCGATCTACGAGCGAAAGTTCATCAAGCGCGTGATGCCGCCCGAGCGACGCGCTTGGTTCGAAGCGCAGATCCAGAAGCACGGATCGCTCGTCGTGTTCGGCGCGCGCCACGTCGCGGGTTTGCGAGGCGCCATCTTCGCGGTGTCGGCGATCCACGGGATCTCGTACCCGCGCTTCATCATCGCGGACATGCTGGCGCTCCTGATCTCGATGCCGATGTGGATGGCGCTCGGCTGGTACTTCTCGACGAGCATCGACACGGCGCTCCATCACGCGGCGACGGCCGAGCACTGGGTGATGATCGGCGTGGTCTCGATCGTCGTGCTCGTCGCCGTGATCCACGCGGTGCGCACGTGGCTGAGGCGAAGGCAGGAGCAGCGCGACGAGGCGAGCGCCGTACCGCCCGCGGCGCCGAGCGAGGGCGACGCGAAGGTCTGACGCTCGTACCGCTTGACGGCTCCGGCAGGCGCCTGCGAGATCAAGCCCAGCCATGACCGACACGCGCGCGAGCCTCACGTCCTTGTTTGCTGCCGAGCGCGCCCTTCGCGACGCCGAGGAAGCGTTCTTCGCGTCGGCCGAGCCCGATGCGCTGAGCCGCTCGATCGGCGAGGCCACCAAAGAAACGCTCGCGCTGCCGAGCGGGGACGAGCGATCGATTCGTCTCTATCGGCTGGCAACGCTCGCCTCGGAGCTGCCCGGGCCGGAGCCGATCGAGGCGCTCCTCTCGATCCTCGACGAGGAGGATCTCTCCGCGCGCGCCGAGGCCGGCGAGAGCCTGCTCGAGCTCGCCTACGATCGCTTCAAGGAAGTCGCAGCCGCCATCGAAGCGCGCCTGGAGCGAAAGCACGACGGGCCTTCGATGGAAGAGCTGCCCTTCGTGCTGACCGAGGTCTTCGATCCGGATCCGGTGCCGCTCGTCTCGCGCTTCCTCCAGCACACGCGTGCCGACGTCGTCGCGGCGGCGATCGAGGCGCTCGCGACGTACGGCGATCCTTCCGCGGTCTCCAAGCTCCGACCGCTGCAGAAGGATGCGCGCACCGTCGTGGTCGCCGACCTCGAGGCCGAGGCCACGATCGGCGAGCTGGCGACCGAGGCGATCGCGGCGCTCTCGCCCGAGCCGCCACCGCATCGTGGTGGGCGCCCGCCTCAGGGCGGAGGAGGTCCCGGGCCCGGACGAGGCGGCGGCCCGCAAGGTCGCAAGCCGCGACCGTCGTGAGCGACGACGACATCACCGATCTTCGCGCGCCGGCCTCGTCCCCGAACGAAGGCCGCGTGTCGCGCCCGGGCGTCCAAGCGAGCACGCCGCAAGAGGCTGCGTTCTACGACTCGGTCGTCGTGCCTCGCTACAGCACGCTGTTCTCCCGTCCGCTCCTCGATGCGATCCCGCAGGGCACACGCGGACAGGTGCTCGACCTCGGTTGCGGCACCGGGCATCCAGCGATCGACGTGCTGCGGCGCATGACCGATCACGGTCGTGTGATCGCGGTCGATCGCGACTCGGGTCTCGTCGATCTCGCGCGACGGCGGGCGCTGGAAGCGCACGGCAAGCGCATCTTCTTCAAGGTCGAGCCTGCCGGCGAGCTCTCGTTCGGCGACGAAGTGTTCGACATCGTCGTGGGCAACCTCGTGCTCGGCGCGCTCGACGGCGAGCTCTCGTGGGCCGGCTCCGGTGCGCCTCCCGGCGAGCGCGCGGTGCTCGGCGAGATCCGTCGCGTCCTCGCGCCCGGCGGTCGTGCGCTGCTCTCGCGCCCGCTCGCGGGCACGTTCGAGGAGGTGCTCGACATGCTGCGCGAGGTGGCGCTGCGTCGCGACATCTTGCCGGCGCAGAAGCGCGTCGAGCTGCTCGCGGCCCGCTATCCGACGCGCGAGGCCTGGGCCGAGCAGCTGCGTCTCGCAGGCTTCGCGCCCGTCTCCGTCGACGTCCACGAGCACAAGCTCGCCTTCAAGAGCGCGCGCGAGCTCTTCGCCGACTCGCTGGTGCGCGCGATCGCCCTCTCGGAGTGGCGCTGGGTCGCGGGGCTCGAGACGGGCAGCGAGACGGTGCTCGAAGAGTGCGAGCGCGCGCTCGACACGTACTTCGCGGGAGGTCCGGTGTCGCTCACGGTGATCGCGGGCGCCGCGCAGGCCGGGCGTCCGGCGTAGTCTCAGGGCCGAGGTGGTGCCTTCGCGTCCGCCGCGATCGCCTTCGGGGCAGGCGCATTCGCGCGCGGCAGCGAGAGCGCGCCGACGTAGTTCTTCAGGTTCGAGGGCAGCACGAAGAGCGTCGTGAAGAACGAGAAGAGGTGCCACCAGCCGAACAAGAGCGTGATCGTCGTCATGCGCCAGAAGCTCCGGCCGATACACGCGCGGCAGAGGTTGCCCGAGACGGTGCGCGACGAGCGGACGACCAGCGCGCCGACGTTCTGCGAGAACGCGACGTTCTTCGTGGGCGCCGACGCTCCGCAGACCTGGCAGTACATCAGTCGCCTCCGAGGCCGCCGTCGGCGTGCGTGTCGTTGCCGTGTGCGATGTCCCAGTAGCAGGCGAAGTCGGCGCCCATCGCTCCGTCGATCGCGACGGTGATGCGACCGCTCGCGGGGCACGTCGTCTCCACGAGCGGGCAGCTCGTCACGCCGGGCTCCGCGTCGTCGTTCTGCGCGATCACGCTCGCGCCCGAGCATGCGCTCGGCGCCACGGAGCCGTCGCACGCGCGCATCTCGGGATCGCCAGAGCACACGCTGCCGACCGTGCCGGTGCAGCCGATCGCGAGCGACTCGCCCGGTGTGCACGTGAGCGTGTCGCCTGGTCGATTGCTCCGGTTCTTGCACCCGAACGAGAGCGCCACGACGGCGAGCACGACGATGGCGAAGGCTCTCTGCATGGGCGTCATCGTACTACGCTGCGCGCATGACGCTCCCTCCACTCGGTCGCGCTCCCCTCTCGGGCAGCAGCACGCTCGCGGCGGTCGAGATCGACCCCGACTCGTTCGACGTGTTCCTGCTCGATCAGCGCCTCCTTCCGAGCGAGACGGTCTTCGTTCGTTGCCGCAAGCCCGACGACGTCGCGGAGGGAATCCGGGACATGGTCGTTCGCGGCGCGCCGGCGATCGGGATCGCGGCGGCATACGCGCTCGCGCAGGTCGCCAAGCAGTCGGATGGGGATGCCCGCGTGTTCCTCGCTTCGATCGGCGGCGCGGGCCGCGTGCTCGGGCGTACGAGACCGACGGCGGTGAACCTCGCGTGGGCGATCGCGCGTATGTCACGCCGGGCAGCCGAGGCCGCGACGCTCGCGCCGTCCGAGCGTGCCGAGACGATGCGCGCAGAAGCCGAGGCGATCCACCGCGAGGACGTCGCCTCGTGTCGCGCGATGGGAGAGCTCGGCGCGCGCGACGTGCCCGAGGGCGCGACCGTGCTCACTCACTGCAACGCGGGCGCGCTCGCGACGGGCGGCTTCGGCACGGCGCTCGGCGTCATCCGCGCGGCGCACGCGCGGGGAAAGATCGCGCGCGTGCTCGCGTGCGAGACGCGGCCGTATCTGCAGGGTGCGCGGCTGACGGCGTACGAGCTCCACCAGGACGGCATCCCCGTCGAGGTCATCACCGACGGCATGAGCGCGCACTTCGCCGCGCGCGGCGAGATCCAGTTCGCCGTCGTCGGCTCCGATCGGATCGCGGCCAACGGCGACGTGGCGAACAAGATCGGGACGTACGCGCACGCGCTCGTCTGCGCGGCGCACGACATCCCGTTCACCGTCGCGGCGCCGTGGAGCACGATCGATCTGCGGACCGAGACGGGTGCCGACATCCCGATCGAGGAGCGATCGAGCGACGAGGTCGCGCGCATCGGCGATCGTCGCGTCGTTCCGCAAGGCGTCACGTGCCGACATCCCGCGTTCGACGTGACGCCGGCACGGCTCGTGCGCGCCATCTACACCGAGCGCGGCGTGATCCATCCGAGCGCCGGCGAGACGCCGCGATCGTGGAGAGACGCCCGCGCCGAAACGCGCTAGACGCAGCCGGAATGTTCTTCGACGACGTGTCCCTGCCGCCGCCGGCGCGACGGATCTACTGCAACCGAACGCTGAACCTCCGCGGCATCGCGGCCATCGGCTTCGACATGGACTACACGCTGGTCCACTACCACGTGCAGCAATGGGAGCTGCGCGCGTACGAGCACGCACGCTCGCGCCTACTGGCCGATGGCCTGCCCGTGCAGGACCTCACGTTCGACGCCGAGCTCGCGACGCTCGGCCTCATCGTGGACTGCGAGCTCGGCAACCTCGTGAAGGCCAACCGCTTCGGCTACGTGAAGCGCGCGTGCCACGGCACCGCGATGATGGACTTCGAGGCGCAGCGCACCGCGTACGAGCGCACCGTCGTCGATCTCGCCGATCGCCGATGGGTGTTCGCCAACACGCTCTTCAGCCTCAGCGAAGCGTGCCTCTACATGCAGCTCGTCGATCTCTTCGACCGCGGCAAGCTCGCGGGCACGGCGCTCCACACGGCCTCGTACGGCAAGCTCTACGAGACGGTGCGCCGCGTGCTCGATGCCTCGCACCTCGAAGGTCAGCTCAAGGCGGAGATCGTCGCGGACCCGGATCGGTACGTCGTGCTGGACCCGGAAGTGCCTCTGGCGCTGATGGATTTGCGCGCGGCCGGCAAGAAGCTCTGCGTCATCACGAACAGCGAGTGGAGCTACACGCGCGCGATGATGAGCCACGTGTTCGATCGCTTCCTCGACGGAAAGGGGTGGCGCTCGCTCTTCGATCTGGTGATCGTCGGCGCGCGCAAGCCCGCGTTCTTCACCGAGCGCATGCCGGCGTTCGAGGTGATGGACGACGACGGTCACTTGCTCCCGCGCACCGGCAAGCTCGAGGCGAACAAGACGTTCCTCGGCGGGCACGCGGCGCTCGTCGAACAGTCGCTCGGGCTGCGCGGCGAAGACATCCTCTACATCGGTGATCACATCTTCGCCGACGTGAACATCAGCAAGAGCATCAACCGCTGGCGCACGGGGCTGATCCTGCGCGAGCTCGAGCGCGAGCTCGAGGCGCTCGAGGGCTTCAAGCCGGCCCAGCGCGAGCTGACGCGCTTGATGGCGGAGAAGGAGCTCCGCGAGCATCGCTACTCGCTGATGCGGCTCGCGGTGCAGCGCGTGGAGAAGGGCTACGGGCCGCGCGCCGAGCGGATCGATCTCGGCAAGCTGCGCGGCGAG
>CAYSCF010000052.1:13168-29156 GCA_964429305.1 uncultured Sandaracinaceae bacterium | reverse complement strand
CCGCGGCGGCGGTGATGGCGTCCTGCGGTGGCGGCCCGGCGTGCCCGACGAGCGATCAGGTGCGCGCCGAGCTGGCCTCTCTCGCCTCCGGCGGCACCGCGACGATCGACGCAGCCTGCGTGCTCGGTGGCTCGTTCGTGGTCCCGGCCGGCGCGACGTTGCACGGCGGAACGTTCTCGCTCGCCGCGGGCGATCGGATCACGTTGATGCCTTCGACGGTGGACGCGCCCGCGACCGCGCTCGAGAGCGTCCACGTCGTCGGTGGCTCGTCGGACTCGAGCGTTCGTGTCGAAGGCGCGGGACACGCGCGCATCTCCCAGATCACGCTCGACGTGCAGCGCGGCTACGCCATCGTCGTGTCCGGTGCGAGCGTCGCGATCGATCACGTGAGCGTGCAGGGCGCGCTCGACGTGGCTCACATCGTCGATCTGGGGATCCCGGCTCCGCGGGAGACCAACCTCGGGTACGGGATCGTGGCCATCGATGGCGCGGACGTCGAGGTCACGACGGGAGACTTCTCCGGCATCGCGGACGCGGCCGTCATCTGTGTCGACGCGTCGGTGACGTTGTCGAGCCTCACCATCGAAGACAGCCGTGGCGCCGGGGTCGCGGGCTTCGGCTGCGCCGTCAACGCGGCCGACCTCGACATCTACGGCATGCTCGCGGCGGGAACGTACACCGGCACGGGGATCGGGCTCTTCACGTCCTCGACGCACCGGCCCTCGACTCTCGTGTCGGGCGATCGGCTCTCGATCCACGACGAGCCGGGCTACGGCGTCATCGCCGATCACAGCGGCGCAGTGACGCTCACCGATCCGCGCATGTCGGGGCTCGGCCTCGCAGGCGTGTGGGTCGAGGATGCGACCTCGCTGACCCTCGCCGGCGGCACGTTCGACGGAAACCGTGGCATCGCGATCTCCGCGATCGGGGTCGCGAGCGTCGACGTGCACGGCACGCACGTCACGAACACCACGAACGGTCCGATTCCCACGATGGGCGGACTCGGCACCGCGACGATGGCCGACGCGCTCCACCTCGTGCAGCGCGCGGGTGTGCCGAGCACGGTGACGCTCGGCGACCTCGTCCTCTCCGAGAACGCGCGCGTCGGCCTGGTGCTCGATGGCGGCGGCGATCCGCTCTCGCTCACGGTCAGCGGGACGATGGTGAGCACGAGCGGGACCGAGCTCGGTGCGGTCGCGCAGGACATCGCGTCGCTGCCCACGAGCTGGGACTCGGGCATCACGCGCGTCGGCCCTGCGACGACGCTCGATCACGGCGCGGCACCGCTCGTCGTGAGCGATGGTGTCGGCGCGCTCGGCATCCTGATGCCGCCGACCAGCATGTTCTGACGAGAGCGGCGCGTCGTCCGCCGGCACGGTATCGTCACGTCCATGCTGGCCCCGGGCGACCTCGTCGACGGCCGATATCGCGTCGAAGCCCGCGTCGGAAACGGCGCGACCGGGCAGGTCTATCGCTGCACCGACGTCGACCTGCGTCGCACGTGCTGCCTCAAGCTGCTCTCGGAGGGATCGCACGAGGCCCTCCGCAGCGAGGCCGCCGCGCTCGCGAGTCTCCGTCACGAGCACGTCGTCGGCATCTACACGTTCGGCTCGCACCTCGGCCGCGCGTTCTTCGCGATGGAGTTCGTCGAGGGTCGCGATCTCGCGGCGCAGATCGACGAGCACTATCGTGAGCACGAGACGGCGATCCCCGTGCGGCAGGCGGTCCGCTTGGTGCGCGAGCTCTGCGATGGTGTATCGGCGGTGCACGCCGCGGGCATCGTGCATCGCGACATCAAGCCAGCGAACGTGGTCGTCGAAGCGCGCACCGGCCGCCTCGTGCTCGTCGATTTCGGGGCGGCCGTCGTCGCGCGGGGCCACGAAGGACCGATCGTCGGAACGCCGCGCTACATGGCGCCCGAGATCTTCCGAGGAGATCCTCCGACGGCACGCGCCGATCTCTACTCGATCGGGTGTCTCGCGTTCGAGCTGCTCACCGGTCGTCCTCCTTTCGTCAGCGACGACCTACGCGAGATGCGCGAGATGCACCTCTCGGCGCCCATCCCGCGTCCGTCGACGCTGCGCGCGGAGCTCGCTCCTCACGACGCCGTGTTCGAGACGCTGCTCGCGAAGAAGCCGCGCGAGCGCCCCGCCACCGCGGCGATGTTGGCGAACATGCTCGAAGATCGCGAGGCGCCCCCGAGCGTGGGGCCGGTGAGCGAGCTGTCCGTGAGCTCGCCCGGCAGCCTGCGCGTGCTGGTCGTGGACGACGACCCGACGTTCGCGAGGATGGCCGCGCGCTGCGCGCAGATCGCTCTGCCGGGCGTGAACATCTCGGTGTCCCGCGCGAGCAGTGGGGCCGATGCCGTCGAGAACGCGTCGCGCCGCCGCCCCGATCTCATCGTGCTCGACTATCTGCTGCCGGACACGACGGGCGACGACGTGCTCGTCCAGATCCGCGCGCAGCACGGCTACCACGCGGACGTGCTCGTCGCGTCGGGCGTGCTCGGGCGGCGCGAGCGATGGCGCTTCCACATCCTCGGCGTGAGCGCGTTCGTCGACAAGCCGATCGAGTTCCACGATCTCACGGCGAGGATCCACGAGATCGCCGAGCGACGCGGTTGGCTCGCGCCAGAGGTGGCTCCGTGACGCCGGCAGCGACGGCGGAGCGGGATCTCCGCTCGTTCGTGCTCGCCGCCGTCGCCGCCTGGCTCGCGTTCACGATCAAGCACGTCATCGTCGGGGGGCGGCCGATCACGGTCGCATCCAACCTCGCGGTCGTCGCGGTCATCACGCTGCTGCTCCTGATCCACCGCGCGAAGCCCTCGACGTGGCCGCTCTTGCTGCACGGAACCGCGGCTCTCTGCACGCTGGGGCTCGTGCTGACCGCGTGGATCACCGGCGGCTCTTCCGCGCTGACGTGGTGGTATCTCACCGCGCTTCCGTTGCTCGTCATGCACGTCGGGGGTCGCACCGCGGGCGTGGCGTGGTGGGCCATCTGCTGCGTCGCGGCCGTGCTGGCCGCGTGGAACCCGTTCGATCTCCCTGCGGAGTTCATTCCGACGACGGCCGACCGCATCTTCGGCGCGCTCGCGCTGCTCACCACGACGACCGCGCTCGCGTGGCTGGCGCGTCGGGCCGTCGAGGATCGCGTCGCCGAGCTGTCCGCGGCCGCACGTGCGAAGAGCCAGCTGCTCGCCACGATCAGCCACGAGCTCCGCACGCCGCTGCACGGCATCCTCGGCATCGCCAGCGTGCTCGGCGAGTCGAGTCTCTCGCCGGAGCAGCGCGAGCTCGTCACTGCGCTCGAGACCAGCGGCAAGACGCTCCGGCGCACGGTGGACGACGTGCTCGACGATGCACGTCTGGCGATCGGCAAGCTCTCGATCGAGCCCGGGCCCGTCGATCTGATCGGCACGCTCGAGGACGTGCTCGATCTGCACGCGGCCGACGCCGGACGGAAGTCGCTCGCGCTGACGCTCGCGGTCGAGGGCACGGGATCCTTCGTCGTGTCGGCCGACGAGACGCGCGTGAAGCAGATCGTCTCGAACCTGGTCGCGAACGCGATCAAGTTCACGCCGTCGGGCTCGGTCTCCGTGCGAGCGTCGGCTCGGACGGACGGCGATCGGAGCGCGATCGAGATCGCCGTGCAGGACACGGGGCCCGGCATCCCGGCCGATCGGATCGAGCGTCTCTTCACCGCGTACGACCAGCTCGACGCGACGCTCTCGCGGCTACACGGCGGCACCGGGCTCGGTCTCGCTCTGGCGCGCGATCTCGCGATCGCGATGGGTGGGACGCTCGATGCCGAGCGCGGCCGCAGCACGGGTGCGCGTCTGGTCCTGCGTGTGCGCTTTCCGGTCGTCACGACGAGCCCGAGCCCGTCGCGCGGTGGGTCGTTCCTCTTGATCGAGCCGGATGCCGCCTCGGCGGCGGCGATGCGGTCGCTCGCGGCCAGCACCTCTGATCTCGAGCTGGTCACCGTCGCTTCCGTCGACGAGGCCGAGCGCCTCGCTCGCTCCGATTTCGACGCGGTGCTCGTCGCCCAAGACGTCGAAGACCTCGCGGGGGCTCACGCGCGGCTCTCGGCGCTCGTGGGCTCGCGCGCGCGCGTCGTGCTTCTCGTCGCGCGTGGCGCGGACCTTCCTTCGAGCCCCTTCACGGAGAGGACGCTCGCCCCGCTGCGGCGCTCGCGGCTGCGTGCGCTCGTCGGGCGAGGATGGACGCCCTCGGCCTTGCCGCGTCCCACGCGTCGTAGCGCGCTCGTGGTGGACGACGACGGGACGAACCGGCGCATCCTCGTCGCGTTCCTCGATCGGCTCGGTTGGACGGGCCGCGGGTGTGGCTCGGCGGCCGACGCGCTGGAGGCGCTCGACCAGACCACGTTCGACGCGGTGATCTGCGACGTCCACATGCCCGACGTGGATGGCGTCGCGTTCGTCGCCGAGGCGCGCGCGCGTGGTCATCGGGGCCACTACATCGCGGCGACCGCATCGGTTCGTGAGGACGAGCGCGCCCGCTGTCTGGCGGCCGGGTTCGACACGTTCCTGCGCAAGCCCTTCGAGGTGTCCGAAGTGGCGGCGGCGCTCGCGCGGGCCGTACCGAACGAGCCCGTCGATGCGCGCCTCGACCCGAGCGGGCTCTTCGACACGCGCCGCTGGCAAGGCGCGCGCGAGCTCTTCGGCGCCGAGCTGGCCGAGACGCTCGACGATCACGAGAAGGCCGTGGTCGCGCAGATCGCCAACATCCGACGCCACGTGAGCGAGCCTCTCGCGGCCGCACGCGCGGCACACGCCATCGCGTCCGGGTCGTTGATGCTGGGCCTGCGTGCACTGGGAGAGTCCGCGCTCGAGATCGAGACCCATGCCGCGGACTTCGACCCGCCTGCCCTCGCGTCGCGCGCGGATGCGCTGGCCGACCTGCTCGAGCGCTCGCTGCTCCGCGCCCGCGCCGACATGCGCGCAGGTTGAGCTACTCGGCCATCACGACTTCTTTCGTTTGCGTGAACGAAGAGGTGCGTGGAGGTCGTCGACCGAGCCGAGCGCCGGGGGACGGAACGTGGCGCTCTCTTCGGGTCGCGACGGCTCGATCTTCAGCTGCGGTTGGGTCGCCGGCCCGCGCCGCGACCGCGGGGACTCGGGCGTGGTGCGGCGCGCGGCGAGACACGGAGCGGTCCACATGACGCGACGCATCGCAACACTCGGGCCACGCGAGACCCCGGGGCGAACCGCTGCGAAAACGGCCTCGCCTCACCCGCGCGCGTCGGCACGAGCCGACATGCCAGCGGCCACACACCACAGCGCCACCCTCACTTCAGCCCGTGCCGCTTCAGCAGGTCGAAGAGGTGCGAGCGGTCCATGTCCGCCATGCGCGATGCGCGCGAGATGTTCGACTGCGAGCGCGTGAGAAGCGCTCGCAAGTACTCGCGCTCGAACCCGGCGAGCACCCCGCTGCGCGCATCCTTGTAGTCGCGCTCGAGCCAGGGACCGAGCGCGAGAACGGGACTCTCCGTGCCCTGTGCGACGGGCGCGGTCGACACGTGCGACTCGTCGAGCGCGGGAGCTTCTCCCATCGCGAGCGTCGCCTCCACCACGTTGCGCAGCTCACGCACGTTGCCGCGCCAGTGATGTCGCGAGAACGACTCGAGCTCGGCCGCACTGAAGAGGGACTCGAGCGGCTCGCGGTATCCCGCCTGCTCGCAGAAGTGCCGGGCGAGCATCGCGATGTCCTCGGCGCGATCCCGCAGAGCGGGGATGGCGAGCCGCACGACGGCGAGCCGATAGAAGAGGTCCAGTCGGAACCGGCCATCGTTGACGTCCGACGCCAGGTCGCGATGGGTCGCGCACACGACGCGCACGTCGACGGGCACCTCGTCGCGACCACCGAGCCTGCGGACGCGACGGCGCTCGACCGCACCGAGCAGGGTCGGTTGGAGCGCCTCGGGCAGCTCGCCGATCTCGTCGAGGAAGATCGTGCCGCCGTTCGCTTGCTCGAACGCGCCCGGATGACGCCGGTCCGCGCCCGTGAATGCGCCCTTCTCGTAGCCGAAGAGCTCGCTCGCGACGAGCGTCGGCGAGAGCGACGCGCAGTCGACGGTGACGAAGGGGCCGCTCGCGCGTGGCCCGAGCTCGTGCAGCGCTCGCGCGACCAGCTCCTTGCCGGTTCCGGACTCGCCCTCGATGAGCACGGCGACGTCGCTCTGCGCGGCACGACGCACTTGCGCGAGCAGGCGGCGCATCGAGGCGGAGCGCCCGCGGAGACCGGCGAGGGCGTCGCTCTCGAGCAGCTCGAGCTGGACCGTGTCGCCGTCGAGCACGCGCACGACCGACTTTCCCAGCGTCAGCGTCGTGCCCGGCGGAACCTGAGCCCGCTCCACGCGCACGGCACCGAGGAACGTGCCGTTCGTCGAGCGCCGGTCCTCCACCAGAATGCTCGTGCCGACACGCCGTAGCCCGAGATGAAAGCGCGAGACTGCCGCGTCGGCGAGAACGAGATCGTTTCCTTCTGCCGAGCCGATCGACAGGCTCTCGTCGCCTCGGGCGCGCGTGCCTTCGCCGATGCCGGAGAGGACCTCGACCGCGATCGAGCGAACCGGCAGCGCGCGTTCCGTCCCACGCGGCAGGGTCACCGTTCCCGACATCGACACACGTGGACATTTACGCGCGAGACCCAGCGGGTCCAGCCGCCGTGAGGCGATCTTGCCCTAAGCTCTCCCACATGAACATGCGCGCACTCGTTCCGATCATCGCCTTCACGGCAGCCTGCTCCGGAGCTCCGCCACCGACGAGCGAGCCAGCGCCAGCACCGCCGTCCACGATGGCGCCTCCCTCGATGCCCCCGCCCGCCACCGTCGCGGAGCCCGCGACCTCTCCGTGCGCGCTCGACACCGACTGCCAGACCTACGCGGGGCCCTCGTGCTCGTGTCGGGTCGCGCTGACGAGCGCCACCATCACACCCGATCAGACGCCGTGCTTCGTGGCGCCCTGCATGAATCGCGAGGCGTACTGCGATGCGGCGACGCATGTGTGCATGGTCCGGCAAGCGACGCCTCCGCCGCCGACGTCCGGCGCGGCGAGCCTCGACGACATCCCCGCCGTGTCTTGATCACGCCGCGAGGTGAACGAAGGCATGGCCGCCCGGGCCGAGGCCCTTGCCTCGCAGTCGGATGGCGGTGCCGGCGCGCAACGTCGGCAGACGAATGCGCAAGCGTCGCTCCACGCCGACGACACCAGTGCCGTCGCAGCGCGTGCACTCGTCTCTCCGCGCGAGGAACGGCACGCGGGAGCTCGCGGCGAAGCTGCCGGCGCCTTCGCAGTCGCCGCACGTGCGCATCGCCCAGAGCGTGAGCGGGATCCACCGCTGACGCTGCGCGCCGCTCGCGTGCACGGGCAGCGTGCCCACGAGATGCGGGCCGACGAGCACACATGCGATGCGCACCGGCGAGACGGGCGGCGCCTTTCTCCCTTCGCGCTCACGAAGCATCGCCTCGTACGCTGCACGCACCTCGCGGAAGCGCGCGGCTGCGAACGGATCACCCGGGTTCGTGTCCGGATGGACCGCGAGCGCCATGCGGCGGTAGGCGAACTTGATCTCGACGAGCGATGCATCCGGCTCGAGGTCGAGGACCTCGTGCGGCGCGAGCTTGGCCATGCCCAGCCGACACCGGCATGCGGGAAAGGTTCCGATCAGTCGGCGAAGGCGATGCCACCGGCGACGGCGGTCGTGATCTCGGGGATCGACGTGTTCACGTTGTGCACGGTCGGACGCGGCGGCGTGACGACGCTCGAGACCTGTCCCGGGCCGGGCGTGTTGGAATTCGTGCTCGGGTCGTTGCCCGCGGTGAGCGTCACCGGGGTCGTCACCTGCTGGCTCCGCTCCATCTGCGGCGAGCACGCGGCGAGCGAGCCCGCGAGCGCGATCGGAAAGGCGAGGCGAGCGAGCGGCGACCGATCGGGCGTGAAGACCGGCGTGCCGTCGCGCTTGACGTTCACACGCACACACACACTTCCATCGCCCTGCTTGCGCAGCCCCTCGATGACGGCGAGCGCCCGCTTGCGTCGCGCGCCGCGGAGATCGACGACGGCGCGATCGCACTTGCTGCAGAGATAGTTGCCTTCCCCGTCGCGCGGCATGGCATCGAGGTCCTCCGAGCAGGGGCTGGCGACACGCATCGTGGTCATGCTCGTTCCGACGCGCGAGGCTCGGGAAAGATTTGGAGCGACGGTTCGCCTCAACCGTGCGGCGCTGTCGCGCTCCACCGCGTGGTTTCCCGTCGTACGCGCGGCCCGGCCGATGCAGTCGTGCTGGACCGAGGTAGCCATGCGCTGGGATCGCGGACACACGAGCGACAACGTCATCGACCGGCGCGGGGCGCCCGCCTTGGGAGGAGGTGGTGGACGTGGCATCCCGATCGGCATCGGCGGTGTGCTCGTGCTCGGCGTGCTGAGCCTCGTGTTCGGGCGCGATCTGCTGACGCCAGTTCTCGAAGGAGGCGACGGCAGCGGCGGGAGCACCGATACCTCGCAGGCCGTGCCGATTCCGGCGGGACAGGACCCCGACGCCGAGCTCGTGCAGTTCGTCTCGTTCGTGCTCGACGACACGCAGAGCACGTGGCGACGCGACTTCGCCCAGCACCAGCGTCCCTGGCACGACGCGCAGCTCGTGCTCTTCACGCAGGCGACGGAGACCGCGTGCGGCAGCGCCGACACCGGCGTCGGTCCTTTCTATTGTCCCGCCGACGAGCACCTCTACATCGACCTCGCGTTCTATCGCGAGCTGCGCACGCGCTTCGGCGCACCGGGCGACTTCGCGCAGGCGTACGTGATCGCGCACGAGGTCGGTCACCACGTGCAGCACCTGCTCGGCATCGACGCGCGCATCCAGCAAGAGCAACAAGCGCGGCCCGACACCGCCAACGATCTCTCGGTGCGCCTCGAGCTCCAGGCCGATTGCTTCGCGGGCGTGTGGGCGCGATCGACCGATCGCCGCCAGCTGCTCGAGCAGGGCGACATGCAGGAAGCGATGACCGCCGCGGCCGCCGTCGGAGACGACACGCTCGAGCGCCGCGCCGGCGTCACGGTGCGACCCGACACGTTCACACACGGCTCGGCCACGCAGCGCACGTACTGGCTGCACCAGGGCTACCAGAACGGCACGATCGAGGGCTGCGACACGTACACCGACTCGCAAGGTCATTGACGGCGAGTATCCTTCGGCCGTGACCGAGCCCGGCCGCGCACTGAGCATCTCCGAGCCGCGCGCGACGACGACGACGGGCGTCGATGCGCGCGGCGCGCTCGAGCGGCACGCGCATCTGACCGAGTTGCGTCGCATGCGGGATCTCTGCTTGGTGGCGGCGATCGCGATGCCGGCTTTCTTCGGCTACGACCTGCTCTTCGTCGCCGCGGGCGGGCAGACGGATCTCGCGCTGCTCGCGCTCATCCGTGCATCCTTCGCGTCGTACTACTGGCTCGTCGTCGCACGCGCCGGTCGCACGCTGTCGCCCATCTCGCCTGCCGAGCTCGCCGTCCATCGGTGGCTCCTGCCGACGTCGCTGATGCTCGCGATCGCGGCCCTCTCGATCGAGACCGGCGGTCTGACGAGCCCGTATGGCGCGTCGGTGATCTTGATGCCGTGCAGCTTGCTCACGAGCGCGCGTCCATGGCGCGATGCGGTGCCGCAGGCGATCGTGGTGAACCTCGTCTACCCGGTGGCGATGTTGCTCTCGGCGCTCGCGTTCCCTGCGATCTCCGCCCAGCTGCACGAGCCCGCGGCGCTCTTCGATCTCTTCAGCAACGTCGCCCTCGCCGCGACCGTGACGCTGACCGTCGTCATCGCGACCCACCTCTACTGGCAGCTGCGTCGCGAGACGTTCGCGTCCAAGAGCATCGGTCGCTACGAGCTGCGGCGACGCCTCGGGCGCGGCGGCATGGGCGAGGTGTGGGCCGCGTGGCACGCAGGCCTCTCGCGCGAGGTCGCCGTGAAGCTCTTGCGCATCGACGCGGGGCGCGAGGCCGACACCATCGCGGCGCAGCGCTTCGAGCGCGAGGTGCGCGCGACCGTCGAGCTCTCGCATCCGAACACGATCCGCGTGCTCGACTTCGGCACGAGCGACGAGGGCTTGCTCTACTACGCGATGGAGCTGCTCGAGGGCGAGAACGTCGCGCAGCTCGTCAAGCGCGAGGGCGCGCTGCCTCCCGCCCGCGCGGTGCACCTGACGTTGCAGGCTGCGCGCGCGCTCGGCGAAGCGCATGCGCGCGGCATCGTCCATCGCGACGTGAAGCCGGAGAACCTCTTCGTCACGACCGCGGGCGGCGAGAGCGACTTCGTGAAGGTGCTCGACTTCGGCATCGCCAAGAGCCTCGCGCATCCGGAGGGCGCGACGCTCACACAGACGGGCGCGATCGCGGGATCCGCGACGACGGTCAGCCCCGAGGTCGTGTCGGGCAAAGAGGTCGGACCGCCCGCCGACGTGTACGCGCTCGGCGCGACGCTCTACTTCCTGCTCACGGGCCGCTATCCGTTCGAGACGAACAGCTCGACCACGACGATGGTCGCGCACCTCACCGAGCCGGTCGTGCCGCCCTCGGTCCGCACGCAGAACGAGATCCCGCGCGACCTCGAGGACGTCGTGATGCGCTCGCTCCAGAAGGAGCCCGGCGATCGCTACGTCGATGCACGCGCGCTCGCCGCGGCGCTCGCCGAGAGCTCGCTCGCCGGAACGTGGCGACCGATCGCGACGACATCCGTCTCCGCCGTCATCACCCGCCCGACGATGCCGCCGACCGACGACATCCCGACGCGCGTCGAAGCGG
Organism: uncultured Sandaracinaceae bacterium; assembly: GCA_964429305.1. Classification (GTDB taxonomy): domain Bacteria; phylum Myxococcota_A; class Polyangia; order Polyangiales; family Sandaracinaceae; genus JBBSAT01. The sequence goes on along the minus strand of CAYSCF010000052.1, from coordinate 18,343 downwards.
CTCGACCCGTGGGCGATTGAGCGCTCAGAGGTTGCCGCTCGCCATCACGAGCGCGCCTGGATCGAAGCTCGGGAACGTCTGCGAGAACGTCGAGCCGTCGACGCCGACGACGGTGAGCGTGAACGCGCCGTCGCCGAAGCCGCTCGCGTCGGTGAACGTTCCGTCGCCGCCCTGCGTCAGCATGATCGGGCTCGCGTGGTTGTGGCTCGTCACCGAGACGTGATCGATCGCGACCCGCGGATTGCGGATCCAGAAGCTCGACCAGTATGGGTTCGCGCCCGTCTGCCACTGCACGTAGAGCGGATCGGTCGTGGGGCAGGCCACGAGGTGCCAGCTCATCGTGCGTGGGTACTCGCCCGCGTTCAGCATGTCGTACGCGGTCTGGCTCAGATCCATGTCGCCGGGGCCCATCGTGTCGCCGTACGTGACCACGCGCGCGACGAGCGAGCGGCCCATCGCGGTGGTGACCTGCACGCACGCGTCGCAGAAGTTGCCGGTGCCCGCGCCGTTGCTCACGCCCGCGAGCAGATCGCCTTCGAGCGTCTGGATCGCCGCCGGGTAGGGCGAACAGGCGTTGTGCCACGGCATCTCGGACCAGTTCACCGGGCCGAGGTTGTACTGGCCGTCGTGCGTCGTGCCGATCGAGGCCGGCGGCCCAGTGTCGGTCGTCGGTGTCACGTGACCGCTGTCGCTCGTCGGCGTCGATCCCGCATCGCTACCGATCGCGCCTTCGCCGCAGCCCGCGATCCCGACGCACGCGATCCACAACAGCCGCTTCATCGCTCGATGCTATCTCAAGCGTGGGCGTCCGGCGGCCGATGGAAGGTGATGGATCCGAAGCCATCCATCCTCGTGGTCGAAGACGACGACGCGCTCCGGCGCATGCTCGCGGTATCGCTCTCGGGCCTCGCGCACGTCGTCACGGCCGCGAGCGTCGAGCAGGCGATGCAGCACCTCGGCTCCGAGCCGCCGCCTGCGGTCGTCATCACCGACGTGATGATGCCGGGCGCATCCGGCATCGAGCTCGCGCGCACCATCCGCAAGACGCCGCGTCTGTCGGCCGTGGCCATCGTGATGCTCAGTGCACGCACGGGCCCGCGCGATCTCGTCGAGGGCATCAACGCGGGCGCGCGTCACTACGTGACCAAGCCATTCCGCTCGCAGGACCTGCACGAGAAGATCGCGCGCCTCCTGAAGAACGCGCCGCCGGCCGCGCCCCCGCTCGAGCTCGAGGTGGTCGAAGAGGATCCGCTGGAGCTCGATCTCGAGCTCGAGCTCGTCGCGGAGTAGCGATTTTCCGGCCGGTTTCCGTGTGCTTCGCGACGCGCTGCGTCGTGAAAATGCGCCACGGAGTGACCGAACGATGACACACGTTGCGGATGCCCGGCGCTATGACAGAAACCGGCCCTTCGGCCGAGGGCCTGCGCATGCGCGGGCCTTTGTCGTCGTGGGCACGCGTAGAGATCGAGTCGAGAGAGAAAGGACTCCGGATGTCATCGTCTCCCGTTGAGAAGACCCGGTTCGAGCCGATCGCGGTCGTGGGCGTGTCGGCGCTGTTCCCCGGATCGATCGACAAGACCGGCTTCTGGCAGGACATCCTCGCAGGCAAAGATCTGCTCAAAGAGATCCCCGAGTCGCACTGGCTGATCAGCGACTACTACGACCCGGACATGACGCGTCCGGACAAGACGTACGCCAAGCGCGGCGCGTTCTTGAACGACGTCCCCTTCGATCCGATGGAGTGGGGCATCCCGCCGAGCATCGTCCCGCAGACGGACACGACGCAGCTGCTCGCGCTCATCGTCGCCAAGCAGGTGCTCGACGACGCGACGCGCGGACAGTTCGCGAGCGTCGATCGCTCGCGCATCAGCTGCATCCTCGGCGTGACGAGCGGCCAAGAGCTGATGGGCTCGATGGTCTCGCGCCTGCAGCGCCCGATCTGGGTGAAGGCCCTGCGCGAAGTCGGCATGCCCGAGAGCGAGGTGCAGGCCGCGTGTGATCGCATGAGCGCGAGCTACACGAAGTGGGAAGAAGCGAACTTCCCCGGTCTGCTCGGCAACGTCGTCGCAGGCCGCATCGCGAACCGTCTCGACATCGGCGGCACCAACTGCGTCACCGACGCGGCGTGCGCGTCCACGTTCAGCGCCATGAACATGGCGATCAACGAGCTCGTGGTCGGCCAGTCGGATCTCGTCATCGCAGGCGGCTGCGACACGATGAACGACATCTTCATGTACATGTGCTTCAGCAAGACGCCGGCGCTCTCGCCGACGGGCGACTGCCGCCCGTTCAGCGCCGATGCCGACGGCACGATGCTGGGCGAAGGCCTCGGCATGGTCGCGCTCAAGCGGTTGAGCGATGCCGAGCGTGCGGGCGATCGCGTGTACGCGGTCATCAAGGGCATCGGCTCTTCGTCGGACGGCAAGGCGCTCAGCGTCTACGCGCCGCTGCCGCAGGGTCAGGCCAAGGCCGTGCGTCGCGCGTACGCGGTCGCGGGCTACGGGCCCGACACGGTCGAGCTCATCGAGGCGCACGGCACGGGCACGAAGGCGGGCGATGCGGCCGAGGTCGAAGGCCTCAACATCGTGTTCGACGAGGCCGCCGACAAGGCAGGCAAGACGGAGCGCAATTGGTGCGCGCTCGGCTCGGTGAAGTCCCAGATCGGGCACACCAAGAGCGCCGCCGGCGCGGCGAGCTTCATCAAGACGGTCATGGCCATTCACCACAAGGTCGTCCCGCCGACGATCAAGGTGACGACGCCGAACCCGAAGATGAAGATCGAGAAGAGCGCCTTCTATCTGTCGACGAAGGCGCGCCCGTGGATCCGCGGCAGCGATCATCCGCGTCGCGCGGGTGTCTCGAGCTTCGGCTTCGGCGGCACGAACTTCCACCTCGCGATCGAGGAGTACACGGGGCCGGCCGAGGCCGCGCCGCGCTCGCGCGCGAAGGGCAGCGAGGTCGTGCTCGTCACGGCCGCGGACGCCAAGGCGCTGAGCGCCGAGCTGAAGTCGCTGGCCGCCGAGGTCGAGAAGGCGCCCAAGCACGTCGAGGAAGACACGACGGGCATGCTGCGCTTCCTCGCGCGTCACACGCAGGAAGGCCTCGATGCGCGCGCGGGCGCGCGCTGCGCGATCGTGGCGTCGGACGATGCGGATCTCGCCGCGAAGCTGCGCATGGCGGCCGACAAGGTCAGCGCCGGCAAGCCCTTCGCGATGCCGAACGGGCTCTACTTCGAGATGGGCGCGCACGAGGGCAAGGTCGGCTTCGTGTTCCCGGGCCAGGGCTCGCAGTACGTCGGCATGAGCGGCCCCATCGCGATGACGTGGGACGCCGCGCGCGCGCCCTTCGATCTCGCTCAGGACTGCAAGTACGACGGCACGTCGATCGGCGACGTGGTGTTCCCGCATCCCGCGCTCGACATGAACGCCGAGAAGCTGCAGCAGACGCAGATGACGGCGACCGAATGGGCCCAGCCCGGCCTCGGCGCGTCGTCGCTCGCGTTCCTGCGCTTGATGGATGCGATCGGCCTCATCCCGTCGGCGGTCGCCGGTCACAGCTTCGGCGAAGTGATGGCGCTCTGCGCGGCGGGCGCGATCGGGCACAAGGACATGCTCGCGATCGCGCGCAAGCGCGGCGAGCTGATGCGCGATGCCGGCAAGAGCACGCACGGCTCGATGACCGCGGTGGTCCTCGGGGCGAGCGCGCTCCGATCGAAGATCAAGGACGCGCGCATCGTCGTCGCCAACGACAACGCGCCCGATCAGGCCGTGCTCAGCGGCCCGACGGATGCGATCGAGGCGATCGAGAAGCAGCTCGCGGCCGAGGGGATCACGTTCAAGCGGCTCGACGTCGCGACGGCCTTCCACTCGAGCGTGGTGAGCGATGCGACCGCGCCGTTCGCGAAGTTCCTCGAGGGCGTCGCGTTCGGTCTGCCGAAGTGCGACGTCATCGCGAGCGCGACGGCCAAGTCGTACCCGCAGGGCGGCAAGGAAGCGCGCGAGGTCCTCGCGCAGCAGCTCGCGCAGCCGGTGCGCTTCGTCGAGCAGATCGAGGCGATGTACGCGGCGGGCGTGCGCACGTTCGTCGAGGTCGGCCCGGGCTCGGTGCTCACGGGCCTGGTCGGCAAGATCCTCGGCGATCGTCCGCATCGCGCGATCGCGCTCGACAAGAAGGGCGCGGCAGATCTCGGCGCGTTCCAGCACGGTCTCGCGCGCCTCGCGGCGAGCGGTCTGCCGGTGAAGCTCGGTGCGCTCTGGACGGCGTTCGAAGCGGTGGTCGATCCGCGCACGCGTCCGAAGCCGAAGATGAAGCTGATGCTCAACGGCTCGAACTACAACAAGCCGTACCCGCCCAAGGGTGGCGCCGCGGCGCTGCCGCCGCCGAACCCGGAGCGTCCCAAGCACGCGCCAGCGATGGCGAGCGCATCGATGTCCGCGGGTGGCGGTGGCGGCGGCCTGTCGATGGTCGCGCCGAGCGCGCCGAAGGCGGTCGCGCAGCTCAAGCCGGTCGCCCCGACGAACGGCAACGGCGCTCACAGCACTCCGCTCGCCGGCAACGGTCACCATGCCAACGGCAACGGCCACGCGAAGGTGCTGATGTCGCCCGCGCAGGTAGTGAAGCCCACTTCGATCCAGAGCCCGATCCCCAGTTCCCGCCCCGCACTGAGCACGACGCCCATGACGCAGCAGAAGCCCCCGATGAATCCGAGCGCGCAGCTCGCGTGGATCCAGGCCTACCAAGAGTCGCAGCGCCAGACGGCCGAGGCGCACGCGACGTTCGCCAAGGCGATGGGCGATGCGCACAGCGCGTTCCTGCGCTCGGCGGAGACGAGCTTCGCGTCGCTCGCGAGCATGATCAACGGCTCGGCTGCGCCGAGCACTCTCGCCGGTATCAGTGGTCAGGCGCCGACGATCTCGGCGGCTCCTGCGCCGCAGTACTCGCCGCCGACGTACACCGCGCCCGCGCCGCAATACGCGCCGCCGCCGGTCGCGTACGCGCCGCCCGCACCTGCGTACACCGCGCCCGCACCCCGCGCTCCCGCTCCCGCGCTCGCTCCTGCTCCCGCCCCGAAAGCAGCCGCTGCGAACGTCGATCTGATGAAGACCATGCTCGAGGTCGTCGCCGCCAAGACGGGCTACCCGGTCGAGATGATCGGCATGGAGATGGAGCTGGAGG
>CAYSCF010000052.1:1541-13068 GCA_964429305.1 uncultured Sandaracinaceae bacterium | reverse complement strand
CGTCGATCTCATGCAGACGATGCTCGAGGTCGTGGCCGCCAAGACGGGCTACCCGGTCGAGATGATCGGCATGGAGATGGAGCTGGAGGCCGATCTCGGCATCGACTCGATCAAGCGCGTCGAGATCCTCGCTGCCGTTCGCGAGAAGGCGCCCGGCCTTCCGGATCTCGATCCCGCCGCGCTCGGTGCGCTGCGCACGGTCGGTCAGATCGTCGAGCACCTCGAGAAGCACCTGCCCGCTTCGTCCTCGTCCTCGTCGTCGGTTGCGCCGAAGAGCGTGGCGCCGGCCGCTGCGAGCGGCGGCAACGTCGATCTCATGCAGACGATGCTCGAGGTCGTGGCCGCCAAGACGGGCTACCCGGTCGAGATGATCGGCATGGAGATGGAGCTGGAGGCCGATCTCGGGATCGACTCGATCAAGCGCGTCGAGATCCTCGCCGCGGTGCGCGAGAAGGCGCCCGGCCTTCCGGATCTGGATCCTGCTGCGCTCGGTGCGCTTCGCACGGTCGGTCAGATCGTCGAGCACCTGCAGAAGCACCTGCCTGCTTCGTCTTCGTCCTCGTCGTCGAAGGCCGCTGCGCCGGCTGCGAAGCCTGCCGCGACCGCCGCGACCGCCGCGGCGCCGAGCGTCGATCTCATGCAGACGATGCTCGAGGTCGTGGCCGCCAAGACGGGCTACCCGGTCGAGATGATCGGCATGGAGATGGAGCTGGAGGCCGATCTCGGCATCGACTCGATCAAGCGCGTCGAGATCCTCGCGGCCGTTCGCGAGCAGGCGCCCGGCCTTCCGGATCTCGATCCCGCTGCGCTCGGCGCGCTGCGCACGGTCGGCCAGATCGTCGAGCACCTACAGAAGCACCTGCCGGCCGGCGGCGTGGCGGTTCCGACCAGCGCCGTCACCGCTTTATCGACCGCGGCGGAGGCCGCGCCTGCGAAGGCCAAGCCCCATCGCTTCGCTCTGCGTGCGGTTTCGCGTCCGGCGAGCGGCATCGTGTCGCCCGCCTTCTTCGACGCACACAAGATCGTGATCACCGACGACGAGCGAGGCATCGCGCCCGCGCTCGTCACGGCGCTCGCGCGCTTCGGCCTCCGCGCCGAGGTCGTCCACGAGATCCCGAGCGACGCGGACGCCGCGATCGTGCTCGCTGGCCTGCGCACGCTGCCGACCGTGGATGCTGCGATCGCCACCGCGCGCGAGGCCTTCCGGGCCGCCCGCGCGTTCGCGCCGAAAGGCGTGGCCGGCGGCTTCTTCGTCACCGTGCAGGACACCGGCGGCGACTTCGGCCTGAGCGGCTGCGCGAGCGCGCCGATCCGCGCGTGGTCGGGCAGTCACGCGGGCCTCGCGAAGACCGCCGCGCAGGAATGGCCGAAGGCCAGCGTCCGCGCGATCGATCTCGACTGCGGCGGCCGAGCCCCCGAGCTCGTCGCCACCGCGCTCGCGAACGAGCTCGTGCACGGCAGCACCGATCTCGAGGTGGGCATCGCCGAGAACGGCGCGCGCATCGTGCTCGAGAGCGTCGCAGCCAGTGTGACGTCGTCGGCGCCCGTGCTCGCCCCGGGTGACATCGTCGTCGCTTCGGGCGGTGCGCGCGGCGTCACCGCGGCCACGTTGATCGCGCTCGCGAAGGCGACGAAGTGTCGCCTCGTCCTGCTCGGTCGCACCGCGCTCGTGGACGAGCCTGCGGCCGCGCGCGGCATCGAGGGTGACGCGGCGCTGAAGAAGGCGCTGCTCGACGAGGTCAAGCGCACCGGCGAGAAGGTCACGCCTGCGGAGCTCGGCAAGCGCGTCGAGAAGATCGTCAACGCGCGCGAAGTGCGCGGCACCATCGCGGCGATCGAGGCCGCCGGCGGCGCGGCCAGGTACGTCGCGGTCGACGTGCAGGACGCGACCGCGCTCGCCAAGACGCTCGAAGAGGCCCGCATCGCGTGGAACGGCCCCATCCGCGGCATCGTCCACGGCGCTGGCGTCCTCGCCGACAAGCTGATCGCCGAGAAGACCGACGCCGCCTTCGACAAGGTGTTCGACACCAAGGTCCTCGGCCTGCGCGCCTTGCTCGCCGCGACGGCGAACGATCCGCTGAAGATCATCGCGATGTTCTCGTCGGTGGCCGCGCGCACCGGCAACCAGGGCCAGGTCGACTACGCGATGGCCAACGAGATCTTGAACAAGGTCGCCGGCGCGGAAGCGTCTCGCCGCCATGCGCACGGTCAGGCGTGCGTCGTGAAGTCGTTCGGCTGGGGCCCGTGGGAAGGCGGCATGGTCACGCCGCAGCTCAAGGCGCGCTTCCAGGAGCTCGGCGTTCCGCTCATCGCGCTCGATGCGGGCGCGCGCTGGCTCGTCGACGAGCTCGGCAGTGGCTCGGGCAACGAGATCGAGCTCGTGCTCGGTGGCGAGCCCAAGCCCGAGGCGTTGCTCGGCGGGGCGCCCAAGACCATTCATCGCTTCGCGCTGCACGTGGATCGCAGCACGCATCCGTTCGTGGCGAGCCACATGGTCAAGGGCGGCGCGGTGCTGCCCGCGGTCTCGGCGATCGAGATCTTCGCGCGCGCCGGCAAGGCACTGCGTGGTGACCTCGTCGTGAAAGGGATCCGCGATCTCGCCGTGCTCAAGGGCATCGTGCTCGCTGGTTACGACGGCGCCGGAGACCGATTCGTGGTCGAGGCCAAAGGCGCGATCGAAGGCGCGTCCCCCTCGCTGACGCTGACGCTGACCAGCCCCAAGGGCGTGCCTCACTATCGCGCGACCGTCGATCTCGCGGCATCGCTCGGTGCGGCACCGAAGAGCGTTCCGGATCTCGGCGCGCTCGGCCCGGTCGATGACGTCGTCTACGACGGGTTCGTGCTCTTCCACGGTCCGATGCTCCACGCGATCGAGGTCGTGTTGGGCGAGAGCCCGCGCGGCATCGAGGGCACGCTCGCGTCGGCCAAGACGCTCGGCTGGAGCGATCCGGCTGCCGTCACCGACGCTGCGATTCTCGACGGGGCTCTGCAGCTCGCGGTCTTCTGGACCAAGCATCTCGTCGGCGGCGCGTCGCTTCCGACCGCCATCGGCAGCTGCACGCTCTTCGGCTCGCTGCCGAGCACGTCGCACGTGCGCTGCGTCGTCACCGCCAAGAGCCACACCGAGAGCCGCGCGTCGTTCGACGTGACGATCGCTTCGGAGAGCGGCGTTCTCGCGCAGCTCACGAGCATCGACGTGCACGTTCTTCCCGGTAGCCGCGAAGAAATCGCCGCCCGTCGCGCGCCTGCGCGGGCGTGACGCGGGGCGGTATCCTGGCGCCCATGAGCGTCGCCGCGAAGCTGCAGATCAAGCCAGGCCTGCGCGTCTTCGTGAAGGGCGACGCGGGGCCGCTCGCACTTTCTTCCGAAGTGGTGCGCGTGCGGCGGATGGTCGACGCGGACATCGCGATCTTGTTCGTGACGAAGGCGGCCGAGGTCGCCGCGCTGCCCGAGACGCTCCCGCGCATCACGTGGCTCGCGCATCCGAAGAAGACGAGCGGCATCGCGAGCGAGCTCTCGCGCGACACGGGATGGGACGCGCTCTTCTCGCGCGGCTTCGTCGGGGTCGCGTCCGTCGCGATCGATGCCACGTGGTCGGCGCTGCGCGTGCGACCCGGGACCGACGAAGAGCGCGCGAAGGCGGCGAAGCTGCGCGCGGGCATGCGACGACCGAGCGAGACACGGACGGCGAAGAAGCCGCCCGCCGTGCTGCCGGACGATCTCGTGCGCGCGATCGGCAAGAGCGCCGCCGCGAAGAAGACGGCGGCCACGCTCGCACCGTCTCACGTGCGCGAGTATGCCGATTGGATCACGTCGGCGAAGAAGCCCGAGACGCGTGCGGCACGGATCGAGAAGGCCGTCGCGATGCTCGCCGCAGGGCAGCGCGATCGCAACGCCGCCTACCGCGGCTGAGATCGGAGCTCAGCTCCCGCCCGGACACCTGACGCTGCCGGCATCGATCGCGCCCGCCGCATCGAGACGGAACGTGATGCCGTAGTGCCAAGGGTCTTCGCCCTCGATGCGTACGTCGAGCGTGCACGACCACGGCGCTTCGCTCCCGGTGCACGACACTGCGAGATGTCCGGTGTCGCCGTCGCTCTCCGCGTCGGCGAGCTGCCCGAGCAAGTGCGCTTCGATCGTGCGCAGCGTCTCGTCGTCGAGATCACCGGTCACCCCGGAGCAGCTGGGATCCGACGGATCGAGGGCTCCGTTGGCCGCGAGCGCGAGCAGCGCATCGCGGGACGAAGGCGGCGCGTTGCGAGGTGGCACGAGCGACGGCGCGGCGCCGCAACCGACGAGCATCGCGGAGAAGAGCAGGGCACGCACGGCCGAGAGCGTACCGCTTCTTGCTCTACATCAAGGCCCGTGTTCGCGACGAGGAGCACAACGAGCGGATGCCCGCCTACGTCACGCTGGTCGGTCGGATCTTGCTCGCCCTGATCTTCGTCGCGGCCGCGCCGCGGCACTTCACGACGGAGGCGATCTCGCACGCGCGCGAGCTCGGCGTGCCGCTCGCGAACGTGCTGGTGCCGATCTCGGGCGTGATGGCGCTCGTCGGAGGGCTCGGTCTGCTGCTCGGCTATCGCGTCGAGGCCTGCGCGTGGCTGCTCGTCGCGTTTCTCGTCCCCGTGACGCTCGGGATGCACGCGTTCTGGCGGCTCGACGATCCGCAGATGATTCACGTGCAGCAAGCGATGTTCGTGAAGAACCTCGCGATGATCGGGGCACTCTTGCTCGTCACGCAGCTCGGCGGCGGACCGCTCACGCTCGACGCGAGGCTCGCTCGCGCTCCCGTGGCTGCGCGCTAGTCTGCTCGCGATGCTGTTCGGACCCTCCGTTCCCGAATGGGCTGCACTGAGGCAAGCGCTGCGCGACGCCGCCGACGCGGTCGAGAGCGATCTCGCCTGCGTGCTCGACGCTCCCGGAAATCTGTGGTGCGCCTCGCACCCAATCGACGAGGCCCAGCAGCACTGGGCGATGGAGACGGTCAAGGAAGCGCGTCACGCGCTGCATCCGCAGACCCCTCGCGGGGCGCACCTCGGGCGTCGCGTCTCGCGCGACGGTCGCGCCGCGTATCTCCGCTCGTTCTCCGGCACGTACGTGCTGCTCGTCGCGCTCACGGAGCCCGTCGACGAGGTCGGTCTGCATCGCGTGGTGGATGCGGCGTTACCGGAGATCGAGCGCCTCACGCTCGCGCTCCCGCCGCCCGACGGTCCCGAAGCCCGCGCGAGCGCCGCGCTCGGCAAGCGCTGAGAAGAACGAGCGCTCAGCGCGGTCCGTGGCGTCGCGTCGCGGCCGCGTCGCGCTGCCACACGCCATCGACGCGCCGATAGGCCACGCGCTCGCCGCAGTCGTAGCCGGCAGTGCGGCCGTACGCGTGGCTCGCGCTCTCGCAGCCGCTGAGGACGATGCTCGACGTCGTGCCCGTCGCGCCGCCGCATCCCATCGATGCGGCAAGAGCGACGATCGCGAGCCAACGCTTCGGCCTCACCAGTGGAGCCTAGCACCGAGCTACACTCCGCCTCGTGACCGACCCGACCTCCCCGCCGTCTCCCGAGACACCGAAGCGCGATCGCAAGGCGCGACGACGCAAGCGCGTGTCGGCGTTCGCGCAGGTGATGAAGCGCGTGTCGGCCGGCGCGGAGAACGCGGCAGAGCTGATGCGGCTCGGTCGGCTCGGCACGCCGTACGTCGCGCCGTTCGACGTCGTGCGCGAAGAGCGCGTGTTCCGGCTGCGCCACTACAAGGCCGCGACGCCGCTCGATCCGAAGCTCTCGCCGATCCTGCTCGTGCCGCCGCTGATGGTGACGAGCGAGGTCTACGACATCGCGCCCGACCTCAGCGCCGTGCAGCAGCTGATGCGCGCGGGAATCGACGTGTGGGTCATCGACTTCGGCGCGCCCGAGCGCGAGGCGGGCGGCATGGAGCGCACGCTCGACGATCACGTGCGCGCCGTCTCGGCGTGCATCGACGAGATCGTGACGATCACGGACAAGGACGTGCACCTCGCGGGCTACTCGCAGGGCGGCATGTTCGCTTACCAAGTGGCCGCGTGGCGCATCGCGGAAAAGAAGCGCGGCATCAAGTCGCTCGTCACGTTCGGCTCGCCCGTCGACATCCGTCGCAACCTGCCGATCCCGACCGAGCTCGCCGAGCGCGTGATCGCGGGCGCACGCATCGCGATCGAGAAGCCGCTCCAGGCGATCGAGGGCCTGCCCGGCTTCATCACGTCGACGGGCTTCAAGCTGCTCTCGGTGCGCAAAGAGGTCGAGCAGCTCGCCGAGTTCGTGAGCAAGCTGCACGACCGCGAGGCGCTCGAGAAGCGCGAGAGCCGACGGCGTTTCCTCGGCGGCGAAGGCTTCGTCGCGTGGCCCGGGCCCGCCTTCCGCACGTTCGTCGACGAGTTCATCGTCCACAACCGCCTCGCGAGCGGCGGCTTCGTGATCGACGGGCGCACGGTGACGCTCGCCGAGGTCACGTGTCCGATCCTGTTCTTCGTCGGCACCAACGACGAGATCGCGCGCGCACCGAGCGTGCGTGCCATCGCTCGCGCGGCGCCGATGGCCGAGCAGCACGAGATCGACGTGCGCGCGGGCCACTTCGGCATCGTCGTCGGTAGCAAGGCCAACGCCACGACGTGGCCGAACGTGATCGGCTGGGTGAAGTGGAAGGACGGCGTCGGCGACAAGCCCGTCATCCTCGAGAAGGCCGAGAACGTCGCGCACGAGGACACCGACGACAGCGACATCGACGGGCTGGAAGGATTCGACGACGCATCGCTCGACGTCGAGGTCTTCTTCGACATCGCATCGAGCGCGGCCGAGGCCGTGATGCGACGCGCGACCGGTGTCGCGAAGGAAGCCGGGCACCTGATCGACAACCTGCGCTGGCAGGTCCCGCGCCTCTCGCGCCTGCGCAAGATCGAGCCGTCGACGAAGATCTCGATGGGCAAGGTGCTCTCCGAGCAGGCCGCTGCGATTCCCGAGAACACGTTCTTCCTCTGGAACGGGCGCGCGTTCACCTACAAGGACGCCGATCGTCGCGTGAGCGCCGTGGTGCGCGGCCTCTTCGCGTGCGGCGTGAAGCGCGGCACCAAGGTCGGCGTGCTCATGGAGGCGCGACCGAGCTATCTCTCGATGGTCACCGCGCTCAACCGCATGGGCGCGGTCGCCGTGCTGCTCGCGCCGGACTCGACGCGCGTGACGCTCGATCAGGCGATCGTCGCGGCGGGCATCGAGCGCTTCGTGACCGATCCGGAGAACGCCGCGCGCGCGAAGGAAGCCTTCAGCGGCGAGGTGCTCGTGCTCGGCGGCGGGCCGCCGCATCCGGGCCGGCCGAAGCTGCCCGAAGGCGTGCGCGACATGGAAGAGATCGATCCGGATCAGGTCGTGCTGCCGGCGGATCTCGAGATCGACGGAGGTCGCGCGAGCGATCTGGCGATGATCATCTTCACCGCGGGCCGCACGCGCACGGGCGATCAAGTGCGGCCGGCGCGCATCACCAATCGTCGGTGGGCGTTCTCCGCGCTCGGCGCGGCAGCGGGCTGCGCGCTCACGAGCGACGACACCGTGTACTGCTGTCTGCCGCTCACGCATGCGGCTGGCATGTTGGTCGCGACGGGCGGCGCGTTGATCGGCGGAAGCCGTCTCGCGCTCAGCCCGCACTTCGACGAGAAGAAGTTCTGGCCCGACGTGCACCGCTACGGAGCGACGGTCGTGTTCTACGCAGGCGAGATGTTGCGCGCGTTGGTCGACGCCGATCCGAGCGCGCTCGATGCGACGTACCCGATCCGCTTGTTCGCCGGCAGCGGCATGCGGCGCAGCGTGTGGGAGCGCTTGCGTGCGCGCTTCCCACGTGCGCAGGTGCTCGAGTTCTACGCGTCGACCGAGGGCAACGCAGTGCTCGCGAACCCGAGCGGCAAGAAGATCGGCTCGCTCGGAAAGGCCCTGCCGGGAAGCGCGGATCTCGCGCTGCTCGCGTGGGACTTCGCGAAAGAAGACTTCAAGCGCGACGAGCGCGGTCAGCTGATGGTCAGCGGGGTGGGCGAGCCGGGCGTGCTCGCGGCGCGCGTCGATCCGAGCGTGGTGATGGCGAGCTACGACGGATACGAGGGCGACAAGAACGAGAAGAGCGTGCTGCGCGGCGTCTTCGATCCGGGCGATGCGTGGTTCGTCACCGGCGACCTCGTTCGGCGTGACGAAGACGGCGATCACTGGCTCGTCGATCGCGTCTCCGACGTGGTGCGCAGCGAGCAGGGCCCGATCCCGACGCTCGCAGTCGAGGACGCGCTCGAGACGTGCCGCAACGTGCGCATCGCGGTCTGCTACGCGCTCCCTGCTGCGAACGGCAAGCAGATGCTGACGGCCACCGTCATCGCGAAGGGCGGCGCGATCGATCCGAGCGCGTTCACCGAAGACGTGATCTCGCGGCTACCGGTCGCGAAGCGCCCGCGCCTGGTGCGTGTGGTCAAGACGATCCCGCTGACCGATGGCTATCGGCCGCGGAAGGGCGCGCTCAAGGAGCAGGGCTCCGGCGTAGGTATCGGCGAGGCGACGCTCGTGTACGACGAGCGCACCGAGAAATACGCCTCTCGCGCCGCATCGGCGACGGCCGGGGCGAGCGCCTGACGCGCGACGGCGCCGACCGTCGAGCATCGTTGACCTCTCGCGCCCCAGCGCGTTAGCGTCCTCCACGCACCGGTGGCCGTGCTGAACGCCTTTTTTCGCGTCGTCCTCTTTCTTTTCGCTGCCTCCGCGATCGCGGGGTGCGGGCCCGTTTGGTACACGGCCGAGATCATCTCGGCGAGCTCCATCGTGGCCGAGGCCGAAGGCGCCGACGCGGCCGAGCACTCGCCGTACGAGTACTGGATGGCCGTCGAGTATCGCGACAAGGCCCAGGAAGAGGCGGGCGGCGGCAGCTACGAGGACGCGATCCACTACGCGCAGGAAGCGCATCAGTACGCGACGACGGCGCGCGACCACTCGCGTGAGCGCATGCGCGAGGATCTGCATCACGCATCGAGCAGCCACGTGGCGACATCGGTCTCGGGCACCGATCTCTCCCGGACTCCGGCCACCACCACATCGAGCTCCGGGCACTGATGCGCGTTCGTCGCCTCGCCGGGCCCGTCCTCACGATGTTCGTCCTGGCCTGCGGGCAGGGCGCCGTCCTGCAAGGTCGCATCTCTGGCACGCGCGAGATCGTCGACGAGGCCGAGCGCAACGGTGCTCGCAACTGCGCGCCGCGTGAGCTCGCGGTCGCACGCGCCAACCTGGAGTTCGCCGAGCGCGAGATCGCGCAGGGCGATCCCATCCGCGCCCAGCAGCACTTCGATCTCGCGGAGCCGAACGCGCGCGCCGCGCTGCACATGACCGATGCCGAGCGCTGCCTCGAGCACGACGCGCCGCCGCCGCTGCCGCCCGCCCCGGGCGATCGGGATGGCGACGGCATCCTCGATCCGGACGATCAGTGCCCGGACGTGCCGGAAGATCGCGACGGATATCAAGACGAAGACGGCTGCCCCGAGACGCAAGACTCGGACGGCGACGGGATCGACGACGACCACGATCTCTGCCCGGCCGAGCCCGAAGATCAGGACGGCTGGCAGGACACCGACGGCTGTCCGGATCCGGACGACGACGTCGACGGGATCATCGATGGTGGCGATCACTGTCCGCGCGAGCCCGAGGACATGGACGGATTCCAGGACGGCGACGGCTGCCCGGATCTCGACAACGACGGCGATCAGATCAACGACGCGGTCGATGCGTGCCCGAACGAGATGGGTCTCGCCGCAGACAACGGCTGCCCACGCGTCTACCAAGACGTGGAAGTGACGAGCGAAGGCATCGTCATCCACCAGCAGGTCTTCTTCGTGACCGATCGCGCGACGATCCGCCCCGAGAGCCACGCGATCCTCGACACCGTCGCGCAGGTCATGCGCGACTTCCCGGACATCTCGATCGAGGTCCAGGGCCACACCGACAGCCGCGGCGCCGACCGCCACAACCTCGAGCTCTCGCAGGCGCGCGCCAGCTCGGTCCGTACGTACCTGATGCAGCAGGGCATCTCGGCCGATCGCATGACGGCCGTCGGCTACGGCGAGACGATGCCGATCGAGGACAACTCGACCGATCAGGGTCGCTCGATGAACCGCCGCGTCGAGTTCCACCGCACCGACTCGCGCGCCACGCACTGATTCCTCGCCGGGCGGGTTTTCTCGTTCCGCGCCGCGATCGGTCGTACGCTGTGGCCCTCGATGCCGGAGCTTCGCGACAGCATGTCGGACGCGCAGGGACCGATCGCATTCTTGCGCTCGCCCTCGACGATCCGGGCGCGCTCGCGCGACCTGCTCGACCTCGGCCTCGCAGGCAAGCTCGATCACTTCGAGGTGCGCATGGACGCGCTCGAGCGCGCGGTCGATCGCACGATCGCGGTCACGCGCGCCGCGTATCCCACGCTGCAGATTCCGCATCACTCGCGGTGGAACCATTTCGGGGCCGGCGGCGTGGACAGGCGCGCCGACTTCGAGAAGCGCATCGCGCCGCTGCCGCCGGACGAGCGGGCGCGCGCACGCTTCGCGCTCGCGATCACCAGCGTGCTGCTCGACGCGGGCGCGGGCCCCGAGTGGCGCTATCGCGAGCCAGGCACGGGTCAGGTGTTCGGGCGCAGCGAGGGCCTGGCGGTCGCGAGCTATCACATGTTCGTCGACGGGCTCTTCTCGAGCGACAAGAAGAGCCCCTATCGCGCGGATGCCGACGGTCTCGAGCGGCTCGACGGGCTCAAGCTCGGCGGCGCGTTCCAGGCGTCGACGAGCAATCCGATCGTCGGCCTGGAGGGACGCGCGGATCTGCTCGGCCGGCTCGGCTCGGCGATGCGCGCGACGCCGCGCTTCTTCGCGACCGACGGGGACGAAGCGCCGAGGCTCGGACGCTTGTTCGACGCATGCCGCGCGCGCGCCGAAGACGGCAAGCTCCCCGCGCGGCGGATCTTGTTCGTCATCCTCGAGGGCCTCGGTCCCATCTGGCCGGGGCGCATCGAGCTGCTCGGTGTGAACCTCGGCGACGTGTGGAAGCACTCGAAGATCAGCGGGCCGACGATCACGGCGGGGCTCGTGCCGCTGCACAAGCTCTCGCAGTGGCTGACGTACTCGCTGATCGAGCCCCTCGAGCAAGCGGGCCTCACGGTGGTCGGCGTCGACGAGCTCACGGGCCTGGCCGAGTACCGCAACGGCGGGCTCTTCGTCGACGACGGCGTGCTCGTCCCGAAGCACCCGGGCATCACGAAGAAGGTGCACGCGCCGTCGGACGAGGTCGTCGTCGAGTGGCGCGGCCTGACGGTCGCGCTGCTCGACGAGCTCGCGATCGCGATGCGCGAGAAGCTCGGCAAGACACGCGAAGAGCTCCCACTCTCGAGCGTCCTCGAAGGCGGCACGTGGACCGCAGGCCGCCAAGCGGCGCGCGAGAAGCGCGAGGACGGCACGCCGCCGATCACCGTCGACAGCGACGGCACCGTCTTCTGAGCGGTC
>CAYSCF010000052.1:0-1441 GCA_964429305.1 uncultured Sandaracinaceae bacterium | reverse complement strand
TCAGCGCGAGCGCACGATCGCTTCGACGCGGGACCATCCATCGCCCGTCGAGAACCGGCGCACGCGAACGATCTCGTTGAGCGTGGGGTCGTTTCGATCGACGAGGACGCCGGTGCACGTCTGGGTCGGGCTCGCGGCGCAGTGCATCGAGCCGAGATCGCCGGTCCACGTCGGATGGACGCCGCTGCGGTCTCCGACCTCGGGGAAGTGCACGGCGCGCGTGGCGATGCCGCTGCCGAGCTCGCGCTCGAAGCCGCAGTCGATCTCGGCCCACACGGTGCGACCGCTCGTGGCGAGCGGGCTCTGCTGCAGCAGCGTGCTGCTGCGATCGCTCGTGCAGTCGGCGACGACCGCGGCAGCGAGCGCCTCGGCGACGCGGAGGTCGCCGTCGATCACCGGGGCGTGCGCCGGCGCGCGGGAGACGACGAATCGCCCGTAGGTGGCGATGCCGATCGCGCCCGCTGCGACGAGCCCGAGCGTCGCCCGGACGGCGATGACGATCGGGGGTGCAGGCGCTCGGCGGGCCATCGCTCTCGAGTCTGCCACGGGGAAATGAAGGAAACTTTCCGCCGCGGCTGGCGACCCGATACCATCGGCGCCGGAATGTCGACCGACGTCGTCGAGTCGCTGGGGAAAGTCCAGCTCTTCGCGGGCATCCGGCCCGAGGGGCTGAAGCGCGTGGCGTCGATCTGCTCGGAGGAGAGCTTTCGCCTCGGCGACATCGTGTTCCGCGAGGGCGAGGTGGGCGACAAGCTCTACATCATCCTCGACGGCAAGATCCGTATCTCGCGCGAGGTGAGCGGCATGGGCGAAGAGGCCCTGGCCGTGCTCGGGATCGGCCAGGCGTTCGGCGAGATGGCGCTCATCGACGACTTCCCGCGCAGCGCGGATGCCCGCGTCCACGAGCGCTGCCGCTTGTTGGTCCTGACGAAGGACGCGCTGGAAGACCTGCTCTTCCTCGACAAGGACCTCGGCTACGAGGTGCTCTGGAACTTCGTGCGCATCCTGTCGACGCGTCTGAGGGAGACGAACGACAAGATGACGTTCCTGTCCGTGACCGGAAAATTCTGAGCCGCGTTTTCCTCAGCGGCCCGCGTGCTACCGTGGGCGCCTCGTCGGTGCCTCATGGGCCCCGAGGGAATCCGGTGAGACTCCGGAGCTGCCCCGCAGCGGTGTGGAGGAACGAAAGCGTGCACGACCACTGGGCCGGCTGATCGGCTCGGGAAGGGTACGCGACTAGGAAGCGGTTTCCTCGCCGCTGCGCCTCCGAGCCCGAAGACCTGCCGCCGAGCTTCGTTCACCGTGGCCTCGAGGGAGGGCTGCGGGAAAGGGCTCCCGTCATGTGCTCGCGCGCGGTCTCCGCGCACGCGCGCGTTCTCACCGCCAGCGCCCCCCCCCCCGCACACGACGCCGAACGTCTGGCCGACGGGGGCGGCGATGC
>CAYSCF010000051.1:25776-29315 GCA_964429305.1 uncultured Sandaracinaceae bacterium | reverse complement strand
CGTCGAACAGCTCGCGTGTCAGACGCGGTCGCAGCCGCTCGGCGCGCATCTGCAGCTTCGCGCGGTCGCCGTCGTCGAGCAGCCGGATCTCTTCGAGGGTGCGCGGATGATCGAGCATCGCGGGCAGCAGTGCTGCGTAGCGCAGCGCGCCTTCGTCCATCGACGTCGGCAGCACGTCGTCGCGGCTCTCGAGCGCGCGTGTCTGCAGCATCTCGACGAGCAGGCGCACTGCGATCGCAGCGAGCTTCGCATCGGCGGGCGAGCTCGGCGTCGTGATCGCGCGCGCGAGCACCGAGCCGGCGCGCCACTCGTTGCCACTAGCGAGCTCGCGCGCGATCGCACCGCGCAGGCCCGCGTCCGAGAGCACCGCGAGCGAGGCGAGGCCGAAGCGGAACTTCGGTCGCTCGGCCACCGTCATCAGCTCGGTCACCGGCGAGCGCGAGATCAGCGCTTCGAGGCGCGTGCGCAGACCGAGCTGCGCGCGTTGATCGACGCCGTCGACGAGATCGACGAGACGCGCGAGCTTCTCTTCCTGTCGCGGCAGCATGAAGCGCGGCATCACGTCGCTCGACCACGGCACCGCGCGGCCCGTGAAGCGATACGTGTACATCCACGTCTTGAGCACGACGTCCTTGCGGCGCGCGCCGAGCAGCGGCGCCAGCAGCGCGTGCCGGGCGAGCGCATCGCCGCGCGTCGTCGGCGCCGGCACGAACGAGAGCCAGCGATCGGTCCACGCGAGGATCGTCTTGCGCGCGCCGCGCGAGAAGATGGAGTCGAGCGAAGGATCGGTGAGCGCGAGAAGATCGTGCGCGGCCGCAGCGAGCGCGACGACGCCCGGCGAGGGCCACGGCACCGTCTCGACGGGCACGACCGCGCTCGACGCGCGATGGAGCGCATCGAAGATCCGCTCGTCGACCTCGGGCGAGGTGCAGCTCGTCGCGACGAAGAACGCGTACGCGCCCGGACCGATCGGCCGATCGAGCTCGCCCGCGCCGCCCTCGAGCACCGGCAGCACGAAGCGTCCGACGAGCGCGTCGTACGCCGCCTGCATCTTGCGCGGCGTGTCGGCCACTATTCCTTCTTCTCTTCGCTCGATCCGACGACGCCCCAGAGCGGGAAGCTCGTCTCGGGCCCGTACGCGACGAGCGGCAGCGTCGGGTCGTGGCGGTCGGGAGCGTCTGCGTGCACCAGCATGCCGCCGACGTCGCGCAGTACCGTGCGCGAGACGGGACCGAACGCGTCCGCCTCGATCAGCCGCGGCTGCTCTTCGCCGGGCACGAAGAACGCGTGGCCCGTGCCGCGATCGGAGACGAGCTCCGAGAGCACGCTCGGCGAGACCGCCGGCACGAGCGACATCCCCGCGGGCACGTAGATGCGCTCCGCGACCTCCGAGTAGAAGCGTCCGAGGGGGAGCGTCTCGATGCCGCGCGGATCGACGAGATAGATCGCGTTCTCGGTGATCGCCATGCGCAGCGATCCGAGCGTCGAGCTCGGCAACAGATAGAGCATCTTGCTGAGCCACTCGCGCTCTTGAATCGGGATGATCGACGCGATCACGCGGCGCGGCGGCGCGAGCGTCGGCGCCAGACGCAGCGACACGTCGACGAGCTCCATCCGGGCCTGCGAGGGCACGAGCGCTTCCACGTTGCGCGCGTCCTCGCGGGCGAGCTCGGCGCGCACCAGCGTCCGCACGGCCGAGAGCGGCGGCACGGGATCGACGACGAGCACCGATCCGTCGCCGCGGAACATCGTCAGGCTGGTCTCGGCGAAGAGCGACGCGCACGACTCGAGCGAGATCGGATGCTTGAAGCCGAGCTCCACCGCGAAGCGTCGCCCGATCGGCTCGTACACCGTCACGCCCGGCAGCGATCGCAGGAGCGCGAGCACGCGCGCGGGCGGCTCGTCGATGTCGATGAGATGCAGCCGGCGCGGTCGATCGTCGAACGCGCTCTCGCTCGGCCACTCGGCCAGGCCCACCGACGCCTTCACGCGCCAGCGGAACAGATAGCCGACGATCGCGTGCCCGAGACCGACCTCGGCCGTGACGAGCACGTGCGTCGGTGTCGTGCGCTCGCGCGGCGGCACCGAGAAGGGCTGCAGCTTCAGCACGAGCTCGCGGAACGGGATCTCGCGCTCGAAGTTGTACGTCTGTCGCCACGCATCGTGATGGAGCATCACGTCGGCGGGCGTCTCGGCGAGCGAGACCACGTCGTAGCCGAGCGGCGCCGACGCATCGCGGTACTTCACGAAGTGACGCGTCGTGCCCGTGAAGGCCTCGCCACCCGCGAGCCGCGCGACGGCCGCGATGCGATCCATCCGGTAGCTCGACTCCGCAGCGAGCGTGACGAGCACTTCCTTCGTGCGCAGCGGGCTCGTCACGCGACGGATGGAGAGCGTCGGCAGGACCTCGTCGAGCGAGCCCTCGTCGCCGTACGCACGAAAGAACGCGACGACGCGATCGAGCGAGCTGAACAGCAGCACGCCCTTGCTGCCGAGCACGACGCCGCGCGTGTCGGGCGCGATGCCCGGCGTCCGGAAGCGTGTCTGGTGGAGCGCCGCGCGCTCGAGGATCGCAGTCACGCGAGACAGGGTAGCAGCGTGTCGGGCGCGGGGTGTTATCATCCCGCCGCCCAACATGAGTGCCATCGACGCGATCGGAATCGAGGCGAGACAGGTCCTGCTCGAGGTGATGATGTCCGTCGCCTGGGCCGATCGCGAGCTCGCGCCGGAGGAGCGCCAGGCGGCCAACGCGGCGGCGCTCGCGCTCGGCCTCGTGAACCCCGGCGAGCGGGACGTGATCGCGCCGGAGCGCCGTCCGATCCCGGTGGACGAGATCGACGTGTCGGCGCTGAAGGAGCGTGATCGCGAGCTCATCTATCTCTGCGCTGCGTGGATGGCGATGGCCGACAGCATCGAGCAGTCGGAGGAGACCGAGCTGCTCGTGCGCATGCGCACCAAGCTCGCGATCGAGCCGTCGCGTGCGACGTGGCTGATGGCGCGCGCGGTCGACCTGCGGACGGCGCAGATCGCGGAGCGGACCTCGTGGTGGCGCGCGTTCGATCGTCTGGTCGTGGAAGCCGCCCGCGCTCTGCCGCGCACCGGGTGATCGCGATGCGACGGATGTGGATCGCGGCGATGCTCGTGGCGTCGTCGTATGCGTCGCTCGCGCGGGCCGACGAAGCGGCGCTGCAGGCGCGCCTCGAGGCGCTGGGCGCGCTGACCGAGAGCGAGACGGATCTGGGCGCGGCGGCGCGCGCGGCGATCGCGCGGGCCGAGGGCGATCACGCGCGCGGAGACGAGGCCGCCCGCGCGCGCGCCGAGCGCATCGCCGACGCCACGATCTCGCTCCTCGAGCGGCGGCGCGCGCGGGCCGATGCCGCGACGCGTCTCGAGGCCGCGCGCCGCGATGCCGAGGCGATGCAGCAGCGGGTGCAAGAGGCGCGTGCCGCAGCGTCGAGCGATGCTGCCGAGCGTGCGCGCCTCGCGCCGCCGGACGGGACGCCGTGAAGCGCTCGCTCGTGCTCGCGCTCGTGCTCGTG
>CAYSCF010000051.1:0-25676 GCA_964429305.1 uncultured Sandaracinaceae bacterium | reverse complement strand
GCTCGTGGGCTGCGGCGGCGCCTCGCACGCGAGCGGGACGCTCCACGCGGATCTGGAGGCGCTGCATCTCGATGCGGCGGCAGAGCGCGCGCCGGATCTCGTGGCGGCCGCGCGCGCCGCCGAGGCCGACGTGCGCGCGGACGAGGCGCGGGGCGATGTTCCCGCGGCCGAAGACGACGCGACGCTCGCGCGCCTCTACGGCCAGGCGGCGATCGAAGAGGCAGCACGCCTGACGATCGAGGCCCAGCGTTTCGAGGCCGAGCGCGCCGAGATCGCCGCGGAGACCGAGCTGAACGGTCTCGTGCAGGCGGCGACGACCAGCGCGGCCGATCTCGCGCGGCTCGTCGCGGCGCGCACGGCACGAGAAGAAGGCGCGCGATCGCTCGCCCGGGCCGAGGTCGACGAAGCACGACCGGCGCGCGCCCGCCACGACTCGCTCGACGATGCGGGCGAGATGCGAAGCGCGGCGGGAGCGATCCGCGATCGCGCGCGGCTCCTCTCGGCCGCGGCGGTCGCGCTGGGCGCCGCGCCGAGCACGACGGTCGACGATCTGATCGCGCGCTCGTCGGCGGCATC
The DNA here is from genome assembly GCA_964429305.1 of uncultured Sandaracinaceae bacterium. Classification (GTDB taxonomy): domain Bacteria; phylum Myxococcota_A; class Polyangia; order Polyangiales; family Sandaracinaceae; genus JBBSAT01. The sequence continues at coordinate 25,100 of CAYSCF010000051.1, read as the reverse complement.
GACGCCGATCGAGCAGGTCCGTCTCGCCGATGCTGCGCACGCTGCGGCGCGCGCTGCGCTCGCAGCGGCACGGCGAGCGCGCCCGAGCGTCGATCCGGCGCGCGTCGCGTCGTTGATCGAGGCGGCGGAGAGCGAGGGCTTCCACACGATTCGCCTCGAGCGCGGCGTCGGCATCGAGCTCGATGGCGCGTTCGACGGGACGACGACACGCCTGAGCCGCACAGGCGTTGGCCGTCTCGCGCGCTTGGCTGCGCTCGTCGCGTCGTATCCGGACGGGCCGGCTCGCGTGGAGATCGACTCCGCGACGAACGCCGACGTCACGCATCTCGCACCGGCGCGCGGCTCCGCGGTGGTGCATGCGCTCGTCGCGGGCGGGCTCGACGCCTCGCGTGTCTCGCTCGCCGATCCGATTCCACCCGACGGCACGCCGTCGCCGACGGCACGCGTGCGCGTCGTGCTCAGCGCCTACGTCGCCACGCCGCCCGCATCGGGTGGATCGATCCCGACCACGAGCGCGACCGTCTCCGAGCCTGCCGCCGCCAGCGGGGAGTAGATCACTGGTGGAGTGCTCGGCGCGCCGGGCCGACACAATTGTGTCGGGTCTGCTCCGCGGACCACTCCTGCAGTGATCACGTCAGCAGACGCGCGACGTGCGCGGGAAGGGGCGCGTCGCTCGGCGTGGGATGCACGCTCGAGAGGGTGTGCACGAAGAGCAGGCGCCGCCCACGACGCGGCCCGCGCGCTGCGGCCACGAGGCTCGCGAACGCCTTCTCCGTGTAGGTCGGGTCGAGCTCGAGGCCTCCGACGTCGTGCGCGAGCCTTCCCGCTTCGCGCCCGCTCGGCGTGGGCACGCCGTAGCCCTTGCCGATCTCCGAGTCGTCGATCGTGAAGTTCGCCATCGCGATCTCGGCGACGTCCGGGAAGCGATCGTCGAACGATCGCAGTCGTTCGCTCGCGCCGTGCACGAGCGAAGAGAGCCACGCGCGTCGGACCATGCCCTTCGGCGTCACGCGCACTCCGACGATCGGCGTCATCACGCCCGCCGCGGCGAGCCCGAGCGCGAGCCCGGCGAGCGTTCCGCCGCTGCCGAGCGCCACGTAGATCGCGTCGGGCTCGGCGGCCTTGTGCTCGAGCAGCTGCGTGGCGAGCTCCAGGCCCGCCTCCACGTAGCCGATGACGCCTGCGACCTCCGAGCCGCCCGGGCCGATCACGTAGGGCTTTCGTCCGCGCGCGCGCATCCGCAGCACGAGCGCCGCGATCGCGGGCGCGACCGCGACGTGCACCGGAACGGGGTGGATCTCGGCGCCGGCCGCGATCGTCGCGCGCAGCGTGGCTTCGACGTGCGGCGTCTTCTTCTGCGCGACCATCACGCCGTGCACCTCGAGGCCGAGCGGCCGCGCGTACGTCGCCGTCGCCAGGACGTGGTGCGAGCCCGCCGCGCCCGTCGTGATGATCGTGTCGCAGCCGCGCTCGAGCGCGTCGGCGAGCAGACGCTCGAGCTTGCGCACCTTGTTGCCGCCGTATCGGACGCCCGTCCGATCGTCGTGCTTGATCCAGACCTCGCCGCCGAGCGCGTCGGTGAGGTGACCCGAGCGCACGAGCGGCGTGGGAAACGTTCCGAGCGAGACGTGAGGCAGGGATCGGAGCCGTGGAAAGCGCTCGGGCAACACGCTCATCAGGCGGCCACTGTAGGAGCCGCACGCACTTCGCGCACGGTGAGAAAGCGCCTATTCCGCCTCACTGCGCGTTCGTCTACGATACCGCGCATGACGCGGGTCGCACGCCTTGGCTTGATGATGGTGGCTCTGTCCGGTGCTTCGGTGTTCGCGGGATGCGGGACCGACACGACGCTCGATCCGGGCGCGGACTCCGGCATCGTGCTGCCCGATGGATCGAACGGTCGCGACTCGTCGATCGTTCCGATCGGCGACACGGGCACGACGCCGCCAATCGATGGCGGCATGGTCACGCCGTTCGACACGGGCCCGTTCACGCGCCCCGACGGCGGCGGCTTCACGCGTCCCGATGGCGGTCGCACGCGCCCGGATGCGGGCACCGCGACGGGCGGCAGCGACTCCGGCACGACGATGGGCATCATGTGCGGAACGGAAGTCTGCACGGGCACGGAGACGTGCTGCATCACGCGCGGCGCGGGCGGGATGATGATCTCGCAGGCGTGCGCGGCTCCGGGCGCGTGCATGGGCGGCGCGACGCTGACGTGCGATGGCCCCGAAGACTGCGCGACGGGTCAGTCGTGCTGCGGGGCGCTCACGGGCGGCGCGGCAGGCGCGATGTGCGCGGCGGGAAACTGCATGGGCGGCGCTCCGCTCTGCCACACCGACGTGGACTGCCCGATGGGCTCGAACTGCTGCAGCTTCATGGGCCTGAGCATCTGCTCGCGCTTCGGCTGCCCCTGAGCGCTCAGCCGGATCGCTCAGCCGAAGCGCACGGCCGTGCCGTGGGCCACGACCTCGCCGTGAGGCCCGTGCTCGACGCGAACGTGGACGACGGCGTCGGCGTGTAGCGCGAACGCTCGCTCTTGGAGCGCGTCGATCGCGTCGTCGGCGTCGCCGGAGATCGTGATGGAGAGCGGCGCGAGCACGCGGGCATGCGCCGGGCCCGAGCCTCGCAGCACCCAAACGCGCATCACAAACGTCACCTCGCGGACCACGTGGTGCCGCGCGATCGGCGCGCCGGGCGGAACGCGCAGCACGAGCATGCCGGGCTCGCCATCCTCCGCCGAGGCGTGAGCGACCGATCCGAGGATCACGAGGGCGAGCAGGAGGAGACGCATGCGGGCCACGTTCGCATCGCGCGTGCCACGCGGATTCGTGGAGGATCGTGGAGCGCTTCGGCGGACAGTCCGCCCCGCGCGAGCGAATCGCCTCAGAAGGGCTGCATCGTGGCGCAGTCGACGTCGCTGCCGGCGCTCACGCCGAGCAGCCCGGTGTAGCGCGTGTAGAACGCGATGCGGTTGGCGACCCGCGCATCGCCGGGCATGTGGCACTCGAGCCCGCCGTTGATGGTGGTGATCGTCACGCCGGAAGGGCGCTCGCGCTCGGGGCGGATCGAGGGTCGTCGTAGGCGAGCAGCAAGGCGAGCCAGATCGCGTGACGCATCACGACAGGCTGCGACGGAAAAGAAAAGGCGCCCGGGTCTCGGGCGCCTCTTCCTTCACTCGCTTTCGGTTCTGATCAGTCGGCGTGGGCCGTGATGATGAACTGCACGCGGCGGTTGCGCGCGCGGCCGCTCGCCGTGATGTTCGGCGCGACCGGGTTCGTGTCGCCGTAGCCGTGCGGCTCGAGGCGGCTGCTGTCGACGCCGTGTGCCACGAGCCAGTCGCGAACCGACTCGGCGCGGCGCTGCGAGAGGTCCTGGTTGTGCGCCGCGTTGCCGCGGTTGTCCGTGTGGCCCTGGATCTCGATGCGCGTGATCTCCGGGTGGCGGAGCAGCACGTCGGCGATCTCGGTGAGGAGCGCGTCGCTGTCGGCGACGATCTCCGCGCTGTCGGTGACGAAGTTGATCTGGCGGCGGATCGTGATCTCGCGCGCGCTGACGCGGACGAGCGAGGTGCGCGGGCGCGCGATGAGCGTGATCTCCGGCGTCGCCTGCTCGCGTGCCGTGACCGTGAACGTCGCCTGCGTGATGAGGAAGTTCTCCGCTTCGACGCGCGCCGTGTACGTGCCGGGCTGCAGATCCTGACGCGAGAAGTCGCCCGACGGGCTCGTCACGATCGTGAAGCCCGCGGGGCCCGTGACGGTGACCGTCGCGCCGCCGACCGCGCCGCCCGAGTCGCCGACGACGTGACCGAGCACCGAGCCGAGGCGCGGGAGCGCGACGAGCTCGCACGTGACGTTCACGTCGCCACCCTCGGCCGCGATCGTGCCCGTGCAGCTGCCGTCGTTGAAGAGCGGCGCGTGGATCGCGAGAGCGACCTCGCCCGGATCGAGCTCGTACGTGGTGAAGTGGCCATCGGCGCCGCCCGCGAGCGCGGTGAGGTCGCGCCCCGGGAACGAGATGACCGCATCGGCGACCGCGTTCGTCGTGCCCTGCTCGACGATCGTGCCGATGACGCGACCGCGCGGCGGCGGCGGGATCTGGTGCTCGACCACGCGGTCGACGGAGACCTCGCGGACCTCGGGCTCCACGTCGAGACCGTCGAACGCGTACGACGCGCCGAGGATGACGTTGTACGGCGCGTTCGGCGCGAGCTCGTGGACGAACGTGTTCATGCCCGTCGTGCCGATGTCGGCGGCGAGCGTGATCGCCAGGCCGCGGAAGTCACCCGGCGGCTGGATGCGAACGCCGAGCGTCAGCGTGCTGGGGTAGCTGCCGAAGCCCTGGTGCGCGATGCATCCGTCCTCGCCCGCGCGCGGCGTGCTGCTGCCCGTCGAGCTGGGGATGAAGAGACAGTTGTAGCTGCGGCTGTTGACCGCGATGCCCACCGTCCACTCGACGATCGGCGTGATGAGGAAGTTCGGCAGGTCGTGGATCGGGATCTCGATCGGGAACTCGAGGCCGATGCCGAGGTTGATGAAGTCCGTGCGGTTGATGCCGAGCGCGAAGCGCTCGACGCGCGAGAGGAGCTGACGGTCCTCGTTCTGCGGAGGCATGCGCGCGTCCGGGCCCGTCGTCGGCAGCGCGTTGTAGCGCGCGTTCTCGACGTCGTTCGTGAGCATCGCGGACTGATCGAACCAGTACTGCGCGTTGATGCGCGCGATCATCGGGAACTCGACGCCCTGTAGGGCGCGCATGTCGAGGGCGCCGTTCAGGCGGACGCCGAAGCTCGTGGAGCGCGCGACCAGACCGATGTCGCCGACCGTGTTGAGGAGCGCGACCGAGACGTCGCCGCCGAGCGTGAGGCCCGGGATGACCTCGGCGTACGCCTTCACGCCGATGAGCGAGTCGCCGAGCACCTGGAAGAGGCCGGGCGTCTCCATGTTGTTCGAGTTCGCCGAGCTCGAGATCGAGCCGAAGATCTCGAGGAAGTCGAAGGGCGTCCAGCTCAGCGAGAGCGCGCCGCCGATGTGCTGGTCGTGATCGCCCGCGACGAGCCAGTTGTTCTGGATGAAGAAGTTCGTCAGGAGCCCGACGCGGAACGACTGCGAGGGGCCCGAGCCTGCGTCCACGACGTGGATACCGCCGACCGCGCCGCCCCAGCTGTTGTGAAGCGTGAAGCGACGACGACGCCAGCCCGCGGGGCCGACGCCGTGCAGGAGATCTCCGCGCGACGCGGTGTAGCTGTCGTCCGGCGTGCGGGCGCGCTCGCGTGAAACGGCCGGTGTCTCGACTGCCGTGGTCGTCGTCGTGCTCGACGTCGTCTCCGTCGGCGTCTCGTCGACGGCCGTCGTGGTGGTCGTCGTCGTCGACGTGTCACCGCGCTGCCGATCGTCGAACTCGTCGTCGAACTCGTCGAATGACTGCGCAGATGCAGCGAGGGGCAGAGTGCTCAGTACTGCCGTGAGCAGCCAGAACGAGATCGATCGCGTGAAGACAGTTCGCATCCGGGGCTCCTCGATGGCCGTGACGTGCACGCTCCGTGGCGCGCGAGCTTCATACACCATTCGCTGCGGCTAGCACAAACTCAGCCGCAAGGATCGTGCGCTGTTTCGCACGCTTGCGACCATGCGCGGCACGGGCCGGCTCACGCTGCGCGCGTTCGCACAGCAGATCGTCAGCACGCGCACGCATCTCGGAGACGAAGACGCGCGAGAGGGACAGAGCGGCTCAGCGGCGGATCTCGACCGGCTCAATCGGCCGCGGGAGGCGCGGGGAGCTGCACGATCAAGGAGACCTTGCCGTCCTCCGGCACCATGATCACGCGGGCGCCCGACGCGGTGCCGTCGGGCCCGTTCGCTTCGACCAAGTGCCGCCCCGCGCTGACGCCGACCAGCTCGCACTCCCCGGAGTCGTCCACTTCGCACGACGTTTCGTGGCCGTCGTCGTCCCGAACCGTCACGCGACCGGGCGCGGGATGACCGTTTCGCACGACGTGCACCACGATGATCGTGTGATCGCTCGCCGGCACGGCCTCTTCCTGCGCGACGGCGTCGTCGGTCGACGCGAAGGCGCCGACGCCGACGCATGCGACGCCCACGAGCAGCAGAAAGAGGACGACGGACCGGGACACGAGGGAGTTATAGCCGTCGCCTCTGCCAAGATCCAGGTCAGGGCTCTTCGGCCGGGATGTCGAACTGGCCGTCGTCGTCCCCCTGCTGGGGCGGCGTCGTGGTCGGCCCGCTCGGGGCGAGCCGACGGGCAGGGCGACCCGGGCCGGGCGCGAGCGCCACGCGATGCTCGGCGGCGAGCTCGGGACGCGGCGGATGCGCGGGCTTGGGCAAGCCGCCTCGGCCGTAGTCGAAGTGACCGCTCGAGGTCGCGGCCTCGGGACGCGGCTCCGGCTCGGGGCTCCACGCCGCGGGAAGCGTCGGACGCGTGAGGACCTCGCCGTTGAACGTGTGCGGAGAAGGAAGTGCGGCGGGCGCGCTCGCGATGCCGGGGCGTGGCTTGGACGCGGCGGCCGCAGTGGCCTGACGCGGCGGCGCTGCGGGAGCGGCCCTCGGCGCCGGCGGCGGCTCGGATCGCACCGCGGACTCGGCGACGAGATCGTCGAGGTGCGCGACGGCCGTCGCCTGGGGCTCGCCGAAGCCTCCATCGTCCGCGTCGAGATCGGCTTCCACGGAGTCGAGCGCGTCGGGCACGGCCTCGGCCTGCTTGGCCGCGTGCTGCTGCTCGAGCTCGTCGATCGACACTTCGCCGGTGGCGGGCTCGGCGTTCGTGCCGCCGGTCATGCTCGTGCGCGCCATGAGCAGACGCTCGAACATCACCTCGGCCGTTCCTTCCAGCGAGAGCTGCTCCACGACGATGTCGTACCGGTACTCCGGCGGATGCTCTTCGCCGTTGTCGTAGCTGCCCTGGCACTTGCCCGTGCCCGAGAGCGCCGTCGATCCGTCGGAGAAGAGGACGGTGAACGTCACCCACTCGCCTTCCGTCACGGGCTCGCCGTACGGCAGCATCAGGCGTTCGTTGTCGACGCGCTGGGCGAAGTTGTCGGAGAGCTCGGAGAAGTCGGCGAACGGCGTGGCGATCTCGAGGGCAACAGTCATCACGGCTCCTTGGAGGCTTTCGAAACGTTCGGATCGAGGGGCATGGGCTTGGTCTGGTTGCCCGCGAGCAGCTGCTCGACGCGCAGCTCGGCGTTCTCCAGCCGCTCGGCGCCCAGGCGCGACAGACGTACGCCCTCTTCGAAGAGCGCCAGCGATCGCTCGAGCGGGAGATCACCCTTCTCGAGCGCCTCCACGATCTCCGCGAGACGCGCGAGCGCGCTCTCGAAGCTCGGCTCCTCCGCGCGATCCATCGCGACCGCGGGAGTGCTCACCACGTAGGACCCGGACGGGAGCGGGCGTCGCGCCCGCGGACGGGAGGGGCCGGAGGGGTGAGCCGACGATCCATCGATCCGGCAGACTGCCTCGATCGAGGCCCGAGGGTCAATGCCGGCTTGTCGTGGCGAGCTGCACGATCGCGGGGGCGTCGGGCACGCCGAAGAGCACGATCGACCCGTGGCACGGCGCCAGACGCAGGCTCCGGCCATCCGCGAGGAAGAACGTCACACGCGCGAGGCCCGTCTCGGACGCATCGTGATCGACCACGCGCACGTGAAGCGGCAAGGGCGCGGTCGCGATCGGCTCCCCGCGCAGCGCCGACAGCACACGCGGGTCTTCTTCGGCGTGCATGCGACCCACGACGCGGGGATCGGTGCTCGCTCCGAGCGCTCGCGCAGCGACGAGACGCACTTGCGCCGAGCGATCTTCGAGGGCGCGCAGCATGAGCGCTGGATGGGCTGCGCCGAGCACGCGCGTCGCTTCGGCGCGCACGACCTCGTCGCCGTCGCGCGTCATCACGATCAGACGCGAGATCCACGCGCGACGATCGCGCGGCGGAGCGGCGGACAGGCTCGCGGGGACCAGCGCGATCGCGGCCGCGCGCGTCCCTTCGTCGTCGAGCAGTGCGCTCAGTGTCGCCGCGTCGATCGCGCTTCCGTGCGCCGCGAGCGCGAGCCAGCCGACGATCGCATCGTCGCGCTCCGTCCGCAGCAGCTCGATCGCCGACGCCGCGCCGTCCGGTGAGAGCGCGAGACACACCGCACCCGTCAGACCGCCGGTCGCGGCGCAATCGGGTCGTCCGATCGCATGGATCAGCGCTCGGATCACGACGTCCGACGTGCGTGCGAGCAGCGCGTCTCGCGCCGCGCCGGTCGGCCCCGCGAGCGCGAGCGCGAGATCGACGTCGCCCGCGGGCGTCAGTGTCGCGAGCACCTCGGCCCCTCCGTCGATCGCGGCGAGCCGATCCAGCGCAGCCGCGCGTGTCGCTTCCTCGTCCACGAACGCGGCGATGCGCATCGCGTCGCGCGGATCGTCGCGATCGAGCAAGACGGCGAGCGCATGTCGCGCCGCCGTCCCGTCGCGCGCGCGCATCCGCGCCATCGCCTCGTCGGCCAGCACCGGCGCGAGCACGAGCAGCGCGCGCACCGCGGAGGCCTCGCGATCGTCGTCACCGTCGAGCGGCGATCGCCAGCGCTCTACCGGCAGCCGCTCGGGCGCATGACGCGCGAGCAGCGCCAACGCCGCCGGCTCGAGACCCGCGTCCCCCCGCTCGAGCGCGCTCGTCGCGAGCGAGATGGCCGCCTCGATCGACGTGTCGACGCGTGCGAGCGCGGCCAGCACCTCGCGCGCGCTCGTCGGCTCGAGCATGAACCCCGCGCGAACGAGCGCCGCATCGCGCGCCTCGGAGGGCGGCGCCGACGCGAGACACGACACCACGTGATCGCGCACGGCCGTGTCCTCGAGGGTTCCGGCGAGCCAGCGAACGCGGTCCGGCGTGCGTACGAGCGCGGCGCACGCACGCGCACTCACGCCTTCGCTGCCCAGATGCGCGCGCAAGAGCGGCAGCGCCGCATCGCTCTCGATCGCGTCGAGCGCCATCACGACGTGCCGGCGATCGGTGGCCGAGCCGCGATCCCAGACCGCCTCGAGGGCCGGCAGATCACTCTCGTCGGCGCGCCGCGCGAGCGCACCGATCATCGCCGAGAGCGCTTCGGGCACGGCCTCGTGCTCCAGCGCTACCCGCAGCGGCTCGGCGACACGATCGTGCGTTCCTTCGAGCGCGAGCCTCTCGGCGGCAGCCCGGCGCACGCGCGCGTCGGGCGAGGTCAGCGACGCGATCGTGCGATCGACCGGCAGCGCGATCTGCGCGTGAGTGAGCGCGCCGCTCGTCAGCGCGAGCGCGAGCAGAACGCGTCTCATCCCATGAGCCAGCCGAGGATCACGCTGGCGCCGAGCACCGCGACGGACGCGGCCCGCGCGATCGCGACCTCGGGGCGCGATGCCACGCCCGGATCCAGCCGCTCGAGGCTCGGCGACACGCGAGGCGGATCGTCGTCGTCCGGCACCGGCTCGAGCAGCGGCCCGCCGCCGCGATAGGGCGCCGAGCCTCGCGCACACGGCCGGAAGCGTCCCACGACCTCGACCTCTTCTCCTGCGCGCACACGCTGCTCGACCACGAGGCCGGCGTCGCCGTGCGCAGCGGGCGCGTCCACGATCACGCGCTGCGGATCGATCTCGATCGATCCGGTCCCGTCCTCCACGCGGAACGGAAACGCGGAGAGCTCGTGGGCCACCTCACGCAAGAGCCCCTGCGCCGGATCGACGGAGGCGCGCAGGATGAACACGCAGCGCGCGCCGTCGACCTCGCTGGGCACCGTCTCGAACGGCACCACGCGCCCGCGCACGCAGAAACGCCCTTCGCCCAGCTCGCCGATCGTCCGCCGTCGCGTCCCGTCCTCGATCGGTCCGCGCGCGGCGCGGCTCGACCAGACCGCGAGCGCGGCCGAAGCGACTCCTCCGACGGCGAGCACCGTGACCAGCACGACGCTTGAGCATGGCGCCGGGAACGCTGTCTGGGAAGCTGGCCCTCCTACCGGCAGGGTTGTATCCTCGCCCGCCTTCTTTCGGAGTCACCTGAGGTCGCCATGATCCCTCGTCATCTCGCCGCGTTTTGCTTCGTTCTCGTCGGGGCGGTCCAGATGCAGGCCTGTGGGCAAGGAGACGGGCAGGTCTGTCAGATCGACGGCGACTGCGCTTCGGGCCTGCTCTGCCTGTGCAAGGTGGGCACCGGCGCCCGCGGTCTCTGCCGCGCTCCGGGCTCCACGATGTGCTCGACGAGCCCCGACAGCGGGCCCGCGGTCGACGCGGACGTCGACGCGTTCGTCGCGCCCGCAGTCGATGCGGCCATCGATGCGAACCGCGACGCCGACGTCGATGCGTTCTCGGTCGACACGGGTGCGCTCGACGCGGACGTGGGCACGGATGCGTTCGCGATCGATGCGGGCTCGGACGGCGGAACGGACGCCTCGTCCGACGCCGACGTGGACGCGAACGTCGACGCTCCCTGATGGAAACGCGTCTCCGACGCCTCGGGCCTTCATGACGACGCACGATCGCATCGGCCGCGATCCGCTCATCGGCCGAACGATCGGCGGTCGCTACCGCTTGATCCAGCGCCTCGGTACCGGAGGCATGTCGAGCGTCTATCTCGCGCGCCACGTGCTCATCGATCGCCTGATGGCGATCAAGACGCTTCGCCGTGATCTCGCGACCGATCCGGTGCAGCGCGATCGCTTCATCCGCGAGGCGCGCGCCGTCAATCGGATCAACCACGCGAACATCGTCGAGATCACCGACTTCGGCGAGAGCGAGGACGGGCTCGTCTATCTCGTGATGGAGTACATCGCGGGCGAGTCGCTGCTGAAGGCGATGGGCGCAGGCCCGTTCACGCCGCTGCGCGCGCTCGACATCGCGGAGCAGGCCGGCAGCGCGCTCGCGCGTGCGCACCAGATGGGGGTCATCCACCGGGATCTCAAGCCCGAGAACATGATCCTCGTCACGCTGCGCGATCGATCGGACTTCCTGAAGATCCTCGACTTCGGCATCGCGAAGATCACGGACGCGCCGTCGCTCACCGGCAGCCAACAGATCTTCGGCACGCCGGGCTACATCGCGCCCGAGTACATCCAGTCGACGAACATCGACGGGCGCGCCGATCTCTACTCGCTCGGCGTCATCCTCTACGAGCTCGTCACGGGCGCGCTGCCGTTCGACTACGAGTACCCCGGCGATCTGCTCGTGAAGCACGTCACCGAGACGCCGTTCAAGCCGACCGCGCGCAAGGCCGACGTTCCGGGGCCGATGGAGGCGTTCATCCTGCGGTGTCTGCAGAAGAACCCCGACGAGCGCTTCCGCGACGCGTTCCACTTCCTCGACGAGCTGCGGGCCACGCGCGAGCTGCTCGGTCCCGTGCTCTCCTGGGGCGGGCTCAACGAGGACGACTCGCTCGCCACGCGCGGAGAGGACGAGGACGTTCCGGTCCCGATCGCGCCCGCGCGTGATGCGCCCGCGAGCGATCGCACACCGACGACCGAGCAGGCGATCGACGTGCCGGACGACGCGCGACGCAGTGACGCGACGCTCCCGCCGGCGGCGCCGAGCGAGTACGCCGAGTATCCGAGCGACGGATCGAGCCGCCCGATCACGGCCGAGTACATGCGGCCCGCGATCCCGGTCGCGCCGAACGACGATCTCGAGATCGACGTCGAGGTCGAGGAGCCCGCGGCCGCGATCGATCTCCAGGCTCAGGGCGTGTCGACGGGCCTTTCCGGCGCGCGTCGGTGGCGCGAGCGCTTCGAAGCGATCCGAACCTACGTCGAGACGCTCGCGGGCAGTGCGATGCCGCCCGACGACATCGTGAAGTCGATGGCGCTCGCCGAGCGCTCCCTCGAGCATCTGGAGGAGTCGGTGCGTACGGCGCGCATGCACCAGCAGGCGGTCGAGTCTCTCTCCGAGCGGGCGCGCGACTTCCGCGCGACGCTCGGCAAGACGATCGACGAGCTCGCCGCCGAGCTCAGCAAGCGTCGCGGGGATCTCACGCTGCTCGCGCAGCGTCGCGACGATCTCGCGGAACGTCGCGATGCCGCGCGCCGCGGCGTGAAGCTGGGTGGGACGACCGAAGGACAAGCCGACGCGCTGCTCTGGGAGCTCGCGGCCGTCGAAGAAGAGCTCCGTCAGAAGAGCACCGCGTGCGACGAGGTCGAGTCGCAGCTCGGCGAGCTCCGCCAGCGTCTCGAGAGAGAGAACGAAGAGCTCGAGATCGAGCTGAGCGTGCACACGCACGTGCTCGACCAGGAGATGGTGCGCCTCTGGCCACTCGCGACCGCGCTGCGCGACCCGCTCCAGGAAGTGGAGAACTGGGTCGAGGCACACTGGACCGAGAGCGGCGGCTGAGCTCCGGAGCAGCTCAGCGGGGCGTCGGACTGACCAGGTCGCGATAGACGTGCGCGAGATCGCGGTGCTTGGTCTTGAGGAGCAGCCGCCTCACGAGTGTCTTGACCGTGTTCTCGGAGACGCCCAGCGCTTCCGCGAGATTCGGTCGCTCCACACCGCGTCCCACTGCGCGGATGATGGCCTCTTCGCGCTTGGTCAACGACGCGCGCACGATCAGCTCTTCCACTCGCTGCGCCCGAGGATCGGGCTCGGCCTGCGCGGCGACCGAGCGCGCCGCGAACGATCGCAGGTTGGTGGCCGAGTACGGCTTGTAGAGGAACTCGGCGCCGAGCGACTGCGCGACGTTGACGGGCTCGCGATCGAGCAGCCCGGTCATCACGAGCGCCGGCGTCTGATCCCCGCGCTCGCGCGCCCACGCGAGCAAGTCGAGGCCCGAGCCGTCGGCGACGTTGATGTCGAGGAGCCAGCCGCTGAAGGACTCGTTGGCGATCAACGCGCGGGCGGCGGCGACCGATTCGATCACGAGCACGTCGAAGTCCGCCAGTGCGCGGCGCACGGCGTGCTGAACGAACGGGTCGTCCTCGAGGCACAACAAGCGTCGGCTCGTCGCGTGCGTGGCGATCGGATCCAGCATTCGTGGAGACGATCGAGACTACACGCTCGGGGCGCTCCCGTGCACCGAAACCGTCTCCGAAGATCAGTAAGCGCGTACGCCGGAGAGGAGCCAGCCCTGGCCTTCGCGGTGCAACGTGAGTGTGACATCCACGCGCTCGCCGTCCGTCCTGGCGCCAATCGACACCGTGCCGGTCTCGCCCTGGACGTTCACCTCGTTCTGCACGATCTCGACGGAGCCGTCGTGATCGAGGGGTGCGAGCGCCTCGTGCAGCGCGTCGGAGAGATCGGCGCCGTCGTCGATGCGGCGTCGCCCACGGCCGACCGTGACGTAGACGGGCTCGCGCGAGGGATCGGCCCACGCGAGGAGGCCGTCGATCCGGCCGTTCGCATCGGGGCGCGAGAGCACGCGCGAGACCTCTTCGAGGCGCTCGGCGTCGGTCTCGACCATCGCATCCGCGACAGCGGTACCGAGACCGAGAATGACCAGGATCGCTGCCGACCAGAGGCCGACCTGCAGGCGAGTGAGACCGAAGAGCTGCAACACGTCGAGACACGGAGCAGGGTTCGTGCCGCGTTCCGATGGGCCGGATCTGCGGGAGATCGCGAGATCGAGGCTCACGACGAATGACAGTCTGTCATCGGCGCAGGTCGCGATCGCTCGATGCGATGACAGACGATCAGAGCAGCGCGCGAACGGCCTCGGCGCTCGCACCATCCACCTCGAGACGCTTGCGCCGCCCCGTCTGGCCGGACGCGATGCGCACGTCTCGCTTGGCGACGCCGAGCGCGCGCGCGAGGAACGCGACGAGCGCTTCGTTGGCGGCTCCGTCGACGGGAGGTGCGGTCAGAGCGATCTTCAGCGCGCCGTCGTGCACGCCGAGCACCGCTTCGCGGCTCGCACGTGGCGCGACGACCACGCCGAAGCGCACGCCGCGCCCCGTGATCTCGATCTCGACCTCGCCCGCCATGACGCGACAGTAGCGACTATCCTCCCACTTCGGTGAAGGAGCCCGCCTCGGACCTAGCGACGCTCGTGCTAGCCGTCGTGATCGCGGCGCTCGCGCGGGTGACCGGCTTCGTCGGGCTCACCGCGTCGTACGCGACGGCGTGGATGATCGTGAATGCGGCGCGAGCCTTCGGGTGGAGCCCGGCTTCCCTCTCGTGGTCGCGATCGAGCGTTGCGCTCGTCCTGGCGCTCGTTCTCGTCGTGCCGGTTCGAGACCTGGCGATGCGTGCGCGCGCGATCGCCGAGACCGAGGGGCTCGCGAGCCCGATGGAGCACCTCGCCGATCGGCGCGCGCTCGAGGCGAGCCCGGCGATCGCGCCGGGGCTCGTCTCGACGGACCGTCCGCAGACGTTCTTCGTGCGTGCCGACGGAGCGCACGTGCGCGTGCGGTTCGGGCCGAGCCTGCCGTGGATCGAGGCCGAGGGCATGGGCCACGGCGTCTTCCGGATCGACTACGACCCGCGCCGCGACGGAGCGCCACAGGGACACCAGACGATCGCGACCCTCGAAGTGGACGGGAGCGGGTCGGACCGATCGATGATCGCCGCGACGCCCCTGGCGCATCCGCGCTGGCTGCGGCTCTCGCCGGATCGATCGCGCGCATGCGTGCCGAGCGAAGAGACGGATGAGGTCGTCGTGATCGCGATCGGCGGCGAGGGCGAGCGCATCGAGACGCTCGACGGGCCGACCGACTGCGCGATCGACGACGACGGGGCGCTCCGCGTGGCTCATCGCTGGGATGCTCGTCTGCTGCGCCTCGATGCGGCGAGGGCTAGGACGACGCGCGAGATCGGACCGGCGCTCGCGATCGCCGGCACGCTCGTCGCCCATCCGCACGACGTCGAGAATCTCGAGACCGGACAGCGCACTTCGTTCGAGGGCGAGCCGCTCTTCCTCGTGGCGAGCGACGCCAGGGTCTATCTCGCGACGCGCAGCCCGGCCGCGATCCTCGCGCTCGACGCGGACGGATCCCTGCTGGCCCGCCGCGCGCTCTCGACGCCGGCCGTGCATCTCACCGCGGACGAGGGCGCGGTCTTCGTCGCGCTGGCCGATTACGCGAGCGATGCCCGTCCGAATCTCGGCAACCACTTCGTGCAGGATCGAATCGCATCGTTCGATCCGCGCACGCTCGCGCTGCGAGACGATCACCTCACCGCCTGGCGCACCGAGCGCCAAGACCACGCGGGGGACGTCGATCGCGGCGCGAGCCCGCTCGGGATCTCTCGCACGCCCCGCGGCACGTCGTGGATCGCGTTCGCCGGGACCGACGAGATCGAGGAGCTCGGCGGGCCGTCTCCGCGGGTGATCGACACGGCGCGGCTCGGTCTCTCGGCGCCGTTCTCGGTGGTCGAGCTCGCCGATCGTTCGCTCGTCGTCAGCTCACCCTCGAGCGGAGGGCTCGCCCTGCTCTCGCCGCGCGGGGAGCTCGTGAGGACGATCGCGCTCGCGCCTTCGGATGCCGACCTGCTCGCTTCCGATCGCGACGCGCTGCAGCTGCGCTTCGGCGAGCGCGCCTTCTACGAAGCCACCCGCGCAGGCGTGTCGTGTCAGAGCTGCCATCTGCACGGCGGCACCGACGGCGCGTCGAACAACATCGGAGGCCGCATCGCGGCGCCGACGCTCGACGTGCGTGGGCTCGCCGGCACCTCGCCCTACCTGCGCGACGGCAGCTATCCGCGCATTCGCGATCTGCACGAGGTCGCGCAGACCGAGTACCGCGGATATCGCGAGAGCGCGGGCGATCGCGGCGCGACGATCGAGGCCTGGCTGCGCACGCAGCCCCTGCCGCCCACGGACGCGCGTCGCGATCCGGCGCTGGAACGCGAGGGGCTCGGCGTCTTCTTCGATGCGGGATGTCCGGCTTGTCACGCTCCGCCCGCCTTCACCTCGCTCGGCCTGCACGCCATCGAGGCCGTGTTTCCCGACGCGCCGACGCGAACGGAAGGGCGCCTGCTCGACGTTCCCTCGCTGCGCGGCGTCGGTGCGAGCGCTCCTTATCTCTACGACGCGCGCGCACGGAGCTTGCGCGAGGTCTTCACGGAGCAGAACCGAGCGGACCGACACGGGCACACACGCGAGCTCGATGTCCACGCGCTCGAAGCGCTCGAAGCGTTTCTGAGGTCGCTGTGACGGTGTTCGCGCTCTTTCCTGCGCTCGCGAGCATGCTCGTCGCGCTGCTGCTCGCGACGACGGCCTCGCCCGGCCACGCGCTCGCCCGCGCCACCGGCGGCGCGGCGATCGCGCTCCTCTTCTTCTCGCTCGCGATGTCGCCCCTCGCGCGCCTCGCCGCGCCCGAGCTCGCCGTGAAGGCTCGCGTCGCGCGTCGTCAGCTCGGAATCGCGAGCGCATCGGTCGCGATCGCGCACGCTGCTCTCGCACTGCCGACCTACGTAGCTCCGTTGACGCTGGCGCCATTCGTCGGGCTTCCCTGGCTCCGGGACGGGGCGCTCGCCTTGTCCATCCTCGTCACGCTCCTCGTGACGTCCTTCCCCGTGCTCCAGCGCGCACTCCGCGTCCGCGCATGGTCGGCTCTCCATCGGCTCGCGTATTTGGCCGCGATCTTCGCGTCCTTTCACGCGCTCGGGGTGCCCTTCGGCGGCGCTGGCGTGGGGCTCGCGGCTTGCACGGTGACGGTCGTGCTCTTGATTGCTCGCCCCCTGAGCCTAGCTGTTCGTCGCCGCCCGGAATCGCCCGCCGACGAATAATTGTTCCGTCACGAGGCCCGCTGCCTCTTGTCTGAGTCTCGGGTCGGGCACATTGTTGCGTCCACAAGCGTTGCCTCGGCAACCAACCGCGCGCCATACCCACGCAGGACGGCGCGGCCCAATGAGGGACCCGTGACGACCCCGCCTCTCTACGACCCCGACTCGCTCGAGAATCGTGACCCGGCCGCGATGGTGGCGCTCTTCTCGCGTCTCGATCCGATCCTGGAGCGCTTCTTCAAGCCGCGGGTGACGGGGCTCGCGCGGATCCCCGAGGGACCGGCGCTCTACGTCGCGAACCACAACGCGGGCGTGCTCATGCCCGACATGTTCATCCTCGGCAGCGCCATCTTCCACAACCGGCCGTTCGAGGACATGCCGTACGGCCTCGGGCACGACCTCGCGCTGCGTCCCGCGGTGCTCAATCGCCTGCTCTGTCCGATCGGCGCCGTGCGCGCGCGTCCCGGCACGGCCGAGCGTATCTTCGAGCGCGGCAGCAAGGCCCTCGTGTTCCCCGGCGGGGACATCGAGGACCTGCGCCCGTTCTCGCAGCGCGATCGCATCGTGTTCGGCAACCACCGGGGCTACGTGAAGCTCGCGTTGCGATCCGGCGTGCCGATCTCGCCGATCGTGACCGCGGGCGCGCACTCCGGGTTCGTGGTGCTCGACGACGGCGGTAACGTCGCGCGCGCGCTCGGCCTGCCGAAGTGGGCGCGCGTGAACGTGCTGCCGACGATCCTCTCGTTCCCGTGGGGGCTCACGTTCGGCGTTCCGCTGCCGTACGTGCCCCTTCCGACGCGCATCATGACCGAGTTCCTCCCGCCGATTCACTTCGCGTGGACGGGCCCCGAGGCTGCCGCGGACGAGGCGTGGGTCGAGGAGTGTCACGAGCGCGTCGTGAGCGCGATGCAGGAGGCGCTCACGCGGCTGGCGCTCGAGCGTCGCGAGATTCGTCGCCACGAGATGGCGGCGGGGCTCGATCGCGCGTTCCACAAGATGCTCGGCGTGCTCGGTCTCGAGGACGATCTGCAGCAAGCGTCGATGACCGTCGCCCCCGAGATGCACGAAGCGCCGGTCCCGCTCGAGCGCATCGAGGCCGTGGAGCCGACGATCCACGCGCCCGAGCCCGTGCGCATCGCCGCCTGAAAAGGCCGACGGCGGACGAAGACCGAAGTCTCCGCCCGCCGCCGGTGGAACCGTCGCGCTCTTCAGAGCGTGTTCAGATAGGCGATCAGATCGGGGACGCGGGGGTCGGTCTCCGAGAGGATGTCGCCGTGCGCGCGGCCACCGCAGGCGGGGTCGAAGCGCTCGAGCAGGGTGTGCGCGCAGCCCGTGTGCATCGCCGGTAGCGCGCGAGAGATGCCGATCAGCGAGGGCACCTGGAACGCGCCGCCCGTTCCGACGTCCATCGTCTGGTTGTTGGTCGTCATCGCGCCCGAGTGACAGGTCACGCAACCCGCGGACTCGAACACGCCGCGACCGCGCGCGGCGGCCTGGGCATCCACGATGCGGGGCTGATCGGTCGGGCGCGTGTCGAGCCAGTTACCGACCGCAGCCGTGTGCTGAGCGTCGACCGCCGGGCCGCCCATGCGCTCGGTGAACACGGTGCCCATGAGGTGCGTGAGGTCGGGGATGTCGCCGCTCCAGTGGAACGGCGCCGTGGTGAGGAAGCCGGCCGGCACCGCGGGCGTGCGGCGCGGGCCGATGTCGGCGAAGCTCCAGGTGCGGCCGTCGTCGCCGCCTTCGGGGTGGCACGACGCGCAGGCGGTGCCGCGACCCGCGTCGCCGTGGAAGAACGCGTGACCGGTGTCGAACGCGCTGCCGCCGCCGAGAGCGATCGTGCGGTGCTCGATGCGGATCTGCGAGGGCTCGCGGCTCTGGACGACGAGATCGCCGTTCGGCAGGTACGCGACCGCGATCGCGTTCGGCGTGAAGTCCGCGCCGTCCTGCGTCGCGGTGTCTCCGTAGAAGCCGAACTGGTTGATGCAGCCGCCGCCGTACCCGCCGGAGCCGTCGTAGCCCGCCAATGCGCCGACGCCGAGCGCCGACGGCTGGATCCGCGCGACGCTCGGGCCGAACGCCGTGCTCTCGATGCCTGCACCGATGACCGCGATCTCGCCGGTCGTCGGGCTCTGCGCGATGTCGACCGGGAGCGTGACGCCCGCGATGTTCGGCGACGCGAGGGCGGTGAGCGTCTCGCCCTGGAACACCGTCGCCGCCGACTGGACGATCGAGCCGCTGCACACGCCGGTGTCGTAGTAAGCGCCCGGCGCGAGCACGAGCTCGCCATCGCTCGAGCGCTGGTGCGAGACGAGCAAGCCGTCCGTGCCGAACGGGATCGCGCGCCATGCGACCGAGGGCTGGAACTCGGCGGGCTGACCGTCGGTGCGGACCGACGTCGGCGACACGCTCGAGATGGGCGTCACGCGCTGGACGACTGCGCCTTGCGCGTCGAGGCGCAAGATCTCGCCGCTGCGGAACCGCGTGACGACGACGTCGCCCGATCGAACGACGATGTCGCGGAGATCGTCGATGCCCGTCTGCATCGTGACGGGCGCCGCGTGCGTCGTCGGATCGAAGCTGACGATCTCACCGTCGCGACACGCGACACGAACGAGGCCTGCCGCCCCATCCATCGCGATGCCGCGCGGCGCCGTGCAGGCCGTGCGACGCGTGATCGTCGCCGGACCGCCGATGCCCACCGACGCGATCTCGCCCGAGCCGCGGAGCACCACGTGCGCGAGGTGGTTCTGTTCGTCGATGGCGACGCGGCCCGGCTCCGAGCCTGCAGCCAGCTCGAGCGTCGTGAGGTGGCCCGTGCCGACGTCGACGATCACGATGCGATCGCGGTCGGGATCCGCGGCGACGATCTGCGTCCCGTCCGCCGTCACGCCGAGCGTGCCGCCCGAGATCGGCGGAAGCGGATGCGACGAGGTGATCACCGACCCAGCGCGCGGGTCGATGAACTGCCCGGTCGCCTCCGGCGGCTGAGGGAACCCGTACGGCTCCGGCGGGGGCGGCTCGAGCGCCGTGGGCGGATGACAGCCCCCGGCCAGGGCGAAGACACAGGCGAGGGCGACGGAGTTGCGCATGTCCCTCCCCAAAGCAGCGGGCGTGCCGGCGCCCGATCACGAAATCACGCGGATATTCCTCCGATCGGATCGCGCCAACGCGTGCCAGTGGGCAACGCGGTGCACGAGAGTGTGAAGCGCGAGCCCATGCGCGGGGCTCACCGCCATTTGCCGGAACTGGGCTTCTCCGGCTCCTCGGGCCCACGCTTCCACCACAGCCACCCGATGACACCCGCCCCGAACGCGACGCCGGCGAGGCCCACCGTGAACGGAACCGAGAGGTCGCTCGCACTGGCGACCGCGAGGGTCGTCGACACGAAGGCCCACACGCCGAGCGCGATGGCGAGTGCGCATCGGCGCAAGAAGACGCTCCAGCTCGGCACGCCCACGAGCGCCGCACCGATCCACGAAGCGCCAGCGACGATGCACGCGAACACGGTCGGGCCGCGCAACGGGAGCACGGTGATCCTGGCCCATACGAGCGACATGGCGATCCCCGAAGCGAGATTCAGGGCGACCGCGATCAACAGCGCCGTCCCGCGTCGCGCTCCTTCGGTCTGCGACTGATCGCCGCTCGCCAGGCGCGCCGTCTCGGACGACTCGCGATCGAGCGTGCGCACGCTGCTCTTGCGAAGACAGTTCGGGCAGCGCGCTTCGCTCCCCTCCCACGTCGTCTTGCAGCGATCGCAGACGAAGCGACCCATCAATGCAGCAGAAGCTCGTGCGCTTCCGGGGGACGCGGCTTGCTGGCGACGAGCAGCGGCACCATCTTGTCGATGTTCGCCGCATCCACGCGCACGCCGCGATCGGGCAGCGCCATCGCGGTGGCCTCGAGCTCGGGCACGAAGAGGATCGGCTGCGCCGCACCGTCGTAGCCGAGCTGCACGAAGAGCGACGCCTCGAAGAGACGGCACTTCTTCTCGCAGCAATGGAACGCCTCGGTCACGCAGTAGAAGCCCTCCGCGGCGAGCGGCTCGAGCGCGCTCGCGCTGGCCTCGTTCGGCAGCGAGTGACCGTTGGCGGAGAATCGCGCGCGATTTCCTTCCCAGCGCTCGGGCAGGTAGATGCCCGCGCCCGGGTTGCCGTGGTTGTGGAAGTAGACGAGGCGCCCGGCAGGAATGGCGCCGATCGCGTCTTTGGTCCGATACATGCCGCAGGGGGGGAGGGCCATGCGCGGGAGGATGGGGCCGACGCGCGAAAACGTCGATGGGTGAAAAGCAGGGTGTAAGGCGGGTGGGGTAGCTCCGTATCTCCGGCGGAGGTCGCCGTGCTTCGCCATTCTTCGTTGTTCCTCTGCTTGCTCGTGGGCTGCTCGGGCAGCGCTTCGTACGCACGCTTTCGCCGAGCCGCGACCGAAGGCGCGATCGTGGCGGCCGAAGAAGTACGCGCCGCCGACTTCATCGACGTCCACGCCGAAGAAGACGCGCCGCGCCCGCCGATCGGGACGAGCGCCGAGCTGCCGATCCTGCTCGATGCACGCCTCGGATCGCCCGTGGTGGCGGCGAGCGGTGGGCGCGCGATCGTGCAGATCTCGCTGCGAGGCGGCACATCGACCGTGCGCGAGCCGGCGAACGTCGTGGTCGTGCTCGACGTGTCGGGCTCGATGCGAGACGACGACAAGATCGGCGCCGTCCGGCACGCGCTCGCGCGGTTCGTCGAAGGCCTCGACGCGCGCGATCACCTGGCGCTCGTCACGTTCGCCGACGACGCGCACGTGGCGCTCGCACCGAGCGAGGTCGGCACCACGCGCGCGAGCATTCTCTCGTCGATCGGCGCGCTCTCCGCGTACGGTGGGACCAACCTCGGCGCGGGGCTCGAGCGCGGCCTCCAGCTCGCGCAGTCGATGCAGCCCTTCGGCGGTAACGCGCGCGTCGTGCTCCTCTCCGACGGGGTGGCCACGATCGGCGAGACCGATTCACGTGCGCTCGTGCACTACGGAGGCGCGGCGCGTGCCCGCACGATCGCGCTCACGACGATCGGCATGGGCGAACGGATCGACTTCGGCCTGCTCGAAGCGCTGGCGCAGAACGCGGGCGGCTCGTTCCACTACGTCGATCGGCCGGCGGAGGTGGAGCGCGTGTTCGGACGCGAGCTCTCGGCGCTCACGGGCATCGCCGCGCGCGATGCGCACGTGACCGTCACGCTTCCGCCGGGCGCGCGGCTCGCTCGCAGCTACGACGAGCGCACGCGCGAGATCGGTGGCGTGCTCGACACGTCGCTCGGCGACGTCGGCCCGGACGAAGCGTTCGTGGTCGTGCACGAGATCGATCTCGAGGCAGGTGCCGGCATCTCCACGATCCCGGTGGACGTCTCGCTCGGCGCGCTCGACCGACGCGCGGCGACGTACGCGCACGTCGATCTCGTTCTCACCCGAGCCGGCGCGACGAACGCGATCGTCGACGCCTCCGTCCTGCGCAACGTCACGCTCGGCCGCATCGCGTGGTCGGTGCGCGAGGCGAGCCACATGGTCGACGTCGGTGACACGGTGCGTGCCGGCGGTTTCGCGCAGAGCGCGCTCGCCGAAGCTTCCGAAGCGCGTGCACTGCTCGCCCTGATGGGCGATGCGGCGCGGGCGAGCTCTCTCGACGAGCCGATCGCGCTGCTCGCGCGCACTGCGTCGCTCTTGCCGAGCACGACCGCGTGGACGGTCTCGACGACGCCGAATGGGTCGGCTGCGTTCACCGGCTGGCGGTGAGACGTCGGGCCGCGTGCTTTCTCGACTACTCTCCGGGCCCGCAGGCGTGGGGCCGCGAGAACAGACACCCGAGTGGGACGTGGCGCGCGAGCGCGCGCTCTGCACCCGTGCGATCGGTGGCGATGCGCGCGCACTGCGCGAGCTGCTCGACCACTTCGCGCCGCCGCTGCACGACGCGATCATCTTGCCGCGCGTGGGATCGCGCGCCGAGGCCGCAGAGGTCCTCGAGGACACGCTCTCGCGCGCCGTGGAGCGCGTCGGCGATTTTCGTTGGGACGAAGGGCGCGGCATGTGGCCGTGGCTGCGTCGCATCGCGATCCATCGCATCGTCGACGGCGCACGACGTCGCGCCGCCGAGCGCCGCATGAGCGAGCGCTACGAGGCCGAGATCGCCACGCTGCCGCCGCGCATCGAGGCTGGCGCCGAGGCCGAGATGATCGAGGCCGAAGAGATGCGGGCGCGCGAGGCGCGCTTGTTGGTCGCGCTCGAGGCGCTGAACGAGCGCTATCGACGCGCGATCGAGCTGCGCATCTTCGAAGAGCAGAGTCGCGAGAGGTGCGCGAGCGCCCTCGGCGTGACGGTGCCCACGTTCGACGTCGTGCTCCATCGCGCGTTGGCCTCGTTGAAGAAGTCGTTCGGAGACCTCACATGACGGAAGAGAAGATGACGAATCACGACGAGCCGGAGCCGACCGAGGAAGAGCTGCGCGCGGCGGAGGAGCTCGCGCGCGCGCTCGATGCGAAGGCCGATCCCGCGCCCGGATCGGATGCAGCCTTCGCAGCGGCGATCCGTGCGACGCGGCGGAAGAGCCCGGTCGACGTGGCGCCGATCGTCGATCGCGCGCTCGATCGAGGCACGCGAGCGGCGCGCGGGCGAGCGCGCGGTCGTTGGCTCGTCGCGGCGGCCGCCTTGCTCGCGCTCTCGTTGCCGATCGGATGGGCCGTGACGCGACCGGCGCCCACGCCCGTCGCCGTGCCGACGTTCGGCGGGCCGACCGATGCCATCTTCGCGGCGCCGTTTCCCGACGCGCAGCGTGCGAGCGAGCGCATGGATCGGATCGCGACGACGCGTGCGCACGACTACTTCGCGGCGATCGCAGCGGGGGCGCGATGAAGCGACTCGTGTTCGTCCTCGTCGTCGTCCTCGTGGGCTGCGCCGAGCAGCAAGGGCCGAGCGCGCCGCCGCAGCAATTGCTCTCGGCGATCGGCACTGCGCAAGCCTTGCAGCACGAGTCCGACGAGCGCGAGGCGCAGCAGGATCTGCCCGGCGCGATCGAGGCGGCGCGTCGCGTGCTCGACGTGCCGTTTCCCGTCGGTGCGGCCGAGCGCGAGGACGTGCGGCTCGATGCGTTCGGACGCATCGCCGAGCTCGAGCTCGCCCGCCACGATCTCGACGCGGCGATGGCGCGCGCGACGAGCGGTCTGAGCGAGGCCACGCGCGACAGCTACTTCCGCGCGCGCTTGCACGTCGTGCTCGGTCGCATTCACCAGGAGCGCGCGGCACGGCTCCGCGAGGGTGGCGATGCCGACGATGCGCGCACGGAGTCGGAGGCCGCGATCGACGAGCTCGAGCAGAGCATCGTGATCAACCGCGTGGTGCTCGGGCTGGGCACGGCGCACGGAGAGACGCCATGACCGGATCACGCATCGTCCTCGTCTTCGCGCTCGTGGCGCTGCCGTTCGTGGCCTCGTGCGGCGCAGTGACGCCCGAGCGCCGTGCGGACGTGCGCCCAGACCCGGCGGTCGAGATGGACGAGCAAGAAGCGCGACTGCGGCAAGCGCGTGACGAGCTGCAGCGCGCGGGGCAGCCCTGCGAGTCGCAGTGTCATGCGGGCGCGTCGATCTGCGATGCCGCGCGGCGCATCTGCGATCTCGCGAGCGAGCTCGGCGACGATCGCTCGCATGCGCGATGCGAGAGCGCGTCGGCGTCGTGTCTCGAAGCGAACCAATCGCTGACGGCGTGCCACTGCGCCCACGACGTGCCCGACGCCGGTCGCGTGAAGCGCTGAACGTGCGAGAGTTGCCGCGCATGTTGCGTCGTCCGTGGAGCGCCTTCGCCGTCCTCTTGGCCGCATGTGGCGCGAGCCCGCCTCCGGCCACGACCGCAGTCGCGCCGTCCGCGTGGGCCTCGGCGTTGAGCAGCGAGCGGCCGTTCGGTTGCACGCTCGCGCCGATCTGGGCGCATCGGGTCGTGTGGCCGATCCACGAAGGCGCGCTCGCCGAGTTCGCCGCCGCGCACCAAGAGGAGACGGAGCTCGTCACGCTGCCCGACGCGCTCGCCTCGCAGCTGCCGAGCCCGGCGCAGGTGTTCGTGCCGACGACCGACGGCCTCTGCGCGGCCACCCTCGGCCCCGCGCAGCTGCGCCCGGACGACGTGATCGACAACGTGCCCACGTTCTTGCGCGCGGTGATCGGATGCTCGGAGCACGCCGCACCGCTCGCACTGCTCTGTCCTGCCGACGTGCACGTGCCGACCGATCTGCATTGGGAGCCGTTCGCGTGGAGCGCGATCACGCCCATCGCCGACGCCGCTCCGAACGTGCAGCACGCGATGACGGAGCGCGCCGAGCTGCTCGAGGCCACGGTTCGCAACGCAGCCACTGCGCTCGAGGGCGCGACGATGGTCGCTCGCGGACGAGGCGCGAGCGTCGTCGTCGGCGATGACGAGATCGATGCG
>CAYSCF010000050.1:0-29979 GCA_964429305.1 uncultured Sandaracinaceae bacterium | reverse complement strand
CCGGGTCGGACGTCGGGACCGACGCGTGGCTTCCGTGCGTGGGACCGCCGGGGATCTACGCCGACGGCTCGTGCACCGTGCTCGCGGCCGGCGTGCGCGCCTACCATCCCCGCTACGCCCTCTGGTCCGACGGCGCCGACAAGGAGCGCTTCGTGTACCTGCCGCCGGGATCGTCGATCGACACGAGCGACCCGGATCGCTGGGGCTTTCCGATCGGCACACGCCTGTACAAGACGTTCTCGATCGGTGGCGTGCGCATCGAGACGCGCATCCTGGAGAAGATCGCGGCGCCACGCGGCACGAGCAGCTGGACGATGACCTCCTACGTGTGGAGCGCCGATCAGCGCTCGGTCACGCTCGTCGGCGCGTTCGGTGCGCAAGACGTGCTCGGCACGACGCACGACGTTCCGTCGTACACGCAGTGCGTTCGCTGTCACTCGGTCGCGCAGGACGATGCCATCAACGGCTTCTCGGCGGTGCAGCTCGCGCACGACGAAGACGGCGTGACGCTCGCGATGCTGAACGCGGAAGGCTGGCTCAGCGCGCCGATCGATCCCGCGCAGGCGACGATCCCGGGCGATGCGACGGCGCAGGCGGCGCTCGGCTATCTGCACGCGAACTGCGGCAACTGTCACGGCGGACCGGCGGCCGAGCACGATCTCGACTTCCAGGTCCGCGTCGGCACGACCGACGTCACGGCGACGCGTACGTGGGCGACCGCGGTGTGCGGATGCTCGGCTTGGTCGCGCACGCTCTCGTCGGGCGAGCACGTGGATCTACGCATCGATCCGAGCCACGCCGATCTCAGCGTCTCGATCGTGCGCATGGGAACGCGCGTGCTCACCGATCAGATGCCGCCCATCGGCACCGACGTCGTCGACCCCTCCGGCATCGACGACGTCTCGGCGTGGATCACGTCCCTGCCCGATACGGCCAACGGCTGCCCGCACGGCTGCCCTTGGCCGTAGAGCCGTTCAGCGCAGCACGATGCCTGCGTCGGAGGCGACGATGTACTCGGGCAGCGAGCCCGTGCGCACGAGGAAGTAGAGCCATCCGTCGGAGCGGAAGTGCGGGAAGAGCGCGCGCTGGCCGGGCTGCATGTTCGTCACGCGCGTCTCGTGGCCCGTGAGCAGATCGATGAGATAGACGTTCGACACGCCGAGGTAAGGCGCGAACGCCGGATCGCTCGGGCCCGTGAAGCCGAGATCGACCGCGTCCGCCGCCGTCGCGCGGTGATGCGTGACGAGCCAGCGATCGTCGAGCGCGAACGCCGGCTTGCCACCGGGCACGCAGTAGCGAGCGATCTCGGGCGCGGCGACGGCCGTCACGTTCCCCGTCCCGTCGCGCGTGAAGTCGAGACGGTGCAGCACGTACCCGAGCGGTGCGCCTGC
Source organism: uncultured Sandaracinaceae bacterium (assembly GCA_964429305.1). Classification (GTDB taxonomy): domain Bacteria; phylum Myxococcota_A; class Polyangia; order Polyangiales; family Sandaracinaceae; genus JBBSAT01. The sequence continues at coordinate 28,588 of CAYSCF010000050.1, read as the reverse complement.
TGCGTCGGCGAGCTCGGTCACCATCATACGCATCGACGGAGAGATCACGGCGTTGCCCTGCCACGGCGTCTCCACTTGGACGCTGCCGCCGGCCGTGAACGTCGTGCCGCCGTTGACGAGACGGATCAGCGTGACCATGGCCGTCGGATCCACGAAGACGTCGGGATCCACGTTGCTCGTGCCCGGATCGCCGGACCAGAGCGAGTTCACCGCCCAGTAGTCACCGCCCTCCAGCGCGGCGCCGACGTGCTCGTAGAGCCCGATCGTGGTCGGTGCGGAGCAGCCGGCCTCGGTCAGCGAGAGGTGAGTCGGCGTTCCGTTGATGAGCACGGTCTGCTCGCACACCGCGGCGCCGCTCGATGCGCCCTGGAACATGAAGCCGCTGTTGTCCGGGAAGAAGCCCGGGTCGTAGAGCGCGGCCACGCCGATGACGGCCTGGCGCTGTAGATCGATGATCGACGCGCCGCCGCCGGTGCCGCCGCCGTGCGCGACGAAGCGGCCGTCGGCCGAGCTGCGCGTCCAGTAGCTGGAGTTGTAGGGCACGTCGAAGAGGATGTGCTGGTGCGTGCCGGGCGTCTCCCAGTGGGCGCCGAACGCGGTCGTCGTCACGCGCGGGTAGGTCGCGAGGCAGTCGCTCGCGCTCGCCGCGCCCGCGCAGCCGTGCATCAAGATCCCGGCCTCGGCGTTGCGCGACGTCCAGCCGTCGCTCGCGCCGTGTGCGACGAGCGTCGCGACCGAGCCATCGACGTACGACGTGCACTCGCCCGGTCCGTCCATCGGCGGCAGCACGCTCTCGACCTGCGGCGTGCCGCGGATGAACCACTCGGTCAGCAGATCGAACTCCGCCTGCGTGAAGACGGGATGCGGGGCGGGCGGCTGCTGCACGCGATTGGTGAACGCCGAGTACTCCGTCTCCCAGCCCGCGCCGTACGCGCGCCGGAACACGAACTGGAACCATGCGAACGTCGCGCCCGTGCCGAAGATGCCGAGCTGCGAGGTCGTGTAGTGGTGCGTCGTGTCCTGGAAGCACGCGACGATGGCCTGCGCTGCCGCCTGCGTCTCGACGTTCAGATCCGAGAAGCACGTGGTCCACGCCGTCGTGCTGATGTCGCGGAAGTGCGCGATGTTCTGTCGCGTGATCGCGTGACAGTCGGCGCAGCTGCCCGAGCCGCCGGCCGACGGAGAGCCCATCAAGCGCAGGGCCTGTTGTGCGAGCGTGGCGTCGTCGAGCGTGACCGCGTTGCGGAAGAGCGGCGCGTGCTCGCTCCCCGCATCGACGTCGTTCGCATCGACCGCCGCATCGTTGCCCGCCGCTGCATCGACGCCGGGCGCGGCGTCACGGCCTGCGTCGGTGCCCGCCGCGTCGGGCGTCTCCGGCCCGGAGTCGGTGGTCGGGTTGGCGCCGGGCCCGCAGGCCAGAGCGAGGGCCGCGATGCAGGCGAGCACCGTTCGAGATTCGTAGCGCGTCATGTTCTCTCCGGTCTCGTTCGTCAGTGTCACGGGACATCTTGCCAGTAGTCGACGACCTGCTGCATCAGCGCAGCGAGATCGTCTCCCGCATCGAGGCCCCAGAAGCCGTCGGCGGGGTAGTTGTTGCGCGCGGAGAGCCTTCCGCTGTCCGGAAAACGCACGGGGTCGGTCGCGATGTCGCCGGGCCGCAGGCCGCTCATCGCGTGCTGGTGGCATCCGACGCAGTTGCCGCGCGCGAGGCCCGGGGCCGCGTCGATGTACGGGTTCGAGCACCACGTCGCTCCGCCGCGACCTTCGTGCACCGCGGCGAGCGCATCGCCCAGCGAAGGAGCGTCGCTCGCGAAGCCGCCGTGCGGATCGCCGTCGAGCTCGGCGTGCTCCACGACGACGCACATCTTGTAGTGCGACCACGGCCCGCCGAGCGCGCGGATCGCGTCGGGTCGATCGCCGCCGAAGTCGGCGTCCGGCTGGTCCGACCACCAGAGCGTCACGTCGAGGCCGAGCGGGAGCTCGCGCGTGCGCAGGTGCATTCCCGCGAGCCCGAAGACCTCGCCCGTCGGAAGCGTCTGCGTGTAGATGTCGTCCGCGCTCGGCATCGCGGTGCGCTCGCCCGTGCCCCACGTGGGCATCGCGTCGGCGAGCAGCGTGCTCAGCCGCGTGGCCGACGTGTCGTACACGGGCAGCGGCTGATCGAGATCGATCCGTCGCCACTCGGCGGCGACCGAGACGGCATCGAGCGGCAGCGCGCCGTCGAGACAGCCGACCGGCGTCGCCGTCTGCGTGCGCGTCAGATCGAGCATCGTGTGAAGGGCGCGCTCGCTCGTGACGCGGACGAAGAACGAGCCAGGACCCTCCGCGCTGCATGTGTCACGCGCCTCGCACACGCTCGTCGCGCTCGCGATCGTCGCGCCTTCGAGGACGCTGGTGTGCGCCACGTCGGCGTCGCCGAGTGCGAGCGTCGCATCGAGCGTCGCGCCGCGAGCGACGAAGAAAGGCCCGAGCACCGAAGCGCCGCACGGCGCGATCGAGAGCTCGGCGTGCATCAGCGAATCCGTGCGGGCGCTCGCCGCGATCTCCGCGGGCGGCGCGCCGTCGGTCGTGCAGCGGAGGACCTCGGGATAACTCTCGACGAGATGACGCGTCAGGCCGGGGCTCATCGCGATGCGGCGCACGCCGCCGATCGACGCGACGGCCTCCGTGGTCTGGAACGAGGCCACGTACGCGTCCCAACGGTCCGGCGTCCACGTCCCGAGCGTGTCGAGAAACGTCGTGTCGAAGACGAACGCATCGTCCACGCGCTCGTCGGGGAAGCGCGCGTGGGCCGCGCGATCGCTCGCGCTCGATCCCCCGTAGAGGTGCTGGAAGATCCGGCCGAAGTCTTCGCTGTCGTAGAAGGTCCGGAAGAGCGGTACCTCCGACTCGCCGAGCGGTGTCGGCTGGGACAGTGCGACGGGAGCGAGCGCGCGCGCGATCGCCTCCCATGCGACGGCGCGGCGCGCGCGTTGCGATCCGACGAGCTCGCCCCAGCGCGCCTCGAGGCCGACGTCGGCCGGGTATGCGGCCGCTCGACCGAGCAATCGCCGATCCGGCGCCGAGGCGGCCGCCACGGTGAGCTCTTCGCATTGCGGCACAGCCTCGCTCTCGCACCCGACGACGAGAACCGTCAGGGCGAGGAGAACGGCGCTGCGCCCGCCGACCATCAGGGCCCCGTGGGCGTCCCGCCCTCGACCTGGAAGCGCCACACACCGGCGATCCCCACGTTCGAGGTCGTGCACAGATCGAGCACCGACGCCGTGCCCGATCCGGGCAGCGCGAGGAAGTGCGTGCCGTCGGCGCCGTCGAAGCCGGCGGTCGCGGGCGCGGGGCTCGTGTCGCCCGCCGCCCACTGACACTGCCCGTACCGGAGCTCGACGTCGAAGTCGCCGGGCGCGCGATCGGGGCGCACCGTCAGGATCAGCTGGAAGCTGTTCTCGCGATCGTTGTGCATGTTGTAGTAGCCGACGTGGTCCCACGTCGCGATGAAGCGCGTGGCATCGGCGAACCACACCACGTTGTCGTGCGCCGGCGGTGCCGCGCCGCGCGTGTCCACGTCGGCCCAGAACGGCGCGATCATCGGGACGGTCGCGCCGGGCAGCGTCGGGGTATAGGAGTTCAACAGGGCGCCGAACGACACGTTGCCGTTGTTGTTCACGAACAGCGTCGTGTACGTCCCCGTGTAGTAGCGCAGCCCCGTCGGTGCTTGCGTCATCAAGCTGATGCTCACGGTCGAGCCGTCGTCCGTGGGCGAGAGCGTGTTCGGCCCATAGCCCGTCGTGCCGCCGAGGCCGTTCAGCAGCGTCGCGCCGCCGATGCACGCGGTGCCGGAGCAGCCTGCCGCGCACGACACGTCCATCGGAGCGAACGAGCAAGCGCCCGCGAGGCACGTCGCAGGCGTCGGATACGTGCGCAGGTGCGCCGCGTCGAGACAGACCGCGCTCGGCGTCGTGCACGTCACACCACCGGTGCACGTACCGCCGACCCACTGACACGTATCACTGCACGTGGCCGGCTGCGTTCCGCAGACCTGGCAGGTTCGAGTCATCGTCGCGCCGGCCATGCACACGCCTTCTCCGACGCAAGTGCCGTCGACCCAGTGCCCGCTCGTGTCGCACGTGCGCAGATTCGTGCCGCACATGCCGCACGGCACGCTCATCGTGGCTCCCGGAGAGCACTCGACCGCCTGGCAGGGGCCGTCGGTCGTGCCGCACGTCGCCGTGCACGTCCGTACGCGCGATTGATCCGTGGGGCATCCATCGGTCACGCGCGTCGAGGTCCCGGGCGTGCACGTGCCCGTCTCGCCGATGCACGATCCCATCGGCGTCCACGTGCACGTGGTCTCGCAGAAGAGCGTCTGCTGGCCGCATCGGCCGCACGGGCCGGTCGAGGTGTCGCCCGGGCTGCAGACGCCGTGATCGTTCATGCACGCGCCGTACGCCCACACGTGATCCGAGCTGCAGAAGCGATCGAGCATCCCGCAGAAGCCGCAGGCGACGTGCTCGATGGCACCGGGCATCGTGCACGGCTCGCTCGCCGCGTCGTCGCCGACGTCGGCGAGAACGGACGTGTCGAGATCGAGGAATGCGTCGGTCCCCGCGTCCTGCCGATACGCATCGGGCGTGGCCGCATCGATCCCTCCGCCGTCGGTCGGCCCGGCCGCATCGGGCGTGGCCGCATCGGTCAGCGTCGTGTCGGCTGGACAGCCGGCGAGAGAAAGGACACCCAACAGCACCGCGAGCCCCGAGACGAAGCGCATGGGGAACGACTATGGGCGCGAACGGCGCCCGGCGCGAACCCCAAACCGCGATCTTCACCGTCGCCACGATAGGCAGAGAAGTTTCCGCCCATCATGGTCGGCCGCCCTAGGGCAGCGTGCACCAGCGATTGTCGTCAGACGCTCGGGGCGAGCAGCGCGAGGGCCATCTCGAGGCTCGGCGGCGACTCGGGCACTTCGGCGTGCACCCGCTCGATGTTCGGAGGACGCAGTGGCAGGCGCAGCGGCGTGGGATCCTTGAGCGCGTGCTCGATCGCGCCGCGCATCTGCTTGCGGGCCTCGTGGATGCGCCACGCGATCGTGCCTTCGGTCGTGTCGAGAACGACGGCCGCCTCGGGATAGCTGAGGCCCTGCATCATCGTCAGCGCGATCGTCGTCTTGAGCAGCGGCGAGAGGCGATCGAACGCGCGCACCAGGTGCGTGTACGTCTCGCGCAGCTCGAGCGCGCGCTGCGGGTTGCCGCCCGAGTCGACTGCGATGGCGACCGTGACGCGCGGATCGTCGAGATCCGTCGTGCGGCGCCGCTTGTTGTCGCGGCGCACGTTCAGCGCGCGGTTCAGCGCGATGCGGTAGAGCCACGTGAAGAACTCGCTCCGCCCCTCGAAGCGATGGATGTTCTTGAACGCCCGCACGAACGCGTCCTGCGTGATGTCGTCGGCGTCGCTCGGCGAGCCGGTCATGTGCAGAGCGAGGGCGAAGATGCGGTGGCGATAGCGCTTCACCAAGGCTTCGAAGGCGCGTGGGTCGCCGTTGCGGGCCGCATCGACCAGGGCCTCGGCCTCGATGGCGCGGGCTTCGACGCCCTCGGCAGGGGTCGTGCGCTCGCCCGTGGGAACGGGCGGAGGCATGGCGCGTGAGGTCGGTCGAATGGCCATCTCGCTCTTTGGAACCTCGATGCCGGCCGGGATTGGGTCGTTCCTGACCCGTCATGCTGCCTGGCAGGGCTCGATCGGGTCAATCCTGGCAGGAAATCGCCATGGATCCGCTCTCGGAGGGCTGATCCGCGACCGACCAGGCGACCATGTTCGCGCCCGCATACTCGAGCGTCAGCACGCCCTCCGTGCCGCTCAGCGTGATGGAGCCGCCCGCCAGCGGGCACTCACCGACGCAGAGGCTCAGCTGGTTGGCCTGCATCTGCCAGTCGATCCCGTCGACCATCGTCAGCGCATCGTGGCTGGTGTCGACGAAGAGGCATCCCCACGTGTCGGTCCAGCGCGCGGTCTGGGTCCCGTGGCGCGAGAACATCGTCCCTTCGGGGCCGACGCCGTGCGTGTCGACGCTCAGGTCGATGGTGCGCACGCCCATGTCCGAGTCGTACACGACCGAGGCATCGGCCTCGAACGTGACGGGACCGCCGTTGAGCACGAGATCGGTGCTCGACGCGTGGAACTGCGTGTGGGTCGAGCCGGCCTCTTGGTACGTCACGGCGAGGTGGCCGGTCGCGTGCACGAGCCCGAACGAGCCCGAGCAGTCGTCGAGCCGATACGTGACCGTCGGCCCGTCGGCCTGGGCGAAGACGCAGTCGTTGGGCGAGAACGGATCCCACGCGGCGCCCGCGGCGTCGATCGCCGTCTGTTCCGGCGTGATGCGCGGCGTGAGGTTGCCGGGGACGACGAGCAGGGCGGTGACGCTCGCGGTCCAGAGCCCGGCTTCGTCGGCCCGCGCGGCGAGCGTGGCCCACGACGGCTCCGACGGCCCGGCGTTGCTACAGCCGGCAAGCGTGAGGATCAGGGCGAGCCATCCGCGGCGCATACCCATTCTATACAACGATCCCGGCGATCTCGTTACGAGACCGGCCAGGTTGCAGCGCCGCCACGGGGACGCATGATCCCGGGCGATGTTCGCGCGGCTCTTCCTGCTGTTCTCGATCGTGCCTTTCATCGAGCTGTTCCTGCTGCTCACGGTGGGCCGCGAGATCGGGATCGTGCCGACGATCGGCATGATCATCCTCACCGCCGTGATCGGCGCCGCGCTCGCCAAGCGCGAAGGTCTTCGCGTCTACACCGAGTGGCAGCGTGCGATCTCCGAGATGCGCGTGCCGGAAGAAGGCATCACGAGTGGGCTGCTCGTGCTCGTCGGCGGCGCGCTCCTGATCGCGCCCGGCGTGCTCACCGACGTCGTCGGCATCCTCTTGATGATCGCGCCGATTCGTCGCGTGGTCGCGCGCTTCATCGAGGGGCGCGTCCGCAAGCACCTCGATGCCGTCCAGCGCGGTGAAGCGACGCCGTTCACGACGAGCGCGGGTCCGGGCGTGTTCAGCTTCCGTGTCGTGTCGAACGTGGGGCCGCGCGGCCGTCGACCGGCGCCTCGTCGTCCCGTCGGCGGCGTGATCGAGGCGGACGGCGTGCTCGTCGAAGAGCGCCGTCCGGACGCGCCCGCGAAGCGACTTCCCGACATCGAAGGCGAGATCGTCGAGTGATCACACCGGTCGTACTCGTGCACGGCGGCGCGGGCGACGTTCCCGAGGATGCGCGCATCGCGCACGCCGAAGGGTGTCGCGTCGCGGCCGAGCGCGGCCTCGTGGTGCTGCTCGCGACCGGCTCGCCGATCGATGCCGCCGTCGCGGCCGTGCGCGTGCTCGAGGACGATCCGCGCTTCAACGCCGGCACCGGCGCGTGTCTGACGAGCGCGGGCACGATCGAGCTCGACGCGTCGATCATGGAAGGCACGACGCTGCGCGCGGGCGGTATCGCGTCACTGCCGCCGTTTCGCGAGCCGATCGCGATCGCGCGCACGGTGATGGACGATGGGCGCCACGTGCTCTACGCCGGCGAAGGGGCGCGCGCGTTCGCCGTCGAGCGCGGCTTCGTGCCCGCCGATCCCTCCGTGATGATCACCGATGCCGCACGCGCACGTCTCGAAGCGTTCCGCGCCGGACGCGTCGGCGGTGGATGGGCCGGCGGCACCGTGGGCGCCGTCGTCTGCGACGAGCATGGTCGCGTGGTGGCGGCGACGAGCACCGGCGGGATGGTCGGCAAGCGTCCGGGCCGCATCGGAGACTCGGCGATCTTCGGCGCGGGCACGTATGCCGACGACGAGGCGGGCGCTGCGAGCGCGACGGGCGACGGCGAGGCCTCGCTCCGGCTCGGTCTCACGCGCTACGCGATCGAGCGCATGCGCGCGGGCGCGACCGCGCAGCAAGCCGCCGAGCAGTCGATCGCGACGTTCGGCGCGCGCGTGCGCGGCAAGGGCGGGATCATCCTCGTCTCTCCGCGAGGAGACACCGGTTGGGCGCGCAACACGGCGACGATGAGCTACGGGCTCGCGCGCGCCGGCGCTCCGTCCGAAGCCGGCTTCTGAGACCTTTCAGCCGCGGCGCAGGTAGAGCGCCCAGTAGCCCATCCACGGTCCGTACGACTCGGCGATCGCGCGCAGCTCCGCGTCACGCTTGCCGCCGTAGACGCGTCGTGCGGCCGCGAGGATCGGTCCACTGCGCTCCGCGAGACGCTCCATCCGCCCGAGCCCGCGGAACAAGATGAACGCTGCCGACCAAGGGCCGATGCGCGGGAGCGCCGTCAGGAAGCGCTCCGCCTCGTCGTACCGCGTTCGCAAGAGGCTCGCGCCGACATCGAGCACCGAGAACGTCTGCGCGGCGACGCTGATCGCTTCCGCTTCGGCATCCGTTCGGACCAGCGGCCGCACCACGCGCTCGTCGGTCATCGCCTCCGCTTCCGGGAACGCGCGATGCGTGATGCCGTCGACCGTGATCGTCGGGCCCAGCGCGCTCACGATGCGATCCTTGACCGGCCGGCCCATCCGCATGTTGCGCTGCGCGAGGATCGCCCAGGTCGTGATCTCGAAGGGTGAAGCGAACTTCACGTGGTGGTGCCCGCGCCATCGCCGTGCGATCGGCGCGAAGGGCTTGTCCGCTCGCGCGCGCGCATCGAAGATCGCGAGGTCGTCGTCGAGGCTGAGCTGGAAGCGAACGCGCTCGACGACGCGAGCGTGATCGCGCTCGCTCAGCGGCGCCTCGCTCGTGACCTTGCACGCGAGCCCGTCGTCGGTCGCTTCGACCGTCGTGAGCACGGCGCGCCCCTCGAGCGCGTAGGCCTTGGTCATCGAGCGCGGCCCGATCGACTGCTCGCCCCGCGTCGGCGGAAACGAGCAGAAGAACGAGAGCGAGTGCTCGAAGGTGAAGGGTTGAGAAGCCGAGAGCGTGGTGGTTCGTTCCGTGAGCTGCATCCCCGAACGATGAGGTCCGCCGATGTCAGCTGAGTGTCAGGATTGTCAGCTCGACCCTTCGGTCGCGCCGGATGTGCAGCCCGTCGAGGGCCGCGGCATGCCGCGCTGATCGGTCGCGGGGCAGCTCACGCCATGCCCGATCGCCGGGCTTCCGGCAGCGGGCAAGCGCGTCGCCGTCGGGCCGCCGTGATCGCCGAGCGTGCCGAGCATCGGGTCGGCGATCATCGTCGTCGGCGTGCAGAGCGCGTCGGCGCCGCCGCCCACGACGTGGTTGCGCGGCCACTGCAGGTCCCCGTCGCCCGTGTTCGTCGTGCCCATGCACTGCATCGGCGCGCCCGGATTCTGCGCGGTGTTGTTCGCGAAGAGATCGCTCGTGAGCGTCAGCGCGGTTCCACCCGCCAACGCGGCGCCGAAGTACGGGTCCCCACCATCGGCGTGGTTGTCGGCGAAGGTCGTGAACGCGATCGTGCCACCGTTGCCGAACAAGCAGATCGCGCCGCCGAGGCCCATCGTCGCGACGTTGTCGGTGAAGGTGTCGTTGAGGAGATCGAATTGCGTTCCGTCTGCCTGGATCGCGCCGCAGCCCTTGTTCGCGACGTTCGCGTGGAAGGTGGTCGCGTGGATCTGCAGCGTGCTGTTGTGGAAATAGAGCGCGCCGCCGTTGTCGGACGTGTTCGCGTCGAAGGTGCAGCGATCGATCACGGTCGTCTGCATCGCGCCGTCGGGCGTGCGGAAGATCGCGCCGCCGAGCGCGCCCATGCCGCCTTGGTTGCCGCGGAACGTCGAGCCGCAGAACGTGTGCATGACGTCGGAGCCGCCGTCGATCGAGATGGCTCCGCCATTGCCACCGCTGCCGGTCTGGTGCTGCCCCGTCGCAGCCACGACCGAGCACATCGAGGCGTCGTCGCCGTTGGCGCCATTGCCTTCGGCGACGTTGTTCTCGAACGTGCTGTCGTAGACGTCGAGGTCGCTGTTGAGTGACTGGATCGCCGGACCGTTGCTCGCGCGGTTGCCGCGGAACGTGCTGCCGACGATCACCGCGCCGAGCGCGCCGTTGAGCGAGATGGCGCCGCCACCCACGTCGGGACCGAGCGATGCGGCTTGGTTGTCGAGGAACGTGCAGTCGAAGACGTGCAGGGTGCCGTCGCGCACGAAGACGGCGCCACCGAAGCCATCGAGATATCCGTGCGAGCACGGCGCGGGCGCGGTCGCGTCGAACATCATCGTGCCGTTCACGTGGCCGTGCTGGAGCGTCAGGTGCTGCAGCGTGAGCACGTGATGGTTCATCCGGTAGTCGCCGTGGTTGAACGAGAGGATCTGCGACGTGCCGCCGCCGTCGAGCGTGATGTGACCGCCGCCGTCGATCGTCGTGTCGTGATCGGTGGGAACGTCGATCGGTGCGGTGATGGTGATGGTCGTGGCGCCACTGCACGAGAACGTGATCGTGCCGCCCATCGCGACGGCCGCGCGCAGACCGGCCTCGGTGCAGTCGCTGACCACGTGATCGGCGTGCGTGGTGTCCACCGGCACGATCGGCGCGGTGCACGTGGTGCCCGGCGGTGTGATCGGGCCGCCATCGATCGGCGGGCCCGAGTCGTGACCAGGGATCGGTCCGCTGTCGACGCCAGGAAGGTGACCGCCATCGGTGCCGGGCGGTGGAGTGGTGCCACCTCCACAGCCAGCGATCGCGAGCGAGACGAGTGCGAGAACGAGCAGTGCGCGCATCGCGCGATTGTGCGCTCAGTCGTCGTCGAGCGTGCAAGTCATCGGGCGGCCGTGGGGCGAGCCGTCGAGCGCCGTGCCGTGCACGCTCCCGTTCGCGGCGAACGCGAACGGGAGCGAACGAACGTCGTCGCCGATGAGCTGCCCCGGCAGTACCGCGGCGAGGCATGCCTGGTCGTCCGCGACCTGCACGATGTCGAGCGCGCTCGCACCCGTCGTGCCCCACGCGAACTCGCGCGGCCCATCCGCGATGCCGAGCGTCCACACGGCGGACGCCGCCGTGCACGGTGCTTCGGAGAGAGGCGCGACGAGGGCGATCGCGTCGGAACCGCCGATCGGCGTGACACGCCACGAGAGCTCCTCCGTGGTGAATGCGCGTCCCACCGTCCCGAACGGGCCCGCCGCGATCGCCCAACGGCGATTCGGATCGTCGCGCCATGCGTAGGCCTGCGAGCCACGGAGCGCGCCGTCGGCGTCGAGGAAGAGCAGGAGCTCTCGGCGCGTCCCTTCGCCGCCGTGGCGCGACGCGACGAGGACGAGCGCGGAGCCGTCCGCGAGCACCAGCGAGTCGGCGTGGTCGTCGAGCGAGGGTCCGATCGACGGGGCGACCGTCGCGAGGTCGATGGAGTGGGGGCTCGCAGAAGCCACGTCGACGAAGCCACGGCGTACGGCCGTCGCGAACCGTCGCGTGATCGCCGCAGGGCGGCCCCAGTCGTTCGCTCCGTCCGGCGCGCTTCCGATCGATCGATACGCGCCGCGCGCATCGACGCCGCTCCACGTGAGCCGAGTGGCGCCTGCGGGCAGGAAGCTCGGCGCGATGACCCCCCACGGGGAGCTCGCGATCTCGTCGGCGAGCGGCGTGCGGCTCGCCGTGCTCGGAGGCTCGCAGCGCCAACGCGGCTCCGTCGCGTACGTCCACTGCGTGCTCTCGGGCACGTCGGCCATCTCGGTCTCGAACGCGACGCGCTCCGCCGGCGTCGGCTGTGGACGGAGCGTGAATCGACCGCCACCGATGCAGCCCTGCTCGATGCAATCGATGTCGTGCGAGCCGAATGCGTCGAAGCCTGCGAGCGGAGCCCACGTCTGGGCGCCGTCGAGCGTCGCGTAGAAACCGGTCTGCGCGCTCGCGATGCCGTGCAGTGCGTCGGCCATCCGGACCTCGGCGTCGGCCGTCGGCAACGAACGCTCGACCCACGCGCCCGGAGCACCGACGAACATCGCGCCGTCGGCGCCATCGACGACCACGAGGAGCGTGCCGTCGGGAGTGAAGGCGAGGGCGCGCGGCGAGGCGCCGGCGGGGAGCGCGAGGTCGATCGGCTCGAGACCCGGAAGACGATGCACGCCGTGATCGGCGATCGCGCGATCTCCGTACACGCTGTCGAGATACGTGTCGCCCGTGACGGGTGCGCTCGTCGAGCCGTCGAAGAAGAGCGCGTGGCTCGTCGAGCTCCGATCGGAGTAGCTCACGACGAACGTGCTGCTTCCCGGCGCGTCGGCGATCGAGAAGACCCGGGCCCACTCCGTATCGGCGAGCGCGGCGATGCGCGTGAACGTGCGCGTCGTCGGGTCGAGGCGATGCACCGTCGTGCTCCCGTCCTCTTCGCCGCAGAATGCCAGGACGTGCTCGCGACCCGACCAGCCCGCACACGCCCGCGCGGGTAGCGTCAGCTGTGCCGGAGTGCTCGGGAGCATCTCGTCCGCGGGCCATCGCGCGCGCACCGCGAGCGGTAGCATTCCCGAGCACCACGCCTCACCCGAGGGCACGGTCTGCGCGCGCGCGGGTGCGTCTGCGCTCGCGAGCGATCCGTCACTCGCGACGCGCGAGATCGTGTCGTCCGACCAGGAGACGTACACGCCCGTCGCGTCCGCGCCGAGCGACGACGGGATTCGGCCCCCGAGATCGAGCACGTCGAACGTCTCGCCTCCGTCGCGCGAGAGCTGCGCCACGCCGGGCTCGGCGAAGAGAAGGATCGCGTCGGGCCAGTGGACTGCGGCATCGATCAAGAGCCCGGACGACGCGGAGACCACGTGCCCGCCCGTGCTCGGTTCGAATATCCACAGGCTCGATCCGCTGGCTGTCTGCACGGCCAACGCGCCGACCGCATCGACGAGGTCCGCGGCCGGTCGCTCCGTCATCACGTCCACGGCCTCGAGATCGCCGTCGAAGTCGACCGCGCGCAAGAGCGCGCCAGCGGCCGTCACGAAGTACCAGCCTGCATCGGATCCTTCGCCGAGCTTGCGCGCCGTGAGGAGCGGTACGTCGGGCACTTGGGCCGCGAAGCGCCAATGCCCTGCGTCGTCGACGATGCGATCGCTGCCCGCGAACAGGTAGCGAGTCTCTCCGACGCGATCGACCTCCACGAGGCGATTCATCGAGTCGCCACTCGCGCACGGAGCGACGTTCCATGCCGACGCGACCGGGGGATCGACGTGCGCGACTTCGGGTCTCTCGCTCGCTGCTCCACACGCGGACAGCAGGACACACGCGGCAGCCCTCAGCCGATTCGACATGCGCGACATGCTACCCCGCTTCGCCTGCGCTACCCTCGCGGCGCTCGCGAAAAAGGAGAGCCGATGTCGACGAAGAGCTTGAAGGGAAAGACGCTGTTCATCACGGGAGCGAGCCGAGGCATCGGGCACGCGATCGGTCTGCGCGCGGCGCAGGATGGAGCGAACGTCGCGATCATCGCCAAGACGACCGAGCCGCATCCGAAGCTGCCGGGCACGATCTACACGGCGGCCGAAGACATGGAGAAGGCCGGCGGCAAGGCGCTGCCGCTCGCGGTCGACATCCGCGACGACGCGGCCGTGTTCGACGCGGTCGCCAAGACCGTCGAGAAGTTCGGCGGCATCGACATCCTCGTGAACAACGCGTCGGCGATCTCGCTCACCGGCACGCTCGAGACGCCGATGAAGCGCTACGACCTGATGCACGGCATCAACACGCGCGGCACGTATCTCTGCTCGCAGGCGTGCATCCCGCACCTGCTCAAGGCGGCGAACCCGCACGTCCTGAACCTCTCGCCTCCGCTCAACATGGAGACGAAGTGGTTCGAGGGGCACGTCGCCTACACGATGGCGAAGTTCGGGATGAGCATGTGCGTGCTCGGCATGGCCGGCGAGTTCAAGGGACGCATCGCGTTCAACGCGCTCTGGCCGCGCACGGCGATCGCGACGGCGGCGGTGAAGAACATCCTCGGCGGTGACGAGGGCATCCGCGGCTCGCGCACGCCCGAGATCATGGCCGACGCTGCGCACGTCATCCTCACGACGCCGCACAAGGAGCTCACCGGCAAGTTCCTCATCGACGACGAAGTGATGCACGGCGCCGGCGTGACGGACCTGACGAAGTACGCGGTCGACCCGAAGGCCCAGCTGCTTCCGGACTTCTTCGTCTGACGTCCGTCGCGACGAGGAGCGGGCTCGCACGGTTCCCGACGGTGGCGCTCCCACCGCCGCGTCCCGGAGGGCTGCCCATCCGCGTCCGACGTCGCGATCGACCGGGGCCGATGCACGTGGGCGGCATGCACGCGCATCGGTTCTTCACGCTCTTCTTCTGCGTCACCGGCAACGGCTCGATGCGCTTGCTCGACGGAGAGCTCGTGGTCGCGCCCGGCGACATCCACCTCTTGTTTCCCGGAGAGGTCCACGACACCGGCGGGCTCGCGCGCGTGCGCGGCTGGGTCGTCGAGTTCATGGCCGACGCGATCGGCGACGAGCAGGGCCACGGCTTCTTCGGGCTCGTGAACGGGCGGCCGCGCTGGGTGGGCCTCTTGCACCGCTCGGGGCCGCGCAATCGTCTCGTGCACACGCCGCCATCGCGGCGCGAGCCGCTCGCGATGTTGTTCGCGAACCTCGAGAGGGAGCTGCGCGAAGAGCCGATCGGCCATCGCGAGACGGCGCGCGCGCGCCTGCAGATCGCGCTCGTCGACGTGCTGCGTCAGGTGATGCCCGAGAGCGCGCCGTCGGCGCTCTCGCCGCTGACCGAAGCGGTGATGGACGTGATCGAGACGCGCTTCGGTGGGCCGCTCTCGCTCTCGTCGGTCGCGCGCGAGGTCGGGCGATCGGCCGCGCACGTCTCGGAGGTGCTGCGTCGCGAGACGGGGCTCTCGGTGCTCGAGTGGATCACCGAGCGACGCATGGAAGACGCGCGGCGACGGCTGCGCGACACGGACGAAGACGTCGCCATCGTGGCCGAGCGCGTGGGCTACGGCTCGACGAACCACTTCATCCGGCAGTTCCGTCGCGCCCACGGCGTGACGCCGGGCGAGTGGCGCAAGCGCGCGCTCGCCCACGTGCAGCGCGTGACGATCGCGCAGCGCGCGTCGTGAAGCGCTATCGAGCGTCGCGCTGGGCGCGGATGTCGAGCACGGCGCGCGCCGATGCGAGATCGGCCTCGGCGAGCACGTAGGAGATCTCGGCGTCGAACGCGTCACGGCGCGCGATGAGCACGTCGAGCTGCGTGGAGCGACCGAGATCGGCGCGTGCCATCGCGTCTTCCTGGGCACGCGTCGCCGCGCCGCGCGCGCGATCGCTCGCGGCGAGATGCGAGCGTGCGGCGACCACCTGGTGGAACGCGTTCGTGATCTCCGTCTGCATGTCGCTCGTGACCTGCGCGGTCTGCGCGTCGGCGATCGCGCGTGCGTCGTCGGCTGCGAGCACCTCGTAGGGCCGGATGAAGTCGAGCTGCCACGTGACGACGAGGCCGACCGACCAGAGCGTGTCCGGCAAGAAGCCCGGCATGTTCGTGTAGCGCTCGCGGCCTTGCGCCGAGAGTGTCGGCAGCAGCGTCTCCCACGACGCGTCCTGGCGGTGGCTCGCGGCGTCACCGCGTGCGCGCGCGGCGCGGACGGCGGGCGCCTGCGCGGCTCCGTCGAGCGCGTCGGCGAGCGTGAGATCGGACGCGGTCGACGGCGTGAGGTCGGTGTCGCGATCTTCCGGCGTCACACCCGTGAGCGCGACGAGCGCGCGCGCGGCGATCGCGATCTGCAGCTCGGCGGTGGCGACGGCGTCTTGTGCGAAGCCGACCTCGGCGTCGGCGCGCGCCACCTCGAGCTCCGTCGCGCGGCCTGCTTCGCGACGCGTCGTCCACGCCGAGTAGTCCTCTTGCGTGACCTGCAGGCGTTGCAGTGCTTGCGCGCGAACGGCGCGGGCGCCTGCGAGCTCGAAGTAGGCCGTGGTCACGGCGACGCGCGTCTCGTCGCGCGTCGCGAGCGCATCGAGGGCCGAGCCCTCGGCGTCGTCTTCGGCCGCTTCCAGCGTCGACCAAGCGTCGACGTCGATGATTGGCAACGTCGCGAGCACGGATGCATCGATCTCATCCTGGGCGAGCACCGTCGCGGTCGACGTCGAGCCATCGGGGTTCTGACGTGTGACGTTGACCTGTTGCTGGTTCCGAAAGTAGTCCGCGCTCGCCGTCAAGGTCGGCAAGAGCGCACCGCGCGCGATGTCGATCCTACGTCGCGCCGCGTGCGCCTGCGCCCGCGCGATCGCCATCGACGGCGCGTGCTCGTCGCCCGCCGCGATGAACACGGAGAGCGGCTGTTGCGCGGACGCGATCGACGGAGCCAGCGCCAGCGCCGCGATGCCGAGCCAGATCTTCATGGCGTCGGCGCCGTCCGGTCGACGACCTCGACCGTGTTGCCGTCCGCGATTCCATCCGGCGGCGAGAGCACGATCATCTCGTTGCCGCTCAATCCCGTCGCGAGCTCGAGCTCACGTCCCAGATCGCGACCGATCGTCACCGCATGCGGATGCACGACGTTGCCATCGACGGTCCACACCACGGGGCCCGTCGGCGTCACCGTGAGCGCGCGCCACGGGATGATCACCGGCGGCTGATCGCGGTGCACCGTCAGGCGCACGTTCACGAACATGCCGCCGAGGATCCCTTGCTGGTCGGGCAAGAGCGCCTCGATGCGCATCGTGCGCGTCGTCGACGTGAGCTCGCCGGCGATGTGCCAGACCGTCCCCGTCACCGACGTGCCCGGCTGGTCGGGACGCTCGACCTCGACC
Organism: uncultured Sandaracinaceae bacterium; assembly: GCA_964429305.1. GTDB lineage: Bacteria > Myxococcota_A > Polyangia > Polyangiales > Sandaracinaceae > JBBSAT01. The sequence continues at coordinate 11,889 of CAYSCF010000050.1, read as the reverse complement.
GACTGTCCGACCGTAACGAGCGCCGCGTAGATCTGCGGGACGTCGATCGTGACCTTCAGCTGACCGACGCGCGCGACGCGGAACAACCCCACGTCGCTCGTGCCTTCGGTCACGAGCTGGCCGAGGTTCACGAGGCGCTCGACGACCACTCCGTCGAACGGCGCGAGCACTGCCTGATAGCGACGCACCGATCGCAGACGCTGCGTGTCGGCCTCGGCCGCGCGCTGGGCCTGCTCGGCCGTCACGAGCGCGAGACGCGCGTCGTCGAGCTCCTGCGTGGTCGCGATGCCGCGCTCCGAGAGCGCCCGCGTGCGCTCGGCCGACTCGCGCGCCCAGCTCGATTGCTCGGCCGCTTGCTGCGTGCGCGCCTCGGCTGCGTGCAGCTCGTCCATCGTCTCGGGCGCACGGATCTCGGCGAGCAGCTGTCCTTCGTGCACGCTGTCGCCGAGATCGACGAGCAGTCGCGCGACGTAGCCGGTGGCGCGCGCGTGTACGACCGAGTCGTAGACGGCCTCGACCGATCCCGGCAGACGCAGCGGCACGTCGGCCGCGGCCAAGCGCGCATGCGCGACGAGAACGCGCGCGGGTCGCGAGGCATCCGCCGGCGGCGCATCCGTCGCGGCATGCGTGACGCGACGCCCGATCACGAGCGCCGCGATGACGACACCGAGCACGAGGATCGCGAGGGCGAGCCTCCCGAGCGAAGGCTTGGACTCGACCGGTGTGTGCCCGGTCGGGCCCCCGTGGCTCGCCTGCGGCGCGCCCTCGGGCTTTTCGTTCTCTTCGTGGTCGCTCATGTCGCGGCCTCCTTCGCGTGTGCATGGAGCGGAACGTGATCCTCGAGATCGGGATCGACCGACTCGTCGCGCGGCTTGGCGCGGACGAACGTGTAGACGACCGGCACGACGAAGAGCGTCGTGATCGTCGAGCCGAAGAGGCCTCCGAGCACCGAGCGCGCGAGCGCTGCGTTCATCTCGCCACCTTCGCCGAGCCCGAGCGACATCGGGAGCATGCCGAGGAGCATCGCGAGGCTCGTCATGAGGATGGGACGAAGACGCGTCGCACCCGCGGCGAGCGCGGCCTTGCGCGCGTCGGGCTCGCTGATGCGGATCTCGTTCGCGAACGTGACCATCAACGTCGAGTTACTCGTCGCGATCCCGATGCTCATGATCGCGCCCATCATCGACGGGATGCTGAGCGTGGTGCCCGTGAGCGTCAGCGAGAGCACGATGCCGCTGCTCGCGCCGACGATCGCGACGAGCACGATCACCGGATCGACCCACGAGCGGAAGTTCAGGACCATGAGCGCGTACACCGCGATTGCGGCGATCAAGAGGCCCCACGAGAGATCGCGGAACGCGCGCGCCATGCTCTCGGGCTGACCGCGCAGTGTGATCTGCACGTTCGCGGGCAGGCCCTCGCGGCGGTGCGCGAGGATCCGCTCGATCTCGGGGACCACGCCGCCGAGATCGATTCCATCGACGCCCGCGCGCACGTTGAACGCGGGCTGCACGTCGACCTGCGTGCCGACGAGCGGCGAGATGCGTCGCGAGAACGACGCGAGATCGCCGAGCAGTCGCGTGCCCTGTCCGTGATCGAGGCCCATGCGCCGGATGTCGTCGGGCGACTGCACGCGGAAGTCGGGAACGCGCACGATGACCGGGAACGCGTTGCCCGTGGCGGCGTCCGTCCAGAAGTTCGGCGAGACGGTGCCGCTCGATCCGAGCGCGAGCAGCGCGCTCGACGCGAGATCGCGCTGCGTGAGGCCCGCCTCCGCGAGGCGCGTGCGATCGACGTCCATGTGCATGCGCGGCGCGTCGACGACTTGCTGCAGACGCACGTCGACGAGACCGCGCACCGTCCGAAGATCGTCGCGGATCAGACGTGCCGTCGCGAGCGAGCGCACGCGATCGACGCTGGTGACCTGTACGTCGACCGGCGCCGAGATCCCGAAGTTCGTGATCTGCGTCATCATGTCGCCCGACTCGAAGTGGACCGCGAGCTCGGGCATCTCCTCTCGGAGCGCGGCGCGGATCATCGATTGGTACTCGCCGGTCGTGTGCGTGCGATCCGCCGTCAGATCGATGAAGATCTCGGCATCGCTCGTCGCGACGCTCGTCGTGTCGGTGACGGCCATCGTGTACGGCTGCGGGATCCCGATGTTGTCGAGGATGCGCGTACGCTCGTTCTCGGGGATCACGCGCCGCACGATCGCGTCGGCGCGACCGACGAGGTGCTCCGTCTCTTCCACGCGCGTTCCGGCGGCCGCGTTGACGTGGAGACGGATGCGGCCGGCGTCGATGACCGGGAAGAAGTCTCGCCCGAGCCCGAGGAAGCCGGCCGCGCCGACGCCGAGCGCGATCGCGAACACGATCATCGTCAGCGCGCGATAGTGGAGCGCATCGCCGAGCAGTCGCTCGTAGCCCGCGCGCAGCGCCTCGAACCCGTGCTCGATGTGGCCGTGGAAGCGATCGAAGACGTTCTTCTTCCGCGCGCTCTCGTCCTCGTGACCGCGCAAGAGCGCGCGCATCATCGTCGGCACCACGGTTCTCGAGAAGAAGTACGAGAACATCACGGAGATGCCGACGGCGAGGCCCATCGGCAGGAACAAGAAACGCGTCGGTCCCTGGAGCACGATGAGCGAGACGAAGACGACGGCGATCGAGAGCGAGGCGACGAACGCGGGCAGGGCGATCTCGTCGGCCCCGTCGAGGATCGATCGCGTGAGCGACTTCTTCATCGCGATGTGGCGGTGCACGTTCTCGATCTCGACGGTCGCGTCGTCGACGAGGATGCCGACGGCCAGCGCCATACCGCCGAGCGTCATCACGTTCACCGTGCCGCCGAGGAGGCGGAGCACGATCGCCGTCGCGAGGATCGAGAGCGGGATGGACGTCACGACGATCAACGTCGAGCGGAAGCTCCCGAGGAAGAAGAGGATCATGAGCGCGGTCAGCAGCGCGGCGATCCCGGCCTCCGTCAGCAGGCCCTCGACGGCGCGCGTGACGAACACCGACTGATCGCTGAGCACCTCGATGCGCAGCCCGTCCGGCGCCGAGGCTTGGATGCGCGGAATCATGTCGCGCACCTGCTGCGTGATGACGGTCGTCGACGCGTCACCGCCGCTCTTGAGCACGCTCATGATGATCGAGCGCTGGCCGTCGACGCGCGCGATGTTCGTCTGCACCTGGAAGCCGTCGTGCACGAAGCCGACGTCGCGCATGAAGATCGTCGTCTCGCCGTCGCGCCGGAGCGGTACGTCGTTGAGCTGGTCGATCTGCGGCGGGCTGCTGTTGAGGCTGACGCGCAGCTCTTCGTCGCCCATGCGGACCGAGCCGGTAGGCAGCGTCAGGTTCTGCGCGACGATCGCTTGCGTCACGTCGCCGGGCGAGATGCCGTGCGCGCGCAGCGCGTCGGGATCGATGTCGACGACGATCTGACGGGCCGCGCCGCCCGCGGGCGCGGGATAGCGCGATCCGCGGATGGTCGAGAGCTGCTGCCGGCCGACGCGGTTGACGAAGTCGAAGATCTCGGCTTCGGAGAGCGTGTCGCTCGAGAAGCCGATGTCCATGATCGGAACGCTCGACGCGTTGTAGCGAACGATGATCGGCGGCAGCGTGCCGGGCGGCATGATGCGCGTGATCGCCTGCATGGCCGCGGTGATCTGTGCGGTCGCGGAGGGCAGGTCCGCGCCTTCCTGGAAATAGACCTTGATGACCGCCGCGCCATCGACGGTCTGGCTCTCCATCGTGCGGATGTCCGACACGTTGCCCGCCAGCGCGAACTCGGCAGGCCGCGTGATCTGCTGCTGCATGTCGTTCGCCTGCATGCCGCCGTACACCCAGACGACGCTGACGACGGGCAGGTCGACGGACGGAAAGATGTCCGTCGGCGCACGCATCACGGTGTAGACGCCGGCGAGCACCACGAGCATCGCCATGACGACGAACGTGTGCGGGCGCCGCAACGCCAGCTTCACGATCCACACGAGAGGCCTCCGATCGGGGGAAAGAGGGTCCGTCTATAGGTCGGGATCCCCCGCGTAAATGGCCGGATCGCGATGAGCGATCAACCGATCCGCGGATCGGTGGGTGAGGCGAGAATGGGGCACGCTCGACGGCGCGCCGAGATTGTGGCTAAAGGAGGGCATGAAACTCGCTCGACGCTCGTCCTCGCTCTTCGTGTTGCTTCTCGTGTCCGTCGCCGGATGCGGGGGTGGGAACGAACGTGCAGAGTATCCGTCGACCGCGTCGACCGATCCGACCGCCGACGAGCTGGGCCTCGCATCGGCCGATGCGGGCACCGCCGAGCCGACGCAGGAAGAACAGTCGACTCCTCCCGCGCCGCCGCCGCCGATGGTCGTGCAGGGCGTGACGACGCCGATCGAGGGAGCGACACCTTCTCTCCGTGTCACCGCGCCGCGCGCGAACCAGACGATCCGCAGTGGCCCGGTCACCGTGCGCTTCACGCTGCACGACTGGGAGCTCGCCTCGCCGTCGGGGCCGCACGTGCACGTCATCGTCGACAACGAGCCGTACATCGCGATGCGCGCGACCGAGCCTTTCGATCTCGCCGCGCTCGTGCAGACCAACCTCGGTCATCCGCTCGCGGAAGGCACGCACGTGCTGCGCATGTTCCCGAGCCGCGGTCAGCACGAGTCGGTGAAGGACGCGGGCGCGTTCGCGGTCGTCGTCTTCAACTACGGACATGGGACGCCAGACTTCCACTTCGATCCGGCCGCGCCGCTGCTCACGTTCAGCCGTCCGAAGGGCTGCAACCCCACGGGCACGCACGTGCTGCTCGACTTCTTCGTGAGCAACGCCGAGCTCGGCACCGACAGCTACCGCGTGCGCTACACGCTCGACGGCACGAGCGGGCTCATCACGAGCTGGCTGCCGCACTGGCTCGAGAACCTGAGCACGGGCGAGCACACGATCCGGCTCGAGCTGCTCGACGTCGCCGGCAACCCGGTGCCCGGCATGTTCAACGACACGACGCGCACGTTCACCGTCGCCGAGACCTGTCCCTGAGCGCCGGCGCGATCCCGCTCAGCTTCACTCGGTGGGATCGGTCTCGGCCGCGAAGTCGACGGTCCAGCGATCCGGCGGCGCGGCGAACGGGCTTCGGTCGTGACCGATCACGCGGACGTGCGTCGTGCGGTCGAGCGGTGTGGCGAAGCCGTAGCTGGAGCGCAGCGCGATGCGATAGCCGGTCGTGTAGAGGATGTCGCCGCGATAGCGCAGCTCCATCGTCAGCACGTGAGGGCCGGACGGAATGGGCCCGGCGTAGATCTGGCCGCGCTCGATCGCCGCAGGATCGGTCGCCGTGTAGATGCTCTGACCGTCGAGCGAGAAACGGGCGGCGATCGGCGTCAGCCCGACGAAGTGGTCCTCGTACGTCAGCACGAGGCGCGCGCTACCGACCTCGTCCGCGCCGCGCCAGCGGATGCCGAGCAACGAGCGCTGCACCTCGGCCAGGCCGCTGCTGACCGACTCGGCGCCATGCTGCAGCTCACGGAGGGAATCCGCGGCGCTCGCATCGTCGGTGATCGTCTGCGCGCTCGCTGGAGCGGCGCCGAGGGCGAGGACGAACACGAGCATCGAGAGAGTGCGCGACATGGATCACCTCGGGATCCAGGTTGCGCCGCGCGCTGCGGGCATTCATCGGCGTGCGAGACGTTCTCACTCGACCCGGGCGAAGCGTGCCGTCATCTTCATTCCACGATGACGTCGATATCCGTCTCTCTCGCCGGCGATCGCGCCTCGCGCTGACTCTCGACCAGCCTCGGCTGAGCGACAGGCCACCGCGATGCGGTGGCCTTTTTCGTTCTGTCGCTCGCTCGAGGTCTTCCGTGTCCACCAAGAACCTGGCCCGTACCGTCATCGAGGGCGGTCGGTACTTCTTCAACTCCTGGGAGCGCCGCCACTCGCACGCGGTCGCGAGGGCGGCCGATCATGTCGTCGCGGCGCGCGCGCGGGCCGGCGACGATCCCGATGCGCTCGTCTGGCCCGAGCCGAAGCCGGTCCGTAAGGAGTTCCACGACAAGCTCTCGCCTGCCGAGCAGTGGCTGCGTGCACAGACGGGTCGTCCGTGGTGGAAGGTGCGCAGCGAGATCGCGGCGCGCTTCGATGTGCGCACGCTCGCGGGCCAGCACATCGTCTTCGATCATCTGCTGCCGGGGCGCTGGGATCGCGATGGGACCTGGCGTGTCTCGCGAGACAACCGCTTCTTCGTCGATCGTCACGGCATCCTCCGCGTCGACGTGCGTCCATTCGCGTCGGGGCTGAAGCGCGGAAAGGAGTTTCGCGACCGGCGGGAGGCCGAGCGCGCCAGAGCCTTCGCCGACGGCCGACGCATCGCAGTTCGCGGCACGCACATCTACTGGCTCGTGCCCGTGCCCCCGCACGAGGCGGGTGGACCGCCCCGCTATCGGCAAGACCGCACTCTCGATCCGAGGGAGCGCGACGTCTTCGAAGCGTTCGGCGATCACGCGCGCGCCTGCATCACACTCGCGCTTCGTTGAGCCCACGCGGCAAGCTCGCGTCGCGTTTCGAGGAACGATAGGGTGATGCGGTGAGCGATCCCTCGCCGTCACGCGCACCGTCGACCGCCCTCAGCGCCAGCGCAGTCCTGCTCTCGCTCGTCGCTATCGCCGCCAGCGTCTACGCCGCAGTTGCGATCGGGTCATCGGCGCTCGTGCTGCTCGTCGATGCTCCTTTCGACGGAACGGGTGAGAGCGCGCGCATGCTCGGTGCGGCGTTCTGCGCGGTCGTCGTTCCGCCTCCGATGGGCATCGCCGCGCTGGGCCTGGCCGTCGCCAAGAGACCTTTGCCTGCGATCGTCTTGGCGCTCCTCGCGATCGCGCTCGGCGGCGGGGTCGGCTACTCCATCTCGTCGTACTTCCGCCACGACGAGGCGCCGGCTGTGGACGCGAGCGCGCTCGGGCGAGCGTGCCCACCTGCCGAGTGCCCGACGGGCTATCAGTGCGTCGGCACGATCGCGACCGGGAACCATTGCGAGATCCCGTGCGACGACTCGACTCGATGCCCGGCGGGCACGACCTGCATGTTCGTCGACGTCATCGGCCAGCACTGCCGCTGATCCCGCATCACCGTAGGCCGATGACGGCGATGCGATCGGCGAGCGCGCCTACCGCGACCGCGCCGTCGGCCGACACGTCGAACGGGCGCGCCATGTCCGGGATCTCGACGATGGCCTGTCCGGTCCGGGCGTTCACGACGCGCGCGAAGGCGTGATCGTCGCGCTCGCCCAGCACGAGCGTGGTCTCGTTCGCGAGCGGGAACACCGCTTCCCAGCGCTCGTGCTGCGCCGAGGTCCACAGCAGATCCTGCCGTGCGCCGTCGTGGACGAGCTCGACGTCGTAGCTCGAGATCCCGCACGCGTAGACGAACGTCGTGTGGTCGATCGCCGCGAGCAGGAAGCTGACGCCGGCCGAGCCGTGCTGCGCGTCGAGCACGGGCATCGTGTAGCTCGTGATCGGCGCGAGCGAGCGGTCGAGCACGATGATGCGGTGATCGCCCTCCGAGACGATGTCGCCGTTCGGCGTCACGAACGCGTCGACCAGGATGTCGCTCTCGCCGAGCGATCCCGCTGTCGCCACGTCGTACGCGTGGACCTTGCCGCCCTCGAGGATCGCGTAGACGCGCGTGCTGTCGGGCGACCAGAGCGCGGGCGCGGAGCACGGCGCTTCGTGCGCGAAGTTCCCGTACCTGTCGTGCGAGACGTCGATGACCGAGAGCTCGTTGCCGACGCAGTGCGCGAGCAGGTGCCCATCGGGGGACAACGACGGCATCGTCGGTGGCGCGGCCATGTCCGCGGGTCGTGTCGTCGAACGTGCGCCCGACGCGAGATCGAAGGTGACGATCGATCCGTCCTCGAGGACTGCGGCCACGCGCTCGGGTGAGACGCTCACGTCGCGCACCGGTGTCCCGACCTCGATCCAACGGATGTCGCCGAGCGCGGGGATGGCGGACGGCGCGTTGGCCGAGGGAGCGCGCGCTGCGTGCGTGGCCAGCTCCGTTTCGGAAGCCGCGCCGCCGCACGCCATCAACATGCACGCTGCGATGGAGAATCTCACGTGCATCAGCTGAGCAACGCGTGTGCCGGGCGCCTGCTAGCATCCGCCGCGCATGGCCGCCCCGACGCTGCTCTCCACCGTCAGAGATCTCGACCGCCTGCGTCAGATCGTCGGCGTCCTCGTGCGCCACGGGTTCGGTGAGGTCATCGGCCGCACGGCGCTCGGCTCGCTCGTGTCGGGCAAGAGCGAGGCAGAGAAGAACCAGACCGTCGCCGAGCGCGTTCGCCTCGTCATCCAGGATCTCGGCCCGAGCTTCGTCAAGCTCGGACAGATCATCTCGACGCGTCCCGACCTCGTGCCGGCCGACGTCATCGTCGAGCTCAAGAAGCTCCAGGATCGCGTGCCGCCCGTTCCGTTCGCCGAGATCAAAGCGGTCATCGAGGCGGACCTCTCGCGCTCCATCTTCGATCTCGTCGAGTGGATCGACGAGAGCCCGCTCGCCTCCGCTTCGATCGGTCAGGTCCATCGCGCGCGCATCAAGCTCGAGGACGGCCACATCAAAGAGGTCGTCCTCAAGGTCCAGCGGCCGAACATCAAGCAGACGATCGAGCGCGACCTCGAGCTGCTGCACCTGCTCGCTGGCGCCATCGAGCGCGCGATCCCCGAGTCGCGCCTCTACCAGCCCGTGAAGATGGTCGCGGAGTTCGATCGCGCGATCACGGCCGAGCTCGACTTCATGCTCGAGGCCGATCACGCCACGCGCTTCGCGAAGAACTTCGAGGGCGTGCCGTTCGTGCGCTTCCCGCGCGTGTATCGAGGCCACTCGGGACAGCGCGTGCTCGCGCTCGAGTTCTTCAGTGGCAAGAAGGTCTACGACGCGATCGCCGATGGATTCGACGGCGAAGCGATCGTGAGCGCGATGCTCTCGATCACGATCAAGAGCATCTTCGAGGACGGCTTCTTCCACGCCGATCCGCATCCCGGGAACATCCTCATCATGGGCACCCCCGAGGCGCCGGTGATCGGGCTGATCGATCTCGGGCTCGTCGGGCGCCTGACGCCGCAGCTGCGGGACAAGACGATCGATCTGATGGTCGCCGCCGTGCAGGAAGATCCGCGCGGTCTCGCCGACGCGCTCCTGCAGATCGGGACGCCGACGAAGAAGGTCGATCGCGCGGCGTTCGAGGGCGAGGTCGCGACGCTCTCCGAGAAGTACCTCGGCAAGCAGATGAAGGAGATCCAGGTCTCCGGCCTCATCCGCGATCTCGTGCAGGGCTCGCAGAAGTACGGCCTCGAGATCCCGCCGGACTTCCTCATGGTGGGCAAGGCGATCATGACGATGGAGGGCGTCGGCAAGGAGATCGCGCCCGACTTCGATCTCTATCGCGAGATGAAGCCGTACTTTCTGAAGCTGCTCGCGCAGCGCTACTCGCCCGAGCGGATGCTGCCCGAGCTCCTGCGCTCGCTCTCGCGCATCAGCGTCGCGGCCACCGATTTCCCGATTCAGTCGCAGGAGATCCTCGAAGATCTGCGGCAAGGGCGCCTCGAGATCCGGACGCGCGACCCACAGGCGGGCGGAGCGATCGACGTCATCGGCCGGCGCCTCTACAGCGGCCTCGTGGTGGCAGGCCTCGTCGCGGGCAGCGCGCATCTGCTCGCCGCCGGGAGCACCGCGCTGGGCGCACTTTTCTTCCTGTTTGCGCTCGGATGGGGCGGTGGGCACACCCTGCTGACGCTCTGGCTAGGCCGAAAAGGCGCGAAGAAGTAGCCTGACACCGAAAGATTCATCGCGTCATCGAATCAACTCGTGGTGGGATCCGTATCAATCCGTTGGAGGAGTGGAACATGGGACGTAGCCTGGACAGTGAAGACATCAAGACCGAGCGCACGGGCCGTCGTGGCGCGATGCAGCTCATCGGAGCCGCGGCCGGTGCGGTGACCGCGCTCGGCCTCGCGAGCACCGCGGTCGCGCAGGACGACGGCGCCGTTCCGCTCTGCAGCGACAGCGATCCGTACGATCCGGGCGGCTACGGTCGGCACTGCGGTGGCGGCGGCTCCGGCTGCAGCGACAGCGATCCGTACGATCCGGGCGGTGGCGGACGAAGCTGCGGCGGTCGTCCGAGCTGCAGCGACAGCGATCCGTACGATCCGGGCGGACAGGGCCGTCGCTGCGGCGGATGGGCGCCCCCCTCGTGCAGCGACAGCGATCCGTACGATCCGGGTGGCCGCGGCCGCCACTGCTACTGAGGTCGGCAATGACGAGCACGGCCGTGCGGGTGGCGACACCTGCGCGGCCGCTCTCGTTTCAGCGGCGCTCTTCGTCGAGCGCGCACCGGAACGCCGCCGCGAGCCTCGTCTTGCCCGCGCACTCCGCGAGGTCGATCAGGCGCTGCCACGTTCGCAGCTCGCCGAGCTCACCGAAGCTCGCTTCGGTGCGTGTCATCTCGCCCGCGAGCTCGGGCACGTCGTCGTCGAGCTCGAGCACGTCGATGTCGTCGAACCGTGTTTCCGAGGCGAGCTCGAACGCAGCTGGCGTGGGCATGCGCGGACGATTTGCAACGCACGTGCCCTCGCGTGCTCTCGATCCGCTTCGCGAATTCGTCGGAACGCGAGACGCACACGTCTCAGCGCGACGGCGGCGCTCAGCGCTTCGAAGGCCTCGGCGGCTCGGCGAGGCCGGCGGCGCGCGCTTCTGCCTCGATCGCCGCTGCGTCCGGCAAGGGGCGCGTCCACCTCGCGACCGCGTCGACGCCGCCTTCGGCCTCGACCCATGCGGCGAGCTTCTTCAAGCCCTGCTCGATCGTGACCTTCGGCTCGATGCCGAGCTCGACCTGCGCCTTCTGCGTGTCGAAGAGCGTGCCCTTGCTTCGGTGGAGCATCTTCTCGCGTAGCGCGACGTCGCCGCGCATCGTCGCCATCGCCCACGCGATCGAGAACGGTGTGCCCGTGCGCGGCGGCGGAAGCTTCAACGCGCGGCTGAGCTGCCCGAGCCACTCGCGCAGCTCGAGGAACTCGCCGTCCGCGACGTAGTACGCCTGGCCGCCGCTGCTCGGAGACTTGGCCGCCGCGATCGCGGCATCGACGACGAGGTCGACGTAGCTCGTCGCGACGAGGCTGCGTCCTTCTCCCCACATCGAGAGGCCGCCGTCCTTCGCCTCGCGGATCAGATCGGGAAGGGCGCCGTGATCGCCCGGGCCCCACACCCAGCCGGGACGGATCGCGCTGATCTTCAGAGCGTCGTCGCTGAGCGCGAGCGCGATCTCTTCGCCGAGCCGGATCGACTGCGCGCGATCGCCGAAAGGCAGCTGCGAGATGTCGCGCTTCTCGTTCCAGTGCACGCGGTCCTGCGGCGCGAGCGTGACGTCGGCCGACGTGATCAGGACGACGTGCGGCACCTTCGCGTGGCGCGCGGCCGCGACGACGTTCTCGATGCCCGCGACGTAGATCCACGGGTAGACGCGCGGCGCCGCGCCCGGTGGCGCACCGACCGCGCAGAAGATCGCATCCGCGCCCTCCGCGGCCCGCGCGATCGCGTTCGGATCGAGGATCGAGCCGACGCGCTTCTTCGCGGCGCCCTCGGGGGCACGCGCCTCGTCGCGCACGAGCAGCGTGACGTCGTCCTCGCGCGCACCGAGACGCCGGGCGATGGCTCCGCCCACGTGTCCCGTCGCTCCCAGCACCAGCGCCTTCATCGGTCGCGCAGATGTAGCGCGAACGCGGGCGCGAGAAACCCGTGAAACCGTCCCTACCGTCTCGATCGGAGTATCCATCCGTGTCGAAGACCACGGATGAGTCGCCGGGTTCCCGCGCAACGGCTACGATCGACGTGCTTGTCGCGCCCCAGAGCGTTT
>CAYSCF010000049.1:0-30093 GCA_964429305.1 uncultured Sandaracinaceae bacterium | reverse complement strand
TCGAGACCGGCGTGAAGCACGTGTCCGCCTACGCGCTCACGATCGAGCCCGGCACGCGCTTCGGCGAGCTGCACAAGAAAGGCCTCTTGCAGATCGCGAAGGAAGACGACTACGCCGAGACCTTCGAGCGCGCGAGCGAGACGCTCCGGGGGGCAGGCTTCGGTCACTACGAGGTGAGCAACCACGCCCAGCCGGGCGAAGAGGCGCGCCACAACCAGCACTACTGGCGCGGCGGAGATCACCTCGGCCTCGGCGCGGGCGCCTACGGCTGCATGACCGACGACGCGACGCGCGGCGCCCGGCGCTGGCGCAGCGAGCCCATCCCTGCGCGCTATCTCGAGCGCAGCGGCACGGACGCGGTCGGCGTGTTCGACGAGTCGCTCACCGCCGAGGACGTCGCGCGCGAAGCATTGATGCTCGGCCTGCGCACGCGCGAGGGCGTGGATCTGCGGGCGCTGGAGCGACGCACCGGGCTCGATCCGATGATCGGTCGCGAGACGGCCTTCGCCCGCCGGTCCGCCCGCGGCGAGCTCGTCCGGGAAGGTGACACCTTGCGCGTCCCGCGCGAGCATTGGCTCGCCCTCGATGCGATCGTGACGGACGTATTCTAGCAGCCTGCTAGTACGGCCGTCCGCTCGCCAGCGCGGACAGAAGAACGGCGTGGACTTCGATCGCGTAGAGGCTCGCGGCCTCACCAAGACCTACGGCGCCACGCGTGCGCTCGCGGGCGTGGATCTCGATCTGCGCGCCGGCGCGGTCACGGTCGTCGAAGGCCCGAACGGCGCGGGCAAGAGCACGCTGCTCGGAATTCTCACGCTGCAGGTGCGACCGACGCGCGGGACGCTGCGCTTCGGAGACGTCGATGCGGTCGCTTCGCCCGAGCCGCTGCGCGCGAGCATCGGCGTGCTCTCACACGCATCGTTCTGCTATCCGGATCTGACGGCGGTCGAGAACCTCGTGCTCGCGGCGCGCCTGCATCGCGTCGCCGATCCGGCGGCGCGCACCAAGACGCTGCGCGAGCGCTTCGAGATCGGCGGCTTCGGCGATCGGCCGGTGCGCACGTACTCGCGCGGTCAGATGCAGCGCGTCGCGCTCGCCCGCGCATTGGTCCACGAGCCGAAGCTGCTCTTGCTCGACGAGCCGTCGACCGGCCTCGACACGCACGCGACCGATCTCTTGATCGCGGTCGTGAAGGCCGAGCGTGCGCGCGGCGCGATGATCGCGCTCGTCACCCACGACGAGGCGCTCGGCCGCGCGCTCGGCGACACGCACGTGACGCTCGCGAACGGACGCGTGAAGGCGGGCGCATGAACGACGTGCTGCGCGCCGCGATGCTCGTGCTGGGCAAGGATCTCGCGATCGAGCGCCGCACGCGCGAGATCGTCGTCTCGACGGGCCTCTTCTCGGTGCTGGTCGCGGTGCTCGCTTCGCTCTCGTTCTACCTCGACGAGGTCGACGCACGCGCGGTCGCGCCCGGCGTGCTCTGGATCGCCGTCTCGTTCTCCGGCGTGCTCGCCGTCGGCCGCTCGTTCGCGCGCGAGCGCGACAACGAGGCGATGCGTGGCCTCTTGCTGGCGCCGATTCCGCCGAGCGGCATCTACGTCGGCAAGGTCCTGAGCACGCTCGTCTTCCTCGGGCTCGTGGAAGCGCTGCTCGTACCGATCGTGGCGCTCCTCTATCACGTCGATCTCGTGCGCGTGATGCTCCCGACGCTGCCGGTGCTCGCGCTCGGCACGCTCGGACAAGTGCTCGCCGGCACGCTCTTCGGCGCGCTCACCGTGCGCACTGGTGCGCGCGATCTCCTCGTGGCCGTGCTCGTCTTCCCGTTGGTCGCGCCCGCACTGCTCGCCGCGGTCGTGGCGACGCGCGAGATCTTCGCGCCCGGCGAGCTCACGCAGACGCTGCGCTGGTGCCAGATCCTGCTCGCGTACGATCTCGTCGTCGGCGCAGGCGGGATCTGGATGTTCGGCCCGCTCGTGCGTGACTAGACACCAGCCCACCGGTCCCTCACTGTGGCGGCGGGGATGACATCTCGCGACGACGATCTCGAGAGCCTGCGCGAATCGGAGGAGCGACTGCGCCTCGCGCTCGAGGCCGGCGAGATCGGCGCGTGGGAGTGGCGCCCGACGACGGGAGAGACGTTCTGGGACGCGCGATCGAGGCGGCTCGCCAACCAGCCGCTCGACGCTCGTCCGAGCCTCGAGCACTTCCTCGCGCAGATTCACGAAGACGATCGAGCGCGCGTTCGGCTCGCGATCGAAGCCACGCTCGATCCGGAACGTCGCGTTGCCTATGACTGCATGTTCCGCGTCGCGAGCGAGACGGGCACGCGCTGGATTCACGCGCGCGGGCGATGCAGTTTCGATGCGCAGGCGCGCCCCGATCGCTTCGTGGGCACGCTCGTCGACGTCACCGATCGAGAGTCGTTTCGCGAGCAATCGGCGGCGCGGAAGCAGCGCGCCGAAGCAGGCGGGGTCCTGCTGCGCCGGCTCGTCGAGTCGCCGAGCCCGCAGGACAGCCTGCGTGCCGTGTGCGAGCAGACCTCGATCGCGCTCGACGTGCCGATCGTCGCCGTCCGCGCGATCGACGAGTCGACGGGACTGACGTCGAGCGCGTACATGCACGGTCCACCGCTGCGCGTGATGCCCGGGCCCGAAGTGCCAGCCGCACGCGAGGCGTTCCTCGCCGAGCACGGCGACGTCGCCCAGTTCCCGGACATCTCGATCGTCCCGAATTTTCCGGGGCGCGAGCGATTCCTCGAGGCCGGCATCCGCGCGGTCGCCCATGCACGCATGGTCGCGCACGGCAACACGATCGGCTTGCTCATCGTGGCCACCGATCGCGAGCGGCACTTCGACGAGGCGGATGTCACCTTCCTGAAGTCGGCGGGCGATCTCGCCTCGGTCGCGCTCGCCAGTGCGCGCGTGTCGGCGCGGTACGAGCAGATCGTCACGACGATGAGCGAGGGCGTGGTCCTGGGCGACCTCCAACGTCGCATCCTCTATGCGAACGCCGCTGCGTGCGCGTTCTTCGGCGAGAGCCCGACCGCGATCGTCGGCAAGCACATCGACCACTACTGGTTCGAAGAAGACGCCGTGGAGCGGAGGGCGGGCATCGCGGAGGCGCGCGGCGGCGGCAGCGCGACCCGGAAGGTACGGCGCTATCGGACGGCAGACGGACACGAGGTCTGGGCCTCCGTCGCCTTCTCTCGCCTCGACGCACCCGGCTCGACGGCCGGCTTTCTCGCCGTGCTCACCGACGTGACAGAGAGCCGCAAGCTCGACGCGAAGATGCTGCAGTCGCAGAAGCTCGAGAGCCTCGGCGTGCTCGCGGGCGGCATCGCGCACGACTTCAACAACCTGCTCGTCGGCATCCTCGGCAACGCGAGCCTCGCGCGCGACGAAATGGGCGCCGACGGTCCCGCGAGCGAGTCGATCCGCGACATCCAGAATGCCGCCATGCGTGCGGCCGATCTCACGCGGCAGCTCCTCGCGTACGCGGGCAAGGGGCGCTTCGTCATCACGAAGGTCGATCTGCGCGGCCTCGTGGCGGAGATGGGACAGCTGGTCTCGGCGCTCATCCCGAAGAACACGACGCTCCGCTACGAGCTCGGCTCGGGCCCCGCGATCATCGAGGGCGATGCGACGCAGCTCCGGCAGGTGATCATGAACTTGATCTCGAACGCGGCCGAGGCGATGGACGAGCGCGGCGGCGTGATCCGCATCGGAACGCGCGTCGTGGAGCTGGACCGGAGCGCGCTGGCCGCGATCCAGGGAGAGACGCTCGAGCCCGGGCCCTACGTGCTCTTGGAGGTGACCGACACCGGCGTGGGCATGAGCGCCGAGACCCGCGCCAAGATCTTCGATCCGTTCTTCACCACGAAGTTCACCGGCCGAGGGCTCGGCCTCGCCGCCGTGCTCGGCATCATGCGCGCGCATCGAGGGGGCATCACGGTGGAGAGCGAGCTGGGTCGAGGCACGACGCTGCGAGCCGTGCTTCCTGTCGGAGGGCTCACGCCGCTCTCGACCGAGCGACCGCAGATGCCCGTCCCACACGCGGGCTCGGGCGTCGTGCTGGT
This sequence comes from uncultured Sandaracinaceae bacterium, assembly GCA_964429305.1. GTDB lineage: Bacteria > Myxococcota_A > Polyangia > Polyangiales > Sandaracinaceae > JBBSAT01. The sequence continues at coordinate 26,015 of CAYSCF010000049.1, read as the reverse complement.
CGCCGACGACGAGCCGGCCGTGCTGCGCGTGATCCAACGAACGCTGCAGCGCGACGGGTACGAAGTGCACGTGGCCGCCGACGGGAACGAGGCGGTGGAGCTCTTCCGAGCGCATGCGGCGAAGATCGACCTCGTGCTCTTGGACGTCTCGATGCCGACGCTCGATGGAGTCGAAGCCGTGCTGGCGCTGCGCGAGATCGCCCCGCACGTGCCGATCGTGCTCACGAGTGGCTACTCGGAGGCCGAGGCCAAGCAGCGCTTGAAGGAGGTCGGAGTCGCTGGCTTCCTCGCCAAGCCGTTCACCTCGGCCACGCTTCTCGATCGCGTGCGCGAAGTGCTCCGCGCGTCACGCGGTCAGAGCGTGTAGGCACACGGGCGCCGAGCGACGGACGATGGTCGCCGTTTGCCTCGTCCGTGCGCGGACGCGCGGCCGTGACGATCGGGTCGCGCGATGCGTGGCGCACGGGCGCGATCGCAATGGCACCTGCATTGCGATGCAAGCCGATCGAAGGAGCTCTAGAACATGAAGATCTCGAAGCTGGTCTCGATACTCGCGATCGCCGTTGCTGCATTGACGGTCGTGCCGGTGGCGTCGGCGCAGCGCGGTCGTGCGCACGTCGGTTTCGCCGGGCCGCGTGTCATCGTCGCGCCGCTCGCGCCGCCGCCGCCGCCGCCCGCGGTGGTGGTTCCGCCTGCGCCGTTTCCCGGCGCGGTCTGGACCGACGGCTACTACGACTACAACGGCGGCCGCCACGTGTGGGTCGAGGGCCGCTATCGCCGCGGTCGCGCGGGAATGCATTGGCGCGGTCACAGCTGGGGCCAGCGCGACGACGGCTGGGTGCTCACGCCTGGCGGCTGGGAGCGCGACTGATCGCCCGATCGATCTCGAAGCACGGACGCCCAGCACGTTCATCGCGCTGGGCGTCTTCGCATGTGCGGCGGGCGAAACATTCGATCGATGAACCGCAACGGAGCGTACGAAGCGTTTCGCGACGCGGCGGCGTTCGCGCCGCACACGTGCTGGGATGTCCCGGGCTGAGACACGATGTGAGGCGCTCGCCGTGGGCATCGCACGTGCTCCGCCCCTGCGGACGGAGGCTCTCATCATGCGCAATCGAGATCGTGGAATCGTGCTCGTGGGATCGTTGAGCTTGGTGCTCGCGCTCGGCGGCGTCGCCGCAGCGCAAGGTGGCGGTGGTGGTGGTGGCGGTGGCGGTGGTGGATCGGGCGGCTCTGGCTCGTCGGCCGGAACGGGATCGAGCGGCACGGGATCGACCGGAAGCACGAGCTCGGGGAGCGGTAGCAGCTCGACGGGCTCGACCGGGTCGACTGGCTCGACGGGCTCCACGGCGGGAACCGGGAGCACCTCGACCTCTCCCGCTCCCGCCACCGATCCTCACACGGGCATGCCCACCGTAACCACGAGCGGCACGCCCAGCAGCACGGGGACGACGCCGACACCGAGCAGCTCGAGCACGTCGAGAACGAGTCGCTCGGTGGGAAGCACCGGCACCGGCGCGACGACGACGCCGGGCACGAGCACTTCCCGCACTGGCCGCACTGGCCGCACTGGCCGCACCACGGGCCGCGATCCGCACCTCTCGCAGACGCACGCGCAGCGCGAGCCGACGACGGGAACGGGTCGCGCACGTCCGACCACGACGCACGTCGGGTCGACGTCGAGCAGCACGACGCCGTAGGCGCTCCGTTCGGATCAAGGAACGACGTGCAGCGTGGGCGCGCTCTGCGTCAGCCACGCGAGCACGCCCGCGTGACGAGCGGGCTTGGCGTGACGCGCGGTCTCCCAGACCTCCACGACAGGCCCGCGCTTCCACACGAGCAGCGATCGATCGCCGTCGAACGCGACAGGCACGCCACGCGCGAGCACCTCGCGCAGCGCCACGGGGTGGTCACACGTCTCGAGCTTCGTGCCGGTCCCCCGATACGGCTCGCCGCGCAGGATGTTGGTGATGAACGCGTCACCGGCGACATGGAGATCGGCATCGCGCACCGCGTCCCCGAGCCGACGCAACGTCGCCGCCACGTACGCCATGTCCTCGCTCTCCTTGCGCAGGATCGCGAGGTCCGAGCTCTCGCCGTCGAGCGCTGCCTCCACGACTGCCGCCCTCAGCCCGAGCGAGGCGCCCAGCAGACGGATCGCGCCGCGGATCGCCGCTCGCTCGCCGCGCGGCGCGGGCGTCTCCTCCTCTGGATCGATCCTCACGGCCGTCTTCGATAGGGCACCACGCGGTCGCGCTACATCCGATATTTTCTGCCATCGCGTGCCCCGTGGAGGTAGCGTCCATCGCGATGCTCACGGCGCGCGGCGACAGACGCATCGGAGGAGCGCAGCTGCGCTGGACGATCGCGTTCACGCAGCGTCTTTGGTGCCTCGGCGTGGAGCGCGAAGGGCTGGTGCTCGACACGCGCTTCATCCCGGCCACCCAAGAGGCCGAGCGCGATCGCGTGTGCCTCTATCTCTTGGTACGTGGCTCGTTCGAGATCCACGGGCCAGCGGCGCACCGCTTCGATGCGCCGTGCGCGTTCGTCCTGAGCGAGACGCAGATCGATGGCGCGCGTGGCGTGCGGCCGTTCACGTATCGCGCGGGCGGCCGGCCCTTCGCCGCGATCGAGATCCACTTGCGGCCGACGGATCTCACCAGCGGCGCCGGCGCGACCCCGACGGCGTTGGCGCTCGATGCGCGCAGCTGGGAGCACGCGCGCGCGATCGTGTCGGCCCAGGACGTGGCCCAGGTGCCGATGTTGCTCGGGCGACTCGCGGAGCTCGGGATCGTCACGATGGATGCCGCCGGCGCGGCTCGCGAGACATCCCCTCGCGCTTTCGTGGCGCTCTGGGACGCCCTGCGCCCGATGATCGAGCGCCTCTATCTCACACCCACGCTCCAGGAGATCGGCGAAGCGACCGGAGTCTCGCTGCGCCAAGTCGATCGGTACGTGCAGGACTTCGTCACCGCGTTCGCGCTCGTCGGCGACGGCTGGCGACCGACCACGCGCTTTCTGCGGCTCAAGCTCGCGATCCTGCTCTCGAGCGCCGAGCATGCGTCGGTGGGCGAGGTGGCGCGCATCGTCGGCTACGGAAGCCCGGACGCGATGGCGCGCGCCTTCCGGGATGCGGGCCTTGCCCCACCGAGCGTCGTGCAAGAGCGCGTGCGCGCGTCGGCACGCGAGCGCGAATAGGCGGACCGTCCGACGCGCCGATCAGCCGCCGGCGCAGGTTCCGTGCGCCGCGTCGCAGCTGCCGGAACAGCACTCCGAGTCGGCCGAGCATCCAGCGCCGGGCGCAGCGCACGCCGTCCCGCCGCACGTGCCCGACATGCACACGTTCGTGCAGCAGTCGCTGTCCATCGTGCACATGCCGCCGTCGTCCGTGCAGAGCGGCGTACCGCAGCTGCCGCCGTCGCAGAACGTCGAGCAGCAGTCGGCGTTCGTAGTGCAGCTCGCGCCGTCCGCGCCGCACGCGCCTGCCGCGCACACGCCCGCGACGCAGCTCGCCGAGCAACAGCCCGCGTTCGTCGTGCACCCAGCGCCCTCGGCCGCACAGCTCAGCGCGACGCACATCCCCGCCGTGCACGTGCTCGAGCAACACTCGGCGTCCATCGTGCACGTGCCGCCGTCCGGCGTGCAGGCGGCCGTAGCGCACGTGCCGCTCGCACAGAGCGCGCCGCAGCACTGCGCGCTGTCGGTGCACGGGTCACCGTCGACCGTGCACGTGAGCGCAGCACAGAGGCCGCCCATGCACATCGCCGAGCAACACTGACCGCCCGTCGTGCACGCATGACCATCGGCCGTGCAGAGCGGCGCGCTGCACACGTTCGCCGTGCAGACATTCGAGCAGCATTGCGCGTCGTCGGTGCACGCCGACGTCATCGCGCCGCAGCTGTACGCATCGTGGCCGCCGTCGGGCGTCACATACGCGTCGTCCGCGGCCGTGTGGTGGCCGCAGCCGATCACGACGAGAGCCAAGACCGCGAAGCAGCAATTGCGCATCGGGCCTTTATATCAGAGCGCGTCGAGACCTCACGAGAGTGAGCGCGTACGCCACGCGCGCGTCGCGTCGAGACCGAAGCGCTCGAGCCCCGGCGCGACCGCGTTCTGCATCGTCTCGACGAAGACCTCGCGTGCGAGATCGCTCGTGACGAGGCCGAGCGCGTCGTCGTCGGCGCCGACACGCCCCCGCTCTTGCCGGACGAACTCGCGCTCGCACACGGCGAACACGTGGCGCAGATACGTCGAGACGGACGCGCGCACGTCGGGCCGCGTCTTCAGCCAGTCCTCGCAGCCTTGCAGATAGAGGAAGCCGAAGCGGCCGTGCAGGATCTCGTCGGCGAGCAGCTCGCGCGTGATCGCGCGCAGGTACGGGTCGGTCATGCGATCGAGCGAGGCGACGAAGAACGTCACGCTGTACATCTCCGACAGACACGTCACGAGCACGTTGCGCAGCGCGCGTTCCTCGGGCTCGCAGCGCGCGTGAACGGCGATCGGCTGCACCTTCGTCTCGCGGCGTGCGTGATGACTGCCACCCAGCGCGAGGACGACCTGGCCACAGACCTCGGCGTGACGCAGCTCGTCCTGCGCCATCTTCAGCGTGACGGCACTTGCATCGAGCGATGCGTTCGCTTCGACGAGCTGCGCGACCAGCGCGGAGAAGACCGTGGTCGATCCGTACTCGTCGACCATGCGCTTCTTCCAGCGCGAGCACGCTTCGGCGACGGAGGCGGGATCGTACGCGGCGCGATCGAACGCGATCGGCGCGCGCGGCCGGACCGACGCGGTGACGATCGCGCGATACGCGTCGGCGATCGGCGTCGTGCCTGGCTCGGGAACGAGCGTCGCGATCACGCGAAGCTCTCGGGAAGCTCGGGCGGGACGATCGGGCCCGACGAGAACGGGTAGTTGGCATCGACGTCGCGCGCAGCGTCCGGCTGCAGCGCAGGTCCGGCATCGGGCGCAAGCGTGGGCGCCGCATCACCCGTCGCGACGACCTGCGCGTCGCCCGTGTGTGCGAGATGCTGAGGGTCCGGCGCGGGCGCGACAGCCGTACATCCGGGGACGGCGACGACGAGGGCCAAGGCGCGAGCGACACGAAGATAGTGGGGCTGGTTCATGAGATCTCCTCCGGGCCGCGAGGGCCACGAGAGGACCATCGGACGAACCGGCATGAACGGCCCCTTAATCTCCCTTAAACTCGACGCGGACCGCGACCGCACGCGAGAGCACGTAGCCTCCGCCGGCGTTCACGAGGATTCCCCGCAGCCCCATCCGGCGCAGCGCCGCGAGCGCGACGTATGCCCGGTTGAGCGCGGCCTCTGCCCCGATCTTCTCCGAGGGCCAACCGACGCGGATCACGTCGTCGATCGTGAGCACGTCTCCGCCCTCGATGCGTCGATGTGCGAGCGCGTCCAGGATTCGTCGCAAAGGAGAGCGCTCCGGCAGCGTCACGAACGTCGCCGAGCCGGGCAACGAGAACGCGGCGCCCGCCGTGCGCACCACGAGCGCCTCGGGCAGTGCGGGCGCTCGCGGGACGGCGATCGCGCGAAGCAGACGCTCGGCGAAGCGCGAGTCGTCGCTCGGGTCGCGCGCGACGATCTCCGCGGCTCGAGCCAGCACGGCCGTGCGATCGCCGTTCGGATCGCGCCGGAGCGCGAGGCCGAGCCGATGCAGACCGAGCGTCGCGACGAGCGCGGGCTCGTTCTCGACGCGCGCGGCGGACCGATCGGCGCGCTCCATCGCGGCCTCGGCCGCATCGAAGCGACCATCGGCCGCGAGCGCGCTCGCTTCGGCGCTCGCGATGAGCGTCTCGTAGCGCGGCGCGCCGACGTCCGCGACGCCCTCGGTGGCGCGCGCGAAGAGCGCGAGCGCCTCGGCGACGTCTCCGCGCTCGAGAAACGTCGTCCCGAGATAATAGAGCGCGCTGCCTTCGCGATAGCGGCTCCCGAGCTCCTCGAAGATCTGCGCGGCCTTCGCGTGGTGCTCCAGCGCTTCGGCGAGCCGGCCCGCGTCCTGGAGCAAACAACCGCGCGCCGTCTGGAGCGCGCCGGTCATCACGCGGATGCCGCCGCGCTCGGCGACGGCGAGCCCCTCGTCGAAGTGCGCGAACGCCTCGGCCTGGCGCCCTGCGAACATGTCGATGACCGCGAGCTCGTACAGCGCCGACGCGAGACCTTCGTCGTGCGCCAGCGCGCGATGGCGATCGATCGACGCGCCGATCGCGTGGCGCGCTGCCTCGAGCTGCCCTTCGCGTCGGTACGCGTGGCCGAGACGCAGCTGCGCTTCCGCCTCGCGGAGCGTGCGCTTCTCGTTCCTCGGTGTGGTGGCGAGCAACGCGAGCGCTTCGTCCATGCGCGCCCGGGCCGTCGGCGTGTCTCCGACGAGATCGTCGATACCGCCGATGCGCATGGTCGCCACCGCTGCGAGCCCGGCGTCGCCCGCGTCTCGTGCGAGCGCGAGCCCGAGCTCGAAGTCCTCTCGCGCGAGCGCGCCCTGCCCGAGCTCGCGGCGCGCGAACCCTCGTGCGAGATGTCCTTCGGCGCGCTCGCGCGGATCGCCGTGGTCGCTCTCCAGCGCGCCGAGCGCTTCGTCGAAGAGCCGAGCGCGGAGCCGCGAGAGACCACGCGCCGAGAGCAGCGGCTCGAGATCGAGCGCGATCCGCAGCGCCTCACGAGCCCGACTCGGCTCTCCGTGACGCGCGAATGCGAGCGCGCCCTGGTGCGCGGAGAGAGCGTTGTCGAGATCGCGCGCCGCCGCCGGATGCGTCGCGTAGTACGTCGCGTGACGACCGACGAGCACCTCGCGCGTCCGCTCGCTCGCGAGCAGCTCTTCGGCCACGTCGCGGATCGTCTCGAAGAACGCGTAGCGCGCGACGTCGCCCGCCTCCATCGCGACACGCAGCAGCGAGTGACGCGCGAGCGTGGCCAGACCGTCGAGCACCTCGCCGCGCGGCAGCACGACGTCTCCGAGGATCGCCTCGGCCGCTTCCAGGGTGAAGCCGTTGCGAAGCACCGCGCACGCTGCGAAGAGCCGACGCGGCGCGGCGCCCAGCAGCGCGAGCGAGTCCAGCACGACGCTCCGGATCGACGCATGCCGCGCCACGTCGCGGGCTCCCTGCAAGAGCGGCAGCGGCTCGGCGAGGCGATCGCGCAGCTGCGAGAGAGACAGCACCGAGGCGCGCCGCGCAGCGAGCTCGATCGCCAGCGGCATCCGATCGATGCGATCCACGATGTCGCCCACGACCGCGCGGTCGTGAGAGGGATCGATCGCGAGCTGCACCTCGGCGGCGCGGCGGAGGAAGAGATCGATCGCGTCGGCCTGCGTGAGCGGACCGAGCGGCCAGATCTGCTCTCCCGGCAGATCCAACGGCACGCGAGACGTGACGAGGAAGCGCGCGCTCCTCGCCATGCGCAGCCAGAGCCCGACGGTGCCTGCCGCGGCGCTCGTGATCCGATCGAAGTTGTCGAGAACGAGCAACACGCGCCCGCGCGCCGCGATCGCGTGACCGACGCGCTCCGCCGTGGCGGCGTCCGTTCCGAGGCCCGCGAGATGCGCGCCGAGCGTGGCCGCGACGACGGTGACGATGTCGGCGGCGGTCTGTGCCTCGGAGAGATCGCAGAACCACGCGCCGCCGCCGCGATGGGCCGCGTACTCCGCCCTGCGGGTTGCCGCGAAGTGGAGCGCCAGGCGCGTCTTGCCCATCCCGCCCGGGCCGAGGATGGTCACGAGACGTCCGTCCTCGAGACGGCTCGCGATCGCCGCATCGTCGCTCTGCCGTCCGATGAACGACGACACTGCGTCGCGCAGCGGCGTTTCGTTCTTGCGTGGCGCGCGAGCTCGCATCGTCGGAGCGACGATATCGCATGCGTCGACGCGAGAGGGTCAGCTCGTCGTCGTCGGCTCCTCTTCCTCGTGCGTCTCGTCGGCTCCCTCTTCCGCCTCGGTCCGATACGTCGCTTGCCCGTCGAGATCGAACGTGCCTTGCAGGCTCAACGTCGAGAACACCTCGAACATCGTCGTCGTCTGCTTCGTCGCATCCTCGATCCACACGACCGCCTGCCCGGGCGGCAGCCCGTCGAGTCGGAACGTGACGTCGAGCCGGATCTGGAACGTGCCGTCGATCGCCGAGCGCAATCGGTTGACCCACTCGAATCGGAAGTGCGTGGCATTGGAGACGTCCCAGAGCGCCTCGAAGATCGTGTCGTACGTCAGATACGGATTGAGGTGGTTCACGTATGCGAGCGCCGCACGCACCGACGGCACGAATCGCGCGTCGGTCCCCGACAGCACCGGCAGCGATCCACCTCCGTCGAGGATTGCGTGCGTCTGCGCGACGATCGAGTCCGGAAAGACGTCGAACGTCCCATCGATGCCCAGATCGAGCGAGAGCTGGTGCTCGAGCTCCTCGAACACCATCCGCGTGTAGCCGATGCTCAGCCCCACGCGCGGTCGAATGCCGGCGAAGCGATCCACACGGCCGCGATGCATGACGTGGAACGCGTTGCTCGCATCGAAGAAGTGGTCGTAGCGAAGGCGCCAGTTGAAGTTCACCGCCGTCTCGGCCCAGTCGTTGAACCCCGGCGCGCGCGCACGCGGACTCATCCCCGTCCCCGAGGGGCCACAGAAGTCGACGGTGCCGGTCGGATATTCCGCCGGGCTCGCCTGGACCGCGCCGCAGCTCAGCGGCGACTGCGCGATCGCGTACTGGAAGAACGCATCGATCGCGAAGATCTCGTTCCCCTGCCGCACGCCGAAGCTGCTCGACACCGTCACGCCCGCGGTTCGCGAGTTGCCGTAGTTCAGCGTGCCGCCGCCCGCGAGCGTCCAGATCACGTTGTCCGCGTGCGGATCGGTCGGCTCCCGCTCGAGACGGCCTTCGGTCTCGTCGGCGTCGGGCAGCTCGGGCGGCTCCGCGTTCGCTTCGGCGAACGGCTCGACGAAGACCTCGCCCCCCGCGTCTCCACCATCGGCGGGCACGTCTTCTTGAGCGTGGACGAGACGAGGAACGGAAAAGAGAACGAGCGCGGACGACGCGACGAACGTCGCGCGGCGACTGAATCCCATGCTTCACCCCAACGGCGAGGCGCGGACCATCGCACGCGCGCGCGTCGCGGCGGAAGCCGGGCGAGTGGGCAGGAGCGCCACCGGTCGCCTCGCGAGTTGTTAGCGAAGGTTTCGGCGTGAGCCATCGGTGCGCGCGTGTGTGTCGATGACGGATGTCAGCGCGCGCTTCGTTTCATCTCTTTGCGCTCGGGACGGGCGCCGGCCTGCTCGCGGGCGCGTGCGCCGGCTTCGCCGAGGCGTCTCTCACGTTCGCGGTCGCGCACGGCAGAACGGGCGCGTACGTCCTCTTCTACGGCACGGCGTTCTACGCGCTCGCGACCGCGAGCCTCGGTGGCGCCTGGATGCTGGCGCTCGCGCGCGTCGCTCGATCTCGGGACGAGCGCGTGCTCTGGACGTGGACGTTCGCGCCCGGGCTCGCGCTCCACGCGCTCGTGCTGAGTGTCGTGCAGACGCGGCACGTCGTCTTCGACGACGGCGTCGCGCTCGCGAGCGGCACCGGGGCGTGCGTGATCGTCCTCTCGATCGCCGTCGCCGTGATCACGCTGACCCTCGCAGCGCGTCTCGCAGGATGGGTGATGCTGCGGTGGGGCACGCAGACGCTCTCGCCGTGGCCCGCACCGACGCTGTGTGCGCTCGGCGTCGGTGTGCTCGGCCTCGCGACGCTGGACGCTCCTACCGCGCTCGCACGCTCTGGGTCCGCGACGCTGGCATCGCTCGATCGAGGCAACGTGCTCTTCGTCGTCGTCGACACGCTCCGGGCGGATCACCTCGGAAGCTACGGCTACGACGGCGGCACGTCGCCCAACCTCGACGCGTTCGCGCGCGACGCGATTCGATTCGACCGTGCGTTCGCGAACGCGTCGTGGACGCGGCCGAGCTTCGCTTCGCTCGTCACGGGCCGCTACGCGTCGAGCCACGGCGTGATGCACACGAACGACGTGCTGCCCGAGGCGCTGCCGACGCTGGCCGAGACGCTTCGCGCCGATGGCTACGCGACGGCCGGCATCGTGACGAATGCGAACGTGAGCCCGTACTTCGCGTTCGATCAGGGGTTCGACGAGTACACGCTGCTCGAGCCCGACCTCGGGCTCGGCGCCGACTTCGCGAGCTCGCGGCTCGCGCTCGTGAACGCCGTGCGAGAAGCGCGCTGGGCCGCGCTCGGTCCCTGGCCCGGCACCGCCTCACGCGATGCAGCCGACGTGAACCGCGCGATCGACGAGTGGATGACGCGACGCCCGGTCGCGCCTTGGCTCCTCTTCGTCGGCTACGTGGATCCGCACGACCCCTACGATGCGCATCCCTATCGCGGGCCAGGAGAAGGAAGCCGCGAGCTCGGCGGCGTCGATGCGCGCGATGCACCGCGGCTGCGCGCGCTCTACGACGACGAGATCCGGTTCTGGGACGATCAGTTCGGACGACTGCTCGCGAGACTGCGACGCGAGGGTCTGTACGACGAGCTGACGATCGTCGTGACGGCCGATCACGGAGAGGAGTTCGGCGATCACGGCGACCTCTGGCACGGGACCACGCTCTACGACGAGCAGCTCCACGTTCCGCTCTTCGTGCACCTGCCGCACGGGCGCCGCGGCGGCGAGATCGTCGAGCACTGCGTGCAGTCGATCGACGTGATGCCGACGTTGCTCGCGCAGCTCGGCGTGCGCGTGCCCGCCGGCGTTCAGGGAGGCGATCTCTTCGAGGGCAGCGAGCTGCTCTTCGCGGAAGAAGATCACCGCGGCAACGTGCTGCGCGCGATACGCCGATGCGCAGCGACGGAGGAGATCACGCTGATCGAGGCCAACGAGGGCAATCCACGCGGCCTCGCGCCGCTCGAGCTCTATCGACCCTCGAGCGACGGGGCCGAGCAGGACGAGCGCAGCACGCACGAGCCGGACTCGTTGCGCGAGATGCGTGCCGCGCTCGAGCGGATGTCTTCGGTGGCCCGTGGTGCCATCGCTGCGCCGCGCACGCCGGTCACGATCGACCCAGAGACCACACGCGCGTTGCGCGCGCTCGGCTACGTGCCCGACGGCCACGAATAGACGAAGCGGCTCTGCTCTTGCTTCGTACTCGCTCGACGCGGAAGCGAGGCGAACATGCCCAGAACGACGAGAATCCTGTGGACGATAGGCACGATCGGGGCGGCGTTGTGCGCATGCGATGCGCCGGCGGTGCAGAGGGCGGCACCTCTGCCCGCAGAGCCGCAGGCGGTGGAGGCGCGTGAGCTCACGCCGACCCTTGCCGACCCTCAGCCCAACACGGAGCTGGACATGCCGGAGCAAGAAGTGAGGGCACATCCACTGCGAGAAGTCCCGGAGCGCGCCGAGGAAGTCGCACCGACTGCGGCACCGACGTCGCACGCGTACGCCCCGCTGGACGAGATGCCCGTGATCGAAACGCACATCGAGGATCCGATGCCGCGCGTCCCGACGGTGACGACCGATCCGATGCCCGTGATCGGCGGCACGACGGGATCGATGAACAATCCGTCGGAGCCCACGCCGGCGCAGGTCAATCAGAAGCGCTGAGCTACCAGGCTGCTGACAGAGTCGCGCTGCTCAGCCGACGCGGATGTCGGGCGTGAGCATCGCGACGAGCGTCGGATCGCCGTCGTGCTCGGTGGCGCTCGCGATCGCGGGAGAGAGCGCGAGCAGGCCGAGCGCGGCAGCGGCTGCGAGCCCAGCGTAAGCGCGCGTCATGCGGCGCGAAGGAGCGAGCGCCAGCTCCACGGCCAGTGCGAGCGCGTCTGCAGACGCGAAGCGCGCCGACGGATCGCGCGCGATGGCGCAACGGATGACGCGCTCGAGCATCGTGAAGAGATCGTTGCGCACGCGGCCGTTCAGCGGGTCGCCGTCGAGCAGGACCGCGGTCAGACGCGCGAGCGGATGCGTCTGCGGGTAGAGCGGCTCGAGCTGCACGAGCTCGAAGAGGATCGCGCCGAGCGCGAACACGTCGCCGCTCGCGAGCGCCGTGAAGCCGTCACCGCGCGCGAGCTCGGGCGCTATGTAGCCCGGCGTGCCGACGACGATGCCGCGGCGCGCCTCGGGCTTGGTGCCGGCGAGCTCGGCGAGACCCCAGTCGATCACGTGCACGTCGCCGTTCGCGTCGATCATGACGTTCTCGGGCTTGAGATCGCGATGCACGACGCCGCGTCGATGCGCGTGCTCGACCACACGACACACGCGTACGAAGATTCGCAGCAGCCACGCGTGATCGATCGGCGCATCGCCCCGCTCGTGCCGCGCACGCACGTCGTCGAGCAGCGCCGCGAGCGTGCGCCCTTCGACGCGATCCATCGTGAACCACGGCATACCGGCGCCGTCCACTCCGCGATCGAGCACGCGCGGTACGGCGCGATGCGAGAGGCGCGACTGGAGCGCGACCTCGTTCTCGAAGCGACGCGCGCTCTCCGAGGCGGGCCAGTGAAGCGTCTTCATCGCGACCGTCGCGCCCGACACGCGATCGCGCACGAGCCAGACCTCGCCCATCGCGCCGCCGCCGAGACGGGGACCCCGCTCGTAGCGCTGCGAGATGTCGATGCCCTCCACGGGGCCGGACCTCAGCAGCAACCGTGCCGACGGAACCGATCGCTGTTTTCACGCGGAAAACGTTGCGCCGTGCGCGGGCTTCACGCGACGGCGGGCCACGGAGTCACCCTCGGCGTCTACGGAACGACACGATGGCAAGACGGGGTGCCCCGAATCGCCGGGCTGCGGCTCAAGGAGCAGGCGCGACGAGCTCGCCGACGAAATACGGCATCCCCGGCATCGGGATCGTGCGTGCCGGCGAGAGCGTTCCGTCGGCGGCGACCGCGAGCACGGCGATCAGATTCGAGTCGCGGTCCGCGACGTAGAGGTGCGCACCGTCACGCGTGAGCGTCATCGAGCGCGGATGCATCCCGCCCGCGGGCTCGTGCTCGACGAGCGTGACGCGTCCCGTGCCTGCGTCGCGCGCGAAGACCGCGACGCTGTCGTGACCGCGGTTCGATGCGTACACGAAACGATCGCCCTGCGAGACGAGAACCTCGGCGCACGCGTTGGTGCCGGTGAAGCCCGCCGGCAACGTCGTGATCGTCTGCAGCGGCGTGAGCGCGCCGGAGGTCGCATCGACGGAGGCGACGTCGAGCGTGCTGGCCGTCTCGTCGATCACGTACGCGAACCGTCCATCGTGCGAGAAAGCGACGTGACGCGGGCCTGCCTGCGCCGCGGTGTGCATCAGGCTCGACGGCGAGAGCGCGCCGGTCCCGCTCAGCTCGCGCACGACGACGGTGTCGTCCCCGAGACACGGCACGTAGATGCGCGCATCGCCAGGCGCGACGACGACCTCGTGCGCGTGCGCGCCGCACGTCGCTTCGTCGGTGACGGCGGCCGTGGTGAGCGCTCCGCCTGCGCCGACGCGGAACACGAAGACGTGCCCGGACCCGTATGCCGCGGCGAAGACGAGCTGCTCGGCGTGATCGATCGCGATGTGCGTCGGTCCGCCCGCGGCAGGCTGGCGATGCGTCACGGTCGCGACGCCGGCGGCAGTGACGTCGAGCGACGCGACCTCGTTCGCGTTCTCGTTCACGACGTAGAGATGCGTTCCGTCCGCGGTCCCCGTGACGAACGAAGGAAAGTCGCCGGTGTGCGTACGAGAGAGCTCGACGAGCGTCACGCCGTCGAGCGTGACGAGGTCGCCGGTCGCGAGGCCGACGTAGACGAACGTGCGCACGGGCGGGCTCGCTGCATCCGTTCCGACGTCGCGGCCGGCGTCGGCTCCCACGTCGAGCACGACGCCGACGTCGCTACCGCTCGAGCCCGCAGCGTCGTCGCGCCCGGCATCGCCCGTGTTCGAGGTGCTGCCGCATGCGGCGATCGAGAGAGCGAGCGCGGCGAATCTCACGCTCGCAGCGTAGCGCGAGTCACCCCTCAGGGTGACGATCCGATGCTCGACACGAGCGCGTCGCGCGTGGATGCTCGTGCGCATGACCGAGGGGGAATCGGCGAGCGATGTCGGCGCGCACTACGACGCGATCGGAGACGGCTACGATCGATGGACGGCGTGGCTCGACTGGGCCGTGCTCGGACGCATGCGGCGCTCGCTCTTGAGCGAAGCGCACGGCGAGGTGCTCGAGATCGCGATCGGGACCGGCAAGAACCTCGCGTACTACCCGCGAGGCTGTCACGTGACGGGGCTCGATCTCTCGAGCGCGTCGCTGCCGAGCGCGAAACGAATGGCGGCACGCCACGAGATCCCGTTCCGTGCCGAGCAGGGCGACGCGGCCGAGATGCCGTACGACGCAGCGCGCTTCGACACGGTGGTGTGCACGATCGCCGGCTGCACGTTCGAGGATCCGCTCGCGGTCTATCGGGAGGCGCATCGCGTGTGTCGCCCGGGCGGGCGGGTGCTCTTCCTCGAGCACGTGCGACCGAAGTCGCGCCCGCTCCAGGCATTCTGCCGCGCCATCGCCCCGCAGAGCTGGGCCCGGCTCCGCTGCGATCCCAATCGCGACACCGAGCGCACGATCGAGGCCGCCGGCCTGACGATCACCAAGCGCCACGCCGTGATCGGCGAGATGTTCGTGCAGCTTCGCGCCGAGCGGATCCGACGCGGAGGCTGAAAGGCCCGTCGCGCCTCGCGCGTTCTTTCGTGAGATGCTGAGGAAGCGAGGGCGTACATGTCACGAGCCGCCTGGGCGTGGATCGGAGCGATCTCGTTGAGCCTCGCGCTCGCACCGGGCGCGGCGGCCGAGCCGACGGCGTATCTGTTTCCTCTCCGCGTGCATCTCGGCCCACGCGCCGAAGCCAACCGAGGGTGGATGGTGGCGCAGGTCCAGCGCGCGAACGACTACTTCGGGCCGCACCAAGTGCGCTTCCTCTGGCGAGACACCGTGCGGCTTCCGGCGTCGATGCGAACCATTCATCACGCCGCGAGCAGTCGCTCGTTCGATCTCGACGCGCGCGCGATCGACGTGTTCGTGCCGGACGAGATCGTCGGTGACGAAGAAATGCATGGCTCGGTGCTCGGTGTCACCGACCCACGACGCCAGCGCGGCGCGCACCGGATCTGCATCGAGGCCGAGGAGCCGGACGACGTGCTCGCGCACGAGCTCGGTCACTACTTCGGTCTCGGGCACCACATCGACGCGCACAACCTGATGTACCCGCACTCGACACCCGGCACACACGCGATCACGGACGCGCAGGGCGCGCAGGTGCTGCGGCGCGCCGCTGGCTTCGCGCTCTCGGGGCGTCCGGCGCCGCTCCAGGCACCGTAGGAGATCAGAGCGCCAGGGCCTCGGGGCGCGTCGCATCGGTGTCGAGGACGTCGATCCACGCTGCGAGCGCCCCATCGATCTCGTCCGTGCTCGTCCCGCAGCGCAGCGCGATCGGAAAGCCGCGCACGGGCGCGCTCGACGTCGCGAGATGCTCGTACACGGCGTGACCGAACAAGACGCGGGTGTCGTCGATCACGACGACGCCGCCTTCGTCGATCATGGCGAGCACGTCGCGCTCACGCGTGCGCGCGTTCGGGAGCCGCGTCGGATGCTCTCCGACCTGCGCGACGAGTGCCCGGTACTGCCGCTCCGCGAGGCGCGCCTTGCTCTTCGGAAACGTGGCCCACACCAGCGCGTTCATGAAGTCGTGCGCGTTCCGACGCGTCGGGATCACGCGCCGACGCGCGATGCGCGCCTCGTAGAGATCGTCGAGCGTGAACGCCGTACCGCGCGCGCGCTTCTTGGTCTGCGGCTCGAAGCGGAACGGCGCGACGCGCTCGCCCAGCGCTGCTTGCAGCATCACGGCGTCCGGGATCGGTTCGAGCGGCACGCGCGCGAGCATCGGCGCGAGCGGCGCGAACCACGGTGAAGACGTGTCGAGCGTCACGAAAATCAGATCCGGAGCAGACGTACCGACGGATAGTGAGCCCCGAGTCGCTCGAGATCGTCGAGGACGCTCGTGTACACGAGCGCACCTCCGTAGATCGCGGCGAACGCCATCACCATGACGTCGATCGCGAGCGTCGCACGCTCGCGTCGCGAGCGGATCTGCCCGAGCACGAGCCCTGCCGACTCGGCCGCACCGACCGGCAGCGGGACGAGTCGACGACGCGACGGATTCGATCCCGCTCCTCGGACCTGCCGCGCCACCATTCCGCGACCACCGGCGTCGTGGTGACGAGCCGCACGCGATGTTCGAGCGCCGCTCGCAGTAGCATCGCGCCGCGCGGCTTTCGCGTTTCGATCGCCACCAGCGCCCCGGTGTCCAGCGTCGCGGTGATCACGCCGCCCTGGTTCGGCGTGGCCGGTGCCCCATCTCTTTCAAGAATGCTTCGTACGCGTCGTCACGAACGGGCGGCGCCCGATGGAGGAGCCGTTCGAGCGCTTCCCGTCGATCGGCGGCGGTCGCGATCGCTTCGATGAGCGCAGAGACGTTGCCACCGTGCGCGCGATCGGCCGCGCGTCGCAGGCGCGCTCGCGTCTCGGGCGAAACGGAGACCGAGAACGTCTCGGTCTTCCCTGAGCGTTTCTTCGGCATCGATGACTGTTGACGCGTCAGCACATCACGGTCAAGCGGTGCTCATCGCTTCGCGCTGGGGCGCGTGAGCTGCGCGCGATCGCCCCATGGGCATGCGAATTCCGCGGGCTTGGTGAGCATCCAGAGCACGGGCACGCGCGGTGGATGATCGGCGTGCGGGCCCTGTCCGTCGGTGAAGTACACGACGCCGTCGGCGCCGTGCTTGGCGAGGAACGCCGGCGCGAACACGGGCCGCAAGTCGGTGCCGCCACGACCCTTCAGACTCGTGAGCGCGCCGCGGAACGGCGACACGCGCGCGATCGCACTGTCGCACTCGACGATGATCAGCTGCGCGAGCTCGCTCATCGGGCGGAGCTGGCGCGCGATCTCGGTGAGCTCGCGCTCGCTCATGCTCAGCGACGTGTCGATCGCCACGAGGATCGTCGGTCGCAGCACGCTGCGCGGGCGGTACGCACGGCCCGGCACTTCGCCGATGCGATCGGGAAAGCGGCGGCTCGCACGCGACCACGTGTGCACCGGAGCGCGCGCGTGCGCGACGAAGTTGCGGAGCGCGTCGCGCCAGTCGACGTAGACCTCGGGGGCATCGTTCGATCCGGAGAGCATCGCGAGCAGCTCGTCGGGCGTCTTGCCGGCGATCCACACGCTCTCCGGCCGATCGATCTTCGACCTCTCCGCGTCTTGCTTTCCTTCGTCGCGCGCGCGCTCGATCGCCTCGCGCGTGCCCTGCACGCCGCCGGGCGTCGGCGCCTCCTGGTCGTCCCAGTCGTGCTCGTCGACGGGCTTGGTGCCCGGCTTCGGGGACACCGAATGCCCTTCGGCGCGCGCTTTCACGAGCTTCTCGTAGCGCTCCATCGTGCTCTGCCCGGCGCGGAATCCGAAGCGCTCGAAGTGCTGCCAGATCACCGGTGTCGGCAGCGGCTCCTCGATGTGCTCGTTGGCCGTCGTCTCTTGCGCGATGAGCATGAGCTCGCGCTGATCGACCTCGAAGAACTTCGGGTGCGCGAGGTGACCGAGCACCACGTGATGCACCTCGTGAAGCAAGATGCCGCGGAGGTATTGCGGCTCGCGCATCACCGCTTCGACGTTCACGTGCAGGTAATGACGACCGCCGCGACCGGGCACGCCTTGGAGCGACATGCCCATCGCAGGCACGCTCGGATCGACGACGGGCACGATCGAAGCGAGCACGTGCGCGTAGTACGGATAGCGCGCGAGAAAGCCCTGTTCGTGGACGAACGCATCGAGCCACGCGCGGAGATCGATCGGTGCCCGACGTGCGCTCACGCAGGCCGAATCGGCGTCACGCCGACCTTCTGCAGCGCATCGACGAGCGGCATGCCCCAGCGCTCGCCGACCTGCACGAGGAAGTGGCCGAGCGACATGCGCTGCGCGTTGCTGCGACGCAGCTCGGCGGCGACGTGCGGCTGCAGCACGTACGCGCGCACGGCCGTCACGAGCAGGCCGATGCGGTGCTGTTTGCCGGGCGTCTTCCACTCGTTCACGCGCGCCATCGACGGGCTGCCGCCGTAGTTCGTCACGACGTCTTCGGGTCGTACGTCGATGAGCACGCACGCGGTGGGATTGCCGATGAGCGCGTCCTGCACCGCCTCGCGCTGATCGCCGGGCAGATCCGCGAGCAGCGCCTCGAGCCCTGCGAGCGTGAGATCCTTGCGCGCGACGAGCACGCCGCACTCGGGGCCACCGAGAATCGTCTTCAGTCGCGCGGTGAGCTCGTCGATGCGATCCGTCTCGCCGCGCTCCTTCCAGCCCTTCAAGCGCTCGGCGTGCGCGCTCTTCGGCGCATACTCGCGGAGCATCTGCGCGACGTCGATCTCCAGCGGGCGCGCGCCGAGCGAGCCGCTCGAGAGCAGCGCCTCGACCCACACGGGCGGGAGATAGCCGCTCAACACGTCGCGCACGAGCCCGGGCTGCGCGAGCTCGGCCGGCAGCATCGCGAGCAGCACGTCCGACGCGTACGTCCACGATCGCGGCGGCACGTCCTGGAAGATGCGCTCGTGTGCACGCGCCAGAGCGCTCACCGCCGGATGCACCGCGTTGGAGCCCGCCCACGCGAGCCACGACGCGCGATCGGCGCGCACCGGCACCTGGAGGAATCGCGCGCGCAGCGCCGCGTCGAGCGGGGTGACCTGGTAGTCGCCGGTCTCCGGATTGATCGCGGCGATGCACGACCATCCGTCGGGCAGCACGTACTCGTGCAGCGAGCGCGCGGTCAGCAGCTGCAGCGCGGGCTGCTGGATGTAGCGCTCGGCGCGGTTGAGCTCTTCGAGCATCAAGATGCCTTCGCCGCTCTGCGGAAGGAAGCGCGGCAGGGCGTAGCGGGTGCGCCCGTTCTCGACGACGGGCAGACCGACGAGATCCGGCGGCTCGAGCAGCGAGAGATCGAGCACGACGTGCTGGATGCCGAGCTTGCGCGCGAGCTGCGCGACGAGCTGCGACTTGCCGATGCCGGTCGGCCCTTCGAGCAGCACGGGCCGGCGCGAGCGATACGCGACCTCGAGGATCGCCTCCACGCGCGGGCCGAGCGGCAACGCGGATCCGCTCGTCTCGGTCGGGGACTTCGGCTCGGAGCGCGGGCGCTGCTGCATCGCGCGGACCTTAGCGCGCCGCGCGCACGACGGAACCCTACGCTTCGAGCAGGTCTTCGGCGAACGTGCGGGCCAGACCCATGATCGTGTGCTGCGGATTGACGCCGAGGTTCGACGGAATCACGGCTGCGTCGCAGACGACGAGGCCCTCGTAGCCGTGCACGCGGCCACGACCGTCGGTCACCGACTCGTTCGGGTTGCTGCCCATCACGGCGCCGCCGAAGAGGTGCGAGAGGATCGCGATGTACGCGCGCGGATCGAGCGGCGCGTCCTTGAGCTTCTCGATCTCGTTCGGCTGCATCTTGTACGGCATGCCCGCGATGCCCGTGATGAGCTCCTTCGCGCCCGCCGCGACGTGCTGCTTGGCCAGCAAGTACATGCCTTCGCGGAACTTCAGCATGTCCGCGTGATCGAGCCCGTAGCTCACCTGCGGCTTGCCGCTGAAGAAGTTCCGCGAGATGGAGCCGACCGACTCGGCGCGCACCGCGTGACACCACATCGCGACGTGCCGGTACTCGCTGATGCGCTTCATCAGCTCGATGCCGCCGCCCGAGAAGCGCGATGCGACGAGCTCGAGCGGAATGGCGAGCGTCTCGAGCTTCAGGCCCGGATGCTCACGGAAGCCGGTCGAGGCCCAGCCCTGCGTCGCGCCCACGTTCTGATCGACGGGATCGGCGTAGCAGCCGAACACGCCGGTCCCGGGATGCGCGCGAAAGCCCTTCCCCAGCGCGCGATTCTTCACGCCCGACGCCATCAAGAGCACCGGCGTGTGCGTGACCGATGCGGCGACAAGCACCGCCTTCTTCGCGCGCACGTGGAAGCTCGCACCGCGCGCGCGCGTGCGCGGATGGACGAAGTGACCGCGCACGCCCGTCGCACGTCGACCGTCGATGACGATCTTCTCGACGGGCGCCGACGAGAGGACGAGACCCTTCGCCTCGACCTCGGGGACGAGCGTGATGTTCGTGCTCTGCTTCTTGAGCGCGCGGCAGCCCTGCAGGCACTGGCCCGAGCCGATGCAGCCCTTCACGTAGCGCCGCATGTAGTGGCTGTCGGGAAAGCCCGCCTTCTGCGCGCCGAGGAACGCGAGCTCGTTGCTGCGCCCGCGTGCCGCGACCGGCACCTCTTCGACGGAGAGCTCGCGCTCGATCGCGTCTTGATGCGCCCACACGCGATCGCGCAGCGCGCCGCGACCGCTCGCCGTGCCGCCGATGCCGGACTCGCGCTCCCAGCGATCGAACACGTCGGCCGGCGTGCGCACGCAGATCGCGGAGTTGATCACGGTGGTGCCGCCCATCGTGCGCGCTTGCACGATCGGCCAGATCGCGCGGCCCATCGCGAGCTGCGCGCCCCAGTCGTCCATCAGATCGCGAAACGATCCGTACGTGGAATTCGGATAGTCGTTCGGGTCGCGCCACGCGCCGGCTTCCACGATCGCGACGCTCGCGCCTGCGCGGCTCAGCGTGGACGCGGCTGCCGCCCCGCCCGCGCCGCTGCCGATCACGACGTAGTCGACGTCCGCCTCGTACGGCGGCTCGCCCTTCGCGCGATAGGAGACGTGCGTCACTTCGGTTCCCCGCTCACGTCGTTCTCCACGTGTCGGGATCGGGAGGCAACGGCGGTAGGGCGAACTTCGCGCGCACGTCGGGATGCCGGCCCCAGCACAGGCCCGCCGGAAGCTTCACGAGCATCGCGGTCTGACGCACGAGATAGATCGGATGCGCGCCGAGGTTGAACGCGTGCTTGTCGCGCAGACGTTTGGTCAACAGGAACGCCGGCAGCGGCACGAAGATCGTGATGAGCGGCGAGACGAAGTAGACGAACGTGCCCGCGAGCACGCCGAGCCACATCAGAGAGGTGGTCTCGCGCCGGAACTGCACGAGGAACGCGTCGATGCCCGTGTCCTCCAAGCCCGGCAGCTCGTCCGTGCGAGGATAGAAGGCACACATCGCCGACCGAACCAACGCGATCACGGACGGCGATCTAACGCGGAAATCGTTGCCGGTGAAAGCAAAACCGGCACATTCGCAAGTACATGAAGGAAGGCACGTCGAGCCGTACGGCAGAGATCGTGTGCGCCGGGCGCGCCGTCGCACACGGACACACCGAGGTCGCGCGCTATTCGGATCCGACCGCGCTCGCGCTGCTCTCGCCCGAAGGTCGGAAGCGCGTCGAACGGTTCCGGGCGGGCGAGCCGCGATGGCTGCGCGGCAAGGTCGCGTATCGCTATCTGGATCGTCAGTCGAAGCTGATGGTCACGCGGACGGTCGCGATCGACGATGCGATCCGCGAGGCGGCGGCCGAGCAGGTCGTGATCCTCGGTGCAGGTCTCGACGGTCGCGCGTGGCGGATGCCGGAGCTCGCGCATGCGATCGTGTACGAGGTCGATCATCCCGATACGCAGCGGCAGAAGCGCGCGCGGATCGCCACGCTCACGCAACAGGCGCGCGAGGTCCGGTTCGTCGCGGTCGACTTCACGCGCGACTCGCTCGACGACGCGCTCGCGCGCGCGGGCCACGACGCATCGAAGAAGACCACGTGGATCTGGGAAGGCGTCGTCATGTACCTGACGCCCGATCAGGTGCGCGCGACGCTCGCGGTGATCGCGCAGCGCTCGGCGCCGAGCAGCCGGCTCGCGGTGCTCTACCACCGGCCGCAGCCGATCCTGTTCTTTGTCGGGCCGATCCTCGGTTGGATCGGCGAGCCACTGCGATCGCGATGGCAGCCCGTGGCGATGAAGGCGCTGCTCGAGCTACACGGCTTCGCGGTCGTGCGCGACGACGACATGGCATCTCTCGGTGCAGCGCTCGGCGGCGACGTCGCCGCGGCGAACGTGCCCATGAAGCACCTGCGGCTCGCGATCGCGGATCGGCGTTAGACAGACTCGATGGCGAGTTGCCGGATCGTGCGTGCCCGAGCGAGCCGAATGCGGCGCATAGGGTGGGGGCCGACGCGCAACAGCCCGCCGGCGAGGCGACAACGCAATCGGCATGCAGCTGCGTCGGCGCGTCGCGTCGCTACCGCTCGGGTCGATGTCTGCGCGCGATCGAGCGCCTTCCACGCACGCGCAAGGCCGACGCTACCGCGCCCCCTCCATCTGCTGCAGTTGTCACGCGACTGTGTCGAGGTACTAGAGCCGTTCGTGGATGCATGCGGCCGCGCGGGTCGCCATCGCCATGATCGTGATCTGCGGGTTCACGCCGAGCGCGGTCGGAACCGCGCTTCCGTCGACGACGAAGAGGCCGCGCACGTCGTGCGTCTGGTGATCCATGTCGACGACACTCGTGCGCGCATCGATGCCCATGCGTGCAGTGCCGAGCGGATGTACGGCCGAGAGCGCGAAGTCGCTCGCGTCGAGCCGCTCGCCACGTAGCCGCTCGAGGCCCACGCGATCCGTGATGCGATCGATCTGACGCAGCGCCGGGAACACCTCGCGCGCGCCGGACGCGAGGAAGAGCTCGACGAGCGCCTCCGTCCCGCGCTGCATGCGCTGCACGTCGGTGCCGTTCATCGAGTACGTGATCGACGGCCGACCGCCGCGCCCCGGCACGACACGACCGCGCGACGTGTCCTCGATCATGATGCCGAACGCCGAGAGGCGCTCGTGACGCGCCATCGCGTCGACGAAGCCACGGCCTACGAGCGGGAGCGCGACCGCGACGACCTCGGGCGGGTTGCCCGACTCTTCGATCATCACGCCGTGCTCCGCGAGCTCTTCGACGGCCCAGCTCTGCGGCACGTTCTTCTGCATCTCGATCGGGTGATCGAAGAGCGCGAGAACGGGTGCAGCGGGATGGATCGAGAGGTTCTCGCCCACCATGCCCGATCGGTTCGCGAGACCGTTCTCGCGAAGGAACACCGGCGTCATCAGCGCGCCGCCCGCGAGGACGGTGATCTTGCTGCGCACGGTCAGTCGCGCGCCCGCCGCCGTCCGCGCTTCGAGGCCGCTCGCAACGCCATCCGCGAGCAGCACGCGCACCGCCTTCGTCTGCGCGTAGAGCACCGCGCCCTTCTCGAGCGCCATCGGCACGTAGCTCGTGTCGGTGCTGCGCTTGGCGCCGGTCGGGCAACCGAACATGCAGCGACCCTGACCGTCGCATCCCGGCGCGTTGCGCGGGATCGGCTCGCTCTTCCAGCGTAGCGACGCGAGGCCGCTCTCGATCGCGCGCGCACCGCCGCCGAGATGCTGCGGCTCGGTCGGTGCCACGCCTAGGATCCGCTCGACGCGCGCGAAGTGCGGCGCCATCGCCTCGACCGTCAGGGCATCGAGACCGAGCTCGTTCCGCCAGCGCGCGAGGATGCGATCGGGCGTCCGGTAACACGTGCCGGAGTTGATCGTCGTCGAGCCGCCGACGGTCACGCCCGTCCAGATGGGCACGAGCACGTTGCCCATCGAGAGCGTCTGGCCGCCGTCGCGGAACATCTTCGCGCGCGCCTCCGACGCGCGACCGACGAAGTCCGTGCGATCGAAGTAGCGCCCTTCTTCGATCATCACGACGGCGTGACCGCGCGCGGCGAGCTCGTACGCGACGACCGCACCGCCCGCGCCGGTGCCGACGACGACGACATCCGTCTCGATCGTCTCGTCTCGAGTCACGTCGACGCCGTCTCGGATCTGCGCGCGCCACGGCGGCCTCTCCGCGGCGACCGGTGCGTACGTGCGCGTGTCGATCGCCGCGGCGACGGCCGGATCGTCGAAGTGCGACGTCTTGACGATCGCGACGAGCGCACGGATCGCGTGTCGCGCCAGGCCCGGCGCCGTACGCAGCCATCGCGCGATGCGTGCCTCGCGCGCCGCGGAGTCGAGCTCCGAGAAGGGCACGTCGTTCGTCAGGCGCGGCGCGTGCTCGAGCGCGATCAGCAAGAGGCGAATCGCACGCCCGGTGCTCGCAGGCGCAGCGACCAACTGACGCTCGATGCTCGCGAGCGTCTCGGTGCCCGCGCCCGGCACGCGGGTGCCGGCCGGGATGACCGCTTCGGCGAAGCGCACGAGCGTCTCTCGCTCGCGATCCCCGAGCGCGCGCGACGGAAGCGGAATGAAGCGCCCGACGGAGTCGAGGAAGTCGCGATAGCTCGCGCCGTGGAGCGCGAGCAGATGCCGCTCTTCGAGCCGCACCTGGAGCTGGATGAAGAAGAGGTATCCGATGGCGCCGGCCGCAGTGAGCCACGACGGCGTGACCATGAGCATGCCGACCGCGCAACCGATCGCGCCTACGTAGATCGGATTGCGCACCCACGAGTAGACGCCCTCGCGGACGAGCGACGTCGTGCCGGTGTCGATGCCGATGCGCCACGCGCGCCCCATCGTTCGCTGCGCCGAGACGACGAGCGCGAGCGCGCACAGATAGACGAGCACGCCGCCCCAGAAGAGCGCAGGCCCACCCAGGTGCACGCCGAGCGGGCTCGGACCGAGGAAGAGATAGAGCGGCGCCCACGCGAGATGGGCCGCGCCGAGCAGCCCGACGATCGTCCCGATCGTGCGCTCGTAGAGATCACGCCGCGGCTGCTGGAACGTGAGCCCGGTCGCGCCCGTTCGCGCCTTCGCGCGCATGATGGGGAGCACGGTTCCCGCGCCGATGCCCAAGAGCACGAGCACGACGACGACGACGCGATCGAGGGCCCAGAGGTCGGTGACGTGCACGGCGCAGCGTACCGAAAGGCCCGTCGCTCGTCGCCATCGCCTCAGAACCGCGCGTTGATCCCGAAGAAGAAGGTGTTCTGTTCGACACCCGTGTGCACGTGGCGATAGCCGAGCGTGTACGCGATGTCCGGCGCGAGCTCGATCTCCATGCCGAGCGTCCAGCCGAGCTCGAGCGAGACGGCGGAGTACGTGTCGCTGCCGAGGCCGCCGATGCTGCTGCCGCCGACGTCGACCTGCGCGAAGTAGCCCGCGACGCCGACGTGACCGAGCGCGTAGAGCCGCACCGGGTCGAGATCGAGGTCGATGCCGGCCGCAGCCTGCACGCGCAGGAGCCACACGTCGTGCAATGCGCCGGTGAGCGACTGCGAGCCGCCCTCGATGCGGACGTTCGTGCCACTCAGATCGCCGTAGCCCCAGGAGGCGCTCACGTCGGGCAAGCGGAGCCACGGAAGGGGTCGATATCCGACGCCGAGCGTGAGACCGCCGAACGCGTGATCGAAGTTCGACGGCATGCCGGTGAGGTGGGATCCGCGCTCGACCTCGGGCACCGACGACGGGCTGTCGGGCGAGAAGCGGACGCCGCTGAGATCGCCCAGCTCGACGAATGGATAGACGTTCACGTATCCGAGCTCGCGCTCGCGGTGGGTGTGCTCTTCGGGGGGCGGCGCCGTGGTGCACGCGATGGGCTCGCCGCTCTCGTCGCGACAATCGGCCATCGCGCTCCGTGCGAATCCGAAGACGAAGACGAAGACGAAGACGAAGACGAAGATGCGAGCCGTCACGATCCACCTCCAGCGCGGGAATCACCGCGCGGTCGTGGAGAGAACGGGCCTCGCCCTCCGGGCTTACACCTGCGAAGCGCTCATTCGTCCCGCAGGTTGCACGGCGCGCGCGTGTCCATGAAGCGCAACGGGCTGTTCGGCTCGATCTGGCCCGACGTGAAGCTCGAGATCGCGCGCGAGCGCGTGACGAGCCCCGCAGCGTCGGGCGTGGCGATGTCGACGAAGAAGCACGAATGCTCGCCATCGCAGCTCTCGCTCTCGACGCTGAACGTGTCCTGCACGACGCCCACGACGCTGCGCGTGTCGTGCAGCACGCCCACGTACGAGATGGCGGTCGCGAGCCGCCTGCCGGCGCGCGTCGTGATCTCGCCGGTGGCGACCTCGAGCGTGGGGCAGCCCGTCT
>CAYSCF010000048.1:0-30329 GCA_964429305.1 uncultured Sandaracinaceae bacterium | reverse complement strand
TCGAGCACGATCACCCGCACGCGCCCGATCTCCATCACGATCACGAGCACCCGAGCTGATCACACCGCGTCGGGATGCTCCAGCAAGCACGGCGTGCCGACGGGATCGAGCTGGATCGTCACGTGATGGATGGGAAACGCCTGCCGCAGCTTGCCGTCCGCTTCGGCCGCGAACGCGCTCGTCGGCATCTCGCGCATGACGAGGTGCGCCGTCATCGCGTTCTCGGTCGTGCTCATCGCCCACACGTGCAGATCGTGGATGCCGGCGACGCCCGGCAATGCGCACAGGAACGCGCGCACGCGATCCTCGTCGATGCCGCGGGGTACCGCGTGCATGGCCAGGTCGAGAGCCGTCTTCAGCACCGACCACGTGCTGTAGAGCACGACGGCCGAGACGACCAAGCTCGCGACGGGATCGAGCCACGAGAGGTGCGTGAAGTAGATCGCGACACCGGTGATCGCGACGCCCGCCGCGACGGCTGCATCGGAGAGCAGATGCAGAAACGCCGCGCGCACGTTCACGTCGCGCTCGTTGCCGCGCGAGAAGAGCCACGCGCAGAAGCCGTTGACGACGACGCCGCCGAGCGAGACGACGACCATCGGGATCGCGACGACGTCCTCGGGATCGGCGAAGCGCGTGATGGCCTCCCACGCGACGGCGCCGTTGACGAAGATCAGCGTGCCCGAGTTGAAGAGCGCCGCGAGGATGCTCGCGCTCTTGAGCCCGTACGTGCGCCCCTTGCTCGCGCGCCGCTTTCCGAGGCTGTTCGCGCCCCACGCGAGCCCGAGCGCGAGCACGTCCGACACGTTGTGCCCGGCATCGGCGACGACCGCGAGCGAGCTCGAGGCGAGCCCGACCACCACCTCGGTGACGACGAAGCTCGCCTGCAGCACGATCCCGATCGCGAACGCCCGCCCGAAGTCCTTGGGCAGCGCGTGCGCATGCCCAGCGTGAGCGTCGTGATCGTGATCGTGATCCTTGTGATCGTGGTCGTGGTCGTGGTGGTCGTGCGCCATCGAAGCTCTGCCGAGCGTGTCTTACCACCCCGCCGGGGTGACCTGCGCTCCTCTCACACTGAGCCACGATCGTCCGCCCAGCACCTCGGCGTATGCGGTGCGCGGTGGCGTCAGTTCGATCGGCGCGTGACCGTCTCGCGAGACGGTCACGCGAGACGACGGCGGCGCGCGCAGGAATCTCGAGCGAGGTGCACGGCGCGCGAGTTGCAGGCTCGCTGCCGTGGGAACACTGCAAGCCAAGGAACGGGATACATTGCTGGAGGAGCTCGCGGGCTTCGTGCGGGCGGATCCGAAGCCGTTCTATCTAGGCGCGATCGTACTTCCGAGCGAAGCCTTCTTTCCCGAGCAGTTCACCGCGGACGCGGATGGTCTCGCGCGGATCGGCACGCATCTCCTAGCCTACGTGCACCTCGACGAGCGCTACGGCATCGACGTGACGCTCGGCGAAGGCGCGACGGGCTCGAAGGCGATGCTCCCTGCGACGCGTGTGGACTTCGCCTGCATCGAGAACGACCGCGTCTTTCTGTCGTGCACGGCGCTCGCACGCGCGGACGACGCGCTCTTCGCGGCGACGCAGGAGATCGCGCGCGCGGCGATGCTGGAGCGTCGCGCGCGGACGGCGGGCGTGCCGTATCGCGAGGGGCTACCGAGCCCAGTGCTGACGCCGACGGACAGCGAGGTCGAGAAGCACGAAGCGTCGGTCTACGCGATGTACGTCGGGCTCGGTGTGATCGCGACGGCGGGCGCGCACCAGTATCGACAGGCGGGGCGCATCCAGGGACGACAGACGGTCGCCGAATGGATGCACGTAACGTACGGCGCCCTCGAGCCAGAGGACGCCTCGTTCCTGCTCGCGGTGCAGCTGGTCGTCCGCGGGATCGACGGAGAGCGTCGCGAGGCGATGCTCGCGTGTCTACCGGAGGATCGGCGCACGGAGGTGCTCGCCGAGATCGAGGGGCTCGAGCGCGAGGCCTTGATCGCGGAGCTCGGGCTGCCGCCGGTCGCAGAGTGGGAGGCGGAAGAGATCCTGGATCCGGCCCCAGCCCTGCCGCCGCTCCCGCCGCCCGAGACCGACGACGACGACGAAGACGAAGACGAAGACGAGCCCACGACGCAAGTGTTCCGCGTTCGTCGCGCGAACGTCATCGGCGGCGCGATCGTAGGCGTCCTCGGTGGCCTCTTTCTCGGCATCGCGTTGCGCGTCGCCCTGTTCCCGGCCTCCGATGCGACGGGCTTCCTGTTCGGGCTGACGGCGGTGGGCGCGATCCTCGGTGTCACGTTCGGTGGGCAGAGCGGCTCCGACGAATGCTCCGACTGCGAGCGCACGATCCCCGCGGACGCGACCCGCTGCGCGAGCTGCAAGCGCACGATCGCCGGCCGGATCCCGCACCGCAGCATGCGCCTCGATGCCCGCGCGGCGCTTCAGCGACGCCGCTGAAGCGGCAGAGCGCGCGAACGTTGCCCTGAGCCGTCATTCCCGCTATTCCCGGTGCGCCATTGGCGGACGAGCCGTTCGGCTCTAGGCCTGGCCTTCGGAGGCTCATGGAGTCGGAGCTGATTTCTCGCGATGTCGCGGTCATGGAGGAAGGCGCGGAGCTGCTGCGCTTCTCGACGTGTGGGAGCGTCGACGACGGCAAGTCGACCCTGATCGGGCGGCTTCTCTACGACACGAAGGCGATCTTCGAGGACCAGCTCGCGCACGTCGAGGACGTCTCGCGGCGGCGCGGCGACGAGTACACGAACCTCGCGCTGCTCACCGATGGCCTGCGCGCCGAGCGCGAGCAGGGCATCACGATCGACGTCGCCTACCGCTACTTCGCGACGCCGCGCCGCAAGTTCATCATCGCGGACACGCCCGGGCACATCCAGTACACGCGCAACATGGTGACGGGCGCGAGCACGGCGAACCTCGCCATCGTGCTCGTCGATGCGCGCAAGGGCCTCGTCGAGCAGTCGCGTCGCCACTCGTTCCTCGCATCGCTGCTCCGCATCCCGCACCTCGTGTTCGCCGTGAACAAGATGGACCTCGTCGACTGGGACGAGGCCGTGTTCCACCGCATCGAGAACGAGTTCCGCAACTTCGCGAGCAAGCTCGACGTGCAGGACATCGCGTTCATCCCGATCAGCGCGCTCAAGGGCGACAACGTCGTCGAGCGCAGCGCGAACATGCCGTGGTTCAAGGGCAGCCCGCTCTTGCATCACCTCGAGACGGTGCACATCGCGAGCGATCGCAACCTGATCGACGTGCGCTTCCCCGTGCAATGGGTCGTGCGCCCGCAGTCGGGCACGCACCTCGACTACCGCGGCTACGCGGGTGTGGTCGGCGGCGGCGTGATGAAGGCCGGCGACGAAGTGATCGCGCTGCCGAGCGGGTTCGGGACAAAGATCAAGAAGATCGAGACGTACGACGGTCCGGTGAGCGAGGCCTTCGGGCCGATGAGCGTCACCGTGCATCTCGAGGACGAGATCGACATCTCGCGCGGCGACATGCTCTGCCGGCCGAACAACCAGCCGACGGTGTCGCAGGATCTCGACGCGATGGTCTGCTGGATGAGCGAGAAGCCGCTCGAGCTGAAGGGCCGCTACGCGCTCAAGCACACGACGCGCTGGGTGCGCGCGATGGTGACGAACGTGCAGTACGAGCTCGACGTGAACACGCTGCACCGCAAGGAAGGCGTCGCGACGCTCGGCCTGAACGGCATCGGCCGCATCGCGATGCGCACGACGGCGCCGATCTTCTACGACGAGTACCGCCGCAACCGCGCGACGGGCAGCTTCATCCTCGTGGACGAGGCGACGAACAACACGGTCGCGGCCGGCATGCTGCTGTAGTCAGCGATCGCGCTCAGACGCGTGGGCCGCCGAGCCATGTGGTCAGCGCAACCACGAGGCCGTGGTCGCTGCCTTCGCCCACCCACGCGACGTAGCCGTCGGGGCGAATCAGGACCGCGGTCGGAGCCGCGACCTGGCCGAGCACGGGAAGCTCCCACTGGCGCTCGTATCGTGCTCCGACGTTCTGCACACGGTCCGACCACGCAGCGATGTCGAGCGCGCCATCGAAGCTCACGAGCACCGGCCGCGCGTCGTGCAGCAGCTCGAAGACGCGCGTCGGTCCGTGCGCAGTGACGAGATCGAGATCGGGCATCCGTCGCCCGAGCAGCGGATGGCCTGCGCCGAGGTCGTAGTGGACGTCGAGCCCCGACAACATCGCTGCGTAGCGCTTGCGTGGCTCGTCCATCGAGAGCAGGTCGGCAACCGTCTCGCGCATCGCCTCCATCCGATCGTCGCCGCGCGCGAGCGCCGTCTGCGCCATCGTCGTGCGCAGCACGCGCGCCGCGACCGGATGTCGCTCGGCCTGAAAAGTGTCGAGCAGCGCGTCGCCCGACGTTCCGTGCACGACCTGCGCGAGCTTCCATCCCAGGTTGACCGCGTCCTGCACGCCGAGGTTGAGACCCTGTCCACCGACCGGCGAGTGGACATGCGCCGCGTCGCCCGCGAGGAGCACGCGCCGATCGCGATACGACGCTGCTTGGCGCACCGCATCGGTGAAGCGTGAGAGCCACGTGACGTCGTGCACGCCGAAGTCCGTTCCGTAGACGTCGGTCAGACGCTGGCGGAGCTCGTCCTCGCTCGGCGCATCGCCCCGCATCACCTGCGGCTCGACCAACACGATGCCTGCGCGCCGCCCGTCGCCGAGCTTGCCGATCGCGTTCGTGCCCCTCTCACCGCGGCGGAAGCCCCACGCGGGCTCTTCGGCCATCGTCGCCTCGGCGATCAAGTAGCTGACGGAAGCATCCCATCCGGCGAAGTCGATGCCCGCCGTCTTGCGGATCACGCTGCGACCGCCGTCGCAGCCGACCAGGTACTGCGCGCGCAACGAAGTGCCATCGTCCAGCGTGACGTCCACGCCCGAGTCGTCTTGCACGAAGCCCGTGACCTCGCGCGAGCGATGGATGGGGACCGCCAGCTCGCCGAGCCAGTCGGCGAAGATGTGCTCCATGCGCTCCTGGGCGATCGCGAGCCCGTATGGATGTCGCGTGGGGAAGTCGGCGATCGAGAGCGGCACCGACGCGAAGCTTCCGATCTGCATCGCCTTGCCCTGCGAGAGGAAGCGCTCGGCGATGCCGCGTTGGTCGAGCACCTCGATCGTGCGCGCGTGGATCCCCTTCGAGCGTGAGCCCTGCAGCTCCGGCGTGGCTCGTCGCTCGACGATGGCGACGTCGACCCACGCCCGCTTCAGCTCCGCCGCGAGCATCATCCCGGTCGGCCCACCGCCCGCGATCACCACTTCGTGTTTCGCCATGGCCCTGCACTCTGCTCCACGGAACGGGGCTTCCCGCAAGCCGGTGGCTCTGGCATAACCTGCGGTAGAGAGCGGGAGATCGCGTCAGCGGCGGCGGTAGCGCAGCCAGACGAGATCACCGTCGCGACGCTCCATCGACGTCAGCTTCCACGTGCGCGGCCGCGCGTGCTCGGCGTCGAAGAGCGTGGGAGCGCCGATCGTTCCGTCGGCGACCGGCGCGATCAGGACGCTGAGCTCGTCGATCAGATCCACGGCGAGGAACGAGCCGTTGATCTTGCCGCCGCCTTCCAGCAGCAGTTTCTCGATGCCGAAGTAGCGGCGCAGCTTCACGAGCACGCGCTTCAGATCGATCCGGGTCTTGCCGCCGAACAGGTACGAGACGCCGCGATCGCGGAGGAACGCAAGGTACGCGTCCGAGACGCCCTCGCCGAGGATCGTGACGACGTGCTCGTGATCGATCGAGCTCTTCCGCCAGCGCAGCTTGCCGGACGGATCGATCGCGATGGCGAACGCGCTCGCATCGTGCGGCGCGACGAAGTCCGTGCGCGGGATGCGCTCGCGTGCTCGACGCGCCGGAATCTTCGCCTTGCCCGCATAGGGCTCCATCGAGATGCGGCCGATGATCCACGCGTTGGCGCCGAACGTGGCGGCCGTCTCTTCGTAGGCTGCGTGCAGCCCCTTCGGGACCTTCCAGTCGTCGATGACGATGCGGCCATCGATCGACGGGACCATGTGACAGACGACGTAGGGGAGCTTCGCGGAGGTCACGGCGCGACTCTACGTCATCGCGCGCGGCCCGCGAGCCACGCGGACGTGGGCCGGCGGCCACGCGATGGGCCCGCACGAGCGCGCGATCCCGCCTGCGCGCGAGCGGAACGCACGTTGCGGAAGCCCTGCGCGTGCCGTACGTGCGCGTGCTCTCGATCGGCCTCGTGTTGCTCGGCCTCGGCTGGTGGCTCGCGCGCGGCATCTCCGCGCCACGCCCGATGACGCCGGAGCCGCGATCGACGCACGCATGGAGCACCCGCTTCTGGATCGGCGCGCCGACCTCGGCACACCGATCGAGCGATGCGGGGGCGTGGGCGCTCGCGGAAGACGGTTCCGTCGAGCCGTTGGCCGGCGGCGCGCTGGCACGCGAGATCACGCGTCGTCTCTGTCCCGAGAGCGCGCGGTCGATCTGCGACGCCCGCGGGAGCGTGGGCTGTCCATCGGCCGCTTGGATCGACGAGGAACCGTGCGCGGTGGCGTTCGAGAGTCAGTGCGCGAGCTGGGTCGAGCGAAACTACGGCGCCGCGGACGACGGCTTCGACGTGGACGAAGTGGCGCTCGCCCGCTGCCTCCGCGAGCTGCGCGAGGACGTTTCGAGCGGCGAGGCGATCACGATGTCGAGCGCGTGCGGCGAGCTCGCGCACGATCCCGCGGTCGAGGGCGCCGCGTGCACGTTCTCTTGGTACGCGTGCGGGCGGGACGGGCGGTGCTTCGACGGGCTCTGCCGGTCGAACGCGCGGCTCGGCGAGCTCTGCATCGACGAGCCCTGCGGTCCGGATCTCATGTGCATCGCCGATCGCTGCGAGCGACCGACACCGCATGGCGCTGCGTGCGACGAGAGCTCGGTGTGCGCGGAGCGCGAGGATGGTTGCATCGGCGGCCGCTGCGCGAGCCACATCGCGGACGGCGAGCCGTGCGGTTACGACGAAGGCTGCGCGACGTCTGCCCGCTGCCTGCGAGGTGTCTGCACGCGTGTGTCGACGACATCGTGCTCGCTCGGGGGCGAGTGCGGGCGCGGGCGCAACTGCGCCGGAGAGACTGAAGCGCGCTGCGAGCCCGCGGCGGGCGCGGGCCTTGCGTGCGTCAGCTACTCCGACTGCGGTGTGCTCGACTGCGTCGACGGACGATGCGCCGGTGGCATGGCGTTGACCGCCGGGAGGTTGCCCGCCGGCGCGGAGTGCGCGTACGCGACGAGCGGTCAGTGCGCGCCAGGCCTCGCGTGCGCATCCGGGCTCGACGGGTATCGATGCCGGACGCCGCATGCGCTAGGCGAGCGCTGCGACGAGGACGCCGCTTGCGCGCCCGATGCCGTGTGCGTGTGGCGCGTGATCGACGGCCGATGCTTGCCGGCGCTCTGCGACGTGCGCGACTACTTCGTCGACACCGGCGAGGAATGATCAGGGCTCCACGCGGGCGACACGTCGACCGCGACGAGAGATGACCTCGCCGGCGGTGGCGAGCTCGGTCGCGAGCGTGGTCCCGTGGATCGTCATGCTCAGGCTCGTGCCCATGTACACGCCCCAGAGCATGGCGATCACCCTGCCCTGTTGATCGACCACCGGACCGCCGCTCGATCCGGGCTCGGCCTCCGTGTCGAGCACGATGCAGTTGTTGCCCTCGCCGCACGCGTCATCCGACAGGAGCGTCCCCGAGACCACACCGGCGACCACGCCCTCGGTCGTGATGAACGCGAGCCCGCCGGGATTTCCACCGAGCACGACGCGCTCGCCGCGAACGAGCGCGGCATCGGAGACCTCGAGCGCGGGTGCGTGAACCGGTTCCTCGGTCACGAGCACCGCCATGTCGATTCGCGACGAGACGAACCGCGCGTGCGCGAGCAGTTGCGTGCCGTCGTAGAGGACGATGCGCAGCGGATCGGCTCCGTCGGCGACGTGGGCGTTCGTCACGATCACGCGACGCCCGGCGACGTCGGTCACGAAGCCGGAGCCGAACTGCCCGTCGGGACGCTCGATGCGCACCATCGAGCGCACGCAGCGATCGTGGACCTCGCGCATGTCGAGCGGCGCTTCGCTCGGCGCCTGCGCCGCGGCCGGCGCAGCGAAGCACACGAGGATCCACAGCACGCCGATGCGAAGACCCATCGTCGACCCGTTGTGACCCGGCGCAGATCGAACCCTTGGGTGAGATCGTGCGAGCGACGTTGGCACCGGGGTTGCTCCACGTCCTCCGCATGAAGGCACGGCACACTCTGCTCCTCTTGGCTTCGACGGTCCTGACGCTCGCGGTGTCGAGCGCGGCGCGCGCCGACGTCATCCCACCGGCGCAAACCGAGTGTGACGGCCACACGATCGGCGCTGCGTGCACCGACCCCGCCGGCATCGGCGTCTGTCAGATGAGCCAATGCGCGCACATCGACTACCAGCACTGGGATCGCGACGCGTCCGCGGGGCCGCCCGTCGCCTACTACGACTGCGTGCTCTGTGTCGTGCCAGGCGCGAGCGACGGAGGATCTTCGCCCGTCGACGCGGGCCACACCGACATGTCGACGCCGCCCGCGAGCGGTTGCTCGGCGAGCGGCGCAGGCATCGGAGGCGGCTTCGGTCCGCTCTTGCTCGCGGCGCTCGGGCTGCTCGCCCGCCGCGCGAAGCGCTGACCTCAGACGTCGAAGCGATCGAGGTTCATCACCTTCGTCCATGCGGCGACGAAGTCGGTGACGAGCTTCTTCTGTGCGTCGGCGGTCGCGTAGACCTCGGCGATCGCGCGCAGCTCGGCGTGCGAGCCGAAGACGAGATCGACCCGCGTGGCCGTCCACTTGGCAGCGCCCGTCTTGCGATCCTGCCCCTCGTAGACGCCTGCGCTCGCGCCCTGCTTCCACACCGTGCCCATGTCGAGCAGGTTGGCGAAGAAGTCGTTCGTGAGCGTGCCGGGTCGGCTCGTGAGCGCGCCGTGCTTGCCCGCATTCACGCCGAGCGCGCGAAGACCGCCGACGAGCACGGTCATCTCGGGCGCCGTCAGCGTCAGCAGCTGCGCCTTGTCGATCAGCAGCGCTTCGAGCGGTGCCGTGACCTTGTCGTGCACGTAGTTGCGGAATCCGTCCGCGATCGGCTCGAGCGGTGCGAACGATGCCGCATCCGTCTGCTCTGCGGTCGCATCACCACGGCCCGGCGTGAACGGCACGTTCACCGGCGTCCCGGCGCGCTCCGCGGCCTGCTCGACGCCCGCATTGCCGGCGAGCACGATCAGATCGGCGAGCGACACCTTCTTCTTCGCGCTCGTCTCGAAGTCCTTCTGCACGCCGTCGAGCGCGTTCAGCACCTTCGCGAGCTGCGCCGGCTGGTTGACAGTCCAGTCCTTCTGCGGCGCGAGACGAATGCGCGCGCCGTTCGCGCCGCCGCGCTTGTCCGATCCCCGAAACGTCGACGCCGACGCCCACGCCGTCCCCACGAGCTCGCTCACCGAGAGCCCGGTTGCGAGGATCTTCGCCTTCAGCGCCGATGCATCCTGCTCGTCGATCGACGAGGACGACGTCGGGATCGGGTCCTGCCAGATCAAATCTTCGTTCGGCACTTCCGGGCCGAGGTAGCGAGCACGCGGGCCCATGTCGCGGTGCGTGAGCTTGAACCACGCACGCGCGAACGCGTCCGCGAACTGATCGGGATGCGCGAGGAAGCGTCGCGAGATCTTCTCGTACGCCGGATCCAAACGCAGCGAGAGATCCGTCGTGAGCATCGTCGGCAGCTTGCTCTTGCCGCCGTGTGCGTCGGGGATCGTCGGCTGCGCGTTCTTCGCGACCCACTGGTGCGCGCCCGCCGGGCTCTTGGTCAGCTCCCACTCGAAGCCGAAGAGGTTCTCGAAGAAGTGATTGCTCCACTTCGTCGGCGTCTGCGACCACGTGACCTCCAGGCCGCTCGTGATCGCATCGCCCGCGAAGCCCGTTCCGAACTTGCTGGCCCAGCCGAGGCCCTGCGACTCGAGGTCGGCGGCCTCCGGATCGTGACCGACGTGCGACGTCTCGCCCGCGCCGTGCGTCTTGCCGAACGTGTGCCCGCCCGCGATCAGTGCGACGGTCTCTTCGTCGTCCATCGCCATACGCTTGAACGTCTCGCGAATGTCCCTCGCTGCGGCGAGCGGATCGGGCTTGCCGTCGGGGCCCTCGGGGTTGACGTAGATGAGCCCCATCTGCGCGGCGCCGAGCGCGCCCTCGAGCTGACGCTCACCCGAGTAGCGCTCGTCCCCCGCGAGCCAACGGGTCTCGGCGCCCCAATCCACGTCTTGATCGGGCTCCCACGTGTCCGCGCGTCCGCCCGCGAAGCCGAACGTCTTGAGCCCCATCGAC
The DNA here is from genome assembly GCA_964429305.1 of uncultured Sandaracinaceae bacterium. Taxonomy (GTDB): domain Bacteria; phylum Myxococcota_A; class Polyangia; order Polyangiales; family Sandaracinaceae; genus JBBSAT01. The sequence goes on along the minus strand of CAYSCF010000048.1, from coordinate 19,945 downwards.
TCGAGCGCGACGTTGCCCGCGAGGATCATCAGATCGGCCCACGAGATCTTCTGTCCGTACTTCTGCTTGATCGGCCAGAGCAAGCGGCGCGACTTGTCGATGTTGACGTTGTCGGGCCAGCTGTTGAGCGGTGCGAAGCGCTGCTGTCCGCGCCCGCCGCCACCGCGCCCGTCGCCCACGCGGTACGTGCCGGCGCTGTGCCACGCCATGCGGATGAACTGCGGGCCGTAGTGGCCGAAGTCCGCCGGCCACCAAGGCTGCGAGTCGGTCATGAGCGCATGCAGATCCTTCTTGAGCGCCGCGTAGTCGAGCTTCGCGAACTCGGCGGCGTAGTCGAAGCCTTCGCCCAACGGATCGGACTTCTCGGAGTGCTGACGGAGGATGCCGAGGTCGAGCTTCTCCGGCCACCAGCTCGCGTTGGTGGCGCCGCCGCCGATCGTCCGGTGGTTGAACGGGCACTTGGCTTCTTGGGTCATTCGCGTTTCTCCTGATCTCGACCGAGAAAATGCGCTCCCTGGGGCCGGAGATCCAACACTGGATCCCGATGAGCACGATAGCCCCACGCTATCGATCACGGAGAGGCGAGCGATGGCGCGAGCGTGTTAGCGTTCGGCGCCACATGCCGATGCGCGTCGTCTTCCTCTCGCCCGCCTATCCCCCCGAGATGCAGCAGTACACGCGAGGCCTCGCAGAGGTCGGCGCGGAGATCTACGGCATCGGCGACAGCCATCCGCAGGCGCTGCCGCCCGACGTGAAGAAGTACCTGCACGCGTATCTGCAAGTGCCACGCATCATGGACGAGGCCGACGTGATCGCGCGCGCCACGAGCTGGCTGCACGGCAAGCCGATCGATCGCGTGCTCGCGAACTGGGAGCCTCTGGTGATCCTCGCGGCGCGCATGCGCGAGCGCTGGGGCATCCCCGGCATGAGCGTCGACACGGTGAACGGCTTCCGCGACAAGCAGCTGATGAAGGAGCGCGTCGCAGCGGCCGGACTGCGCGTGCCGCGCTCGCGTCGCGTGCGCACGGTGCGCGAGACGCTCGATGCCGCGGAAGAGATCGGCTACCCGCTCGTCATCAAGCCGATCAGCGGCGCGGGTAGCGCGGACACGTATCGCTGCGGCGATCGCGAAGAGCTCGATGCGGCCCTCGAGAAGATGGGGAGCGTCACGGTCGCGAGCCTCGAGGAGTACATCGAGGGCGAGGAGTACACGTACGACACCGTCTGCATCGACGGCGTGCCCGCGTACGAGAACGTCACGCGCTATCTGCCCAAGCCGCTCGAAGCGCGCAGCTACGAGTGGATCAGCCCCGTCGTCATCTCGATCCGCGATCTGCAGCAGCCGAAGATTCGTGGCGGCGTCGAGCTCGGTCGCAACGTGCTCAAGGCGCTGAACATGGGCGACGGCTTCACGCACATGGAGTGGTTCCTCACGCCGAAGGGCGAGGCCGTGTTCGGCGAGATCGGCTGTCGCCCCGGCGGCGCATGCATCGTCGATCAGATGAACTACACGAACGACATCGATCTGTTCCGCGAGTGGGCCCGTGTCGCCTGCTGGAAGAGCTTCGAGGGCTCGCTCGACCGCAAGTACTGCTCGGGGATCATCTTCAAGCGCGCCAAGGGCCACGGCCGCATCACGCACATCCAAGGGCTCGTCGAGTTCATGCGGAAGTACGGCCGCTTCGTGAACGAAGAGAACCTGCTCCGCCCGGGCACGCCGCGTCGCGACTGGAAGCAGACGCTGCTGAGCGACGGCTACATCTTGCTGCGCCATCCCGACTGGGACGCCGCGTACCAGATGTGCATGGAAGCCGCGACCGACATCACGCTGTACGCGGAGTGATCTCGTGCGTCGGGTGATCATGCGCGCGGCGCTGCTCGTTTCTCTCGCGCTCGTGGGGTGCGCCGGGCTCGTCTCTCTCGCGGACGTCGGCGTCGACGCCCAGCGCGACGTCACGCACGCCGGATGGGTCCGCGTCCGGAGCCTCCGCTACGGCGTCTCGCTGATGCTCCCTGGCACGCCGCGCGTGCTCGAAGAGGTGGACGACACGCGGCTGCGTCGCGAGGGCGTCGTGCTCGTGCTCTCGCTCGATGCGCAGGCGCGTCGCAGCTACGAGATCCGCTTGTTCCGCGCCGCGCGTGCCGACGATGCCGCGACCGTGCTCGACGCGTGGGGCGAGGAGCTCTTCGCGCGATCACGCGGTCAGCTCGCCGGCGAAGAGCACGTCGCCATCGGCGGACAGCCCGGGCTCGACGTCCGCTACGAGCAGGTCGGCCCGCGCCACGACGATCAGCTCTGGGTGCTGGTCGCGACCGACGGCCGCAGCATCGTCGAGGTCGCCGCGCAGAACCCACGCGTCGCCGAAGAAGATCCGCGGCCGGCGGAGCTGCAGACGATCGCGGAGTCCATCACGTTCGGCCGCTGAGAAGACGTCTACTGCGCGTGCGGGTGGCAGTTGAAACAGCCGAAGCCGTCCTGGTGCTCGGCGCTGTACGGCTGGAGGCCGAGCATCGTCGCGCACTCGGGCACGACGGTGTCGTGCATGAACGTGTACGCGGGGCCCTGCGCCATCCGATCCCACGCTGGCGTGCCCGGCGCGGCGAGCGCGAGCAGCGAGCGCGACGGCATCGCGAAGTGGTTCGCGCGACCATCGTCGCCGTGACAATTTTCGCACTCCATCTGGCTGAAGCGCGTGTTGTCGTAGTGCGCGAAGCTCTCCGCCTCGATCGGCAGGTAGACGCCGATCATGTACCACTCGCGCTCTTCGGCCGACATGCTCGCCCACGGCGTCGGCGGCGGATGGACACCGATCAGCTGGTGCGGGCTCTGCGAGCCGTGGTCGATCACTGCGTCGCCCTCACCGGCGCCGCTGTCGTCGAAGCCTTCGTCCTCGCCGCTCGCGACCGGGGTCTCCGATCCGGAGCCGCTCCCGGAGCCAGTCCCCGAGCCCGACGTGCTCGACCCTCCACCACATGCAGCCAGCGCGAGAACGATTCCCACCGACAAGATCGATCGCATAGGTTCACTCCGAAGAAGAGGGCTTCCTCATAACACGGCGTCGAGCGCCGAAAGAAGTGTTCGGTTCTCGTCGGGTGTGCCCACCGTGATGCGGAGATGACGCGCGAGCCGAGGATTCGATCCGAACGCGCGCACGCGCACGCCGCGCGCTTCGAGCCCCGTCGCGATCTCCGAAGCGCGCGCGCTCTCGACCAACACGAAGTTCGCATCGCTCGGATGAACGACGAGCCCCGACCGCGATGCGAGCGCCGCGCTCAATCGACCGCGCTCGGCGACGATCTCGGCGATGCGCCCGTCGAGCTCGCCCGAGAGCTCCGTCAGCGCGAGCGCACCGAGCACCTGCGTCGGCGTCGGCAGGTCGTACGGCAGACGGACCTTGTCGAGCTCTCGCGCGAGGTCGGCTCGCACGCGGATCCATCCGATGCGCAACGCAGCGAGCCCGATCTTCGAGAGCGTTCCCATCACACCGACGTTCGGAAAACGATCGACCCACTCGGTCAGCGAGCCGTGCGAGGAGAACGCGCCGTACGCTTCGTCGATCACGACGAGCCCTTCCGGCATCGCACGCACGATCGCCTCCAGGTCGTCCGTCGCGAACGCGTTGCCCGTCGGATTGTTGGGCGTCGCGAAGAACGCGAGCGTCGGTTTCTCGCGCGCGATCACATCGAGCGTCGCGACGCGATCGATCTGGAAGCGCGCATCGAGCGGCACCAACACGGCGCCCATGCCCGCGACGCGGGCGCTCGCCGCGAACATCGAGAACGTCGGATCGGGGACGAGCACCTTCGCGCCCGGACGCGCGAGCGTCGTGCAGAGCACGCCGATCACCTCGTCCGATCCGATGCCGATCAGGAGCTCTTCGGGCGCAGCTCTCGCGCGTGCGGCGAGCGCGGCGCGCAGCGCGTGCGCTTCGATCTCCGGATAGCGATGGAACGCGATCGACGCGACCGCCGCGGCCATCTTCGCGCGCGCGCTTTCCGAGAGCGGCCATGGGCTCTCGTTCGCATCCAGCACGACCCTGGGCGGATGCGGCGGCACCTTGTAAGCGTCGATCGCGCGGATGTCGTCGCGCACGAGCGAGAGCAGACGCTCGCTCACGTTCCGTCGCCGGACGTCGTCGCGGGTGGCGTCGCGGGCGAGGGCGACGTCTCGCTCTCGCCTCCGAGCGATCGCGGCATCTCCATCTGCTCCTGCTCGACCGCGACCTCGCCCGCCGCGTCGCCGGCGCTCGGCGCTCCGTCGCGCGCGCGCCCGTGCTCGTCGAGATCGCTCGGGTACATGCCCATGTACGTCGAGATCACCTGGCGCAGGAGATCGGCGTTCGCGTTGCCGCCGATCTTCACGACGAATCGCGACGAGACCCAGATCGTCCAGCGATCGTCGGTGCCGCCGTCGAGCTGCCAAGCGCGACCCCCTCCGACGTCGGCGACCGCGACGTCGTAGCTCTCGAGGCTCTGCACATGGTGGCGCACCTCGGCGGTGAGGCTGGCGGGATGATCGTAGACGGTGACGAAGACGTTCACGTACGGCGGCTCGCCGTGATCGGTGCGACGCACGTAGGTCGCCGTGTTTCCGACGGCCTCGTTGCCCTGGATCGGGAACTCGACGTCGAGCACGCGCTGGTAACGGCGATACGCGAGCGGCCCGATGTCGCGCTCGAGAACGTAGCGTGTCGGGTACGACGGGCCGCACCCGGCGCAGAGCGCCAGAAGCGAGATCCCGAAGAGCACGACGAGCGCACGCACCGCGCGCACGGTAGCGGGAAACGCCGCCGCACAACAAGGCCGACGACGTCGTAGGTCGGAGGGGTCAGTCCTCGCGACGCGGGTTCTTGCCCATCGAACGGCGCTTCACGGCCTTGGCGCGAAGGCGATCCTTCGCGAAGAACGCCATGTAGTCGATCTCGGGGATGTCGTCCTCGGCGGGCTCGGGCGCCTGGCGCGACGGATCGCGATCGAGCTGCTCGGCGAAGCGTCGGAGCGGCATCGCCGCGGCGCCGAACGTCGAGTCGTCGGCGCTGGAGAGGTACGTGAGCAGGCGGAGCGCGTCGTCACCGCTGATCTGCCCGCGTCGTGCGAGATCGGCGAAGCTCGCGACGAGCGCATCCGGCGTGAAGCCGTGCTCGGCGAGCAGCTCGCCGCCGACGCGCAGCACCGCGAGCGGATCGAGCGCGCCGTGACGCATGAGCACGAGCGCCGGCTGGAAGTAATTGTGGAACGTGCACACGCGGTTGCCGAGATCGGCGAACGAGTCGGTCGGCGAGACGCGATCGAGATGGATGAAGATGCGGCGCGCGCGACCTCCGCGCGGCATGTGCTCGGCGAGCCGCACGAGACGCGACATCGCATCGGGATACGTCTCGGCCGACTCGAGCAGCTGCATGAAGAGCGCGGGAGTGACTCGGCCGGCGCAGAGATCGGCGTAGAGGCAGTAGATGAACGCGTCGGCCTCGGCGTCGTCGCCGAACATGAACTCTTCGGTGTCGACGGGCAGCGCGGCGCGCGTCTCGAGCATGGCGCCGAGCTTGTAGCCGACCTGCTCTCGGATGGACTTGAACCGACCGCGCAGGATGTTGCTGAGCTGCGGCTTGAGCACGAGGCCGTCCCAGCGAACGCCGTCGAGCCGGAGCTTGGCCTCGAGCACGCGCCGAAGCTGCTCGGGGCTTCCCGAGACGATGTAGACGCCGAAGGGATCGGTGCCGCGGATCTCGCGCAGGAGGGCGCCAGCGCCAGGCACGGTCTGCTTGTCGCGCGCGGTCTCGAACGCGGTTCGGACCCAGTCCTTCACCGTGTCGAACTCGGTCCGCAGGTAGGTCTTGTCGAGGTCCCAGCGGTAGACGAGTCGATGTCGATCGACGGGCTCGATCACTCGCGGACGATAGCACCTCGCTCGGTCTCTCGCTCTCGTCTCTCGTCTCTCTCGTTCGAAGCGAGCGAGACGCGGGGCGAGAGACCGCGTTACGCTGCGCCCAATGGTGAGTGCTCCCCGCCAAGCCGATCTCCTGCTCGTCGCTGCGCACGCTCCCGATCTCGCCGGCATGCGCCCGTTCCTCGGTGAGAAGCTCGACGGCCAGATGCGCGGGCTGATCATCAAGACGAAGGTGCTCGGCTTCGGGATGGCGGTCGCCGCCGCGAGCTGTGCGCGCGGCGTCCAGGCGCTCGCGCCCCGCGCGTGCATCCTCGTCGGCACGTGCGCCGTGTTCCCGGGCCTCTCGCAGTACCGTCCGTACGACGTGCTGCTGCCGAGCAAGGTCCAGCTCGCGGACGCGAGCGTGCTCGCGCGCAAGGCCGCCTTTCCCGATCCGATGCAGACGAGCGTCGATTGCCACAGCCTCTTGCGTGCTGCGCTCGCAGCATCGATGCCTCGCACGGCGCAGCCCGTGATGGCTTCGATGATGGCGCCGATCATCGACGACGCGCTCGCCGCGAGCCTGCACGCGGCGACTGGCTGCGACGCCGACAACGCGGAGCTCTTCGGCGTCGCCGCGGCGTGCCAGGCAGCGAACGTTCCCTTCGCCGCCGTGCTCGGCGTGACGAACCTCGTCGGCTCGACCGGTCGCCACGACTGGGCGCAGTTCCAGCGCGAAGCGGTGACCCAAGCGGGCCAGTGCATCGGCACGTGGCTGCACAACGGCGCGCAGGGCCTGCCGCACGGCTGACCCCGCGCGGAGCTAGAAGATCAGCACGCCGTGATCCGGCGGAACGATGATGTACACGTTCCGCTCGTCGAGCCGCGCCGAGCGATTGCCGATGACGGCGATCTTCGCGCGGAACACCTGCGCGCTCGTGCTCGGCATGCGGAAGTCGTTCTGGAAGTCGACGTCGAACTCCAGGCTCGTTCCAGGCACGACCGCGTAGAACGTGGTGTCGTCGTGGTGGTCGTAGCCCGTGCCGGCGCCAGGGAAGCCCTCGATCGCCGTGACGGAGTGGATGAACATCCGCGCATCGACGCCGTCCGGGTTCGGCTGCCAGTCGTCGGTCTCGGTCGTGACGTCCATCGGTGTGTGCAGAGCGAGCGTCTCGATCGCCATCACGACCTGGTTGCCGACATCGCCGTTCAAAGCCGGGAACACGAGCGGGTGTCCCGCGGCGTCGACGCTCCCGGTGCTCGTCGCCATCGTGTCTTGATCGTCGTGGATCGACATGCCCGAGTCGCTCTCGATCGGGACGCCGACGTAGCGGCCGCCCAGCGCGTTGATCGCGGTCGCCGCGTCGGGGAGCGTGTGCGGCTCGGGGTTGATCTGTTGGTATGGGTAGCGCGTCCCCGTCGGGCTACCGTTGTGATAGTCGACGTCGGTGACCATCACGATGATCGGTAGCGAGCCGGGTCGGAAGCACGGATAGCCGCGCCGCGTGCCGCGCTCGTCGGGCTGCGCGACGCAGTCACGTCGATCGAGCGTCCACGTCGCGCCGGTCGGTCCCCACGTCCACACGCCACCCTCGCCCGTCGCGGTCTGATAGAGGCCCTCGACCTGCGATTCGGGGCCGTCCCCGCCGTCGCCGATCGCGGTGTAACCGGTGGCGGACGTCGAGTCGGGGCGCTCGAGCCCCGCGAGCGCGTCGTGCACGAGGCTCAGGTCCGACGTGATGTCTTGTTGGTTGTGGTACGGGACGTCGCTCGGGCTCCCGTAGAACGTCATGCCGAACGGGCCGCCCGAGCGCCACGGGAAGTCCTCGATGTAGCCGACGCCGAACTGCACGTCGTCGACCACGGCGCGCAGCTGCATCGCGATGTCGGTGAGCGAGGTCTCGACGTTGTGGATCGGCCCGCCCATCGAGCCCGTGGCATCGACGAGGAAGTACACGTCGGCGACGTGCAAGCTCGTGTCGAACCGCAGCGGCCTCACGTCGTGCGGGCCCTGGTAGGGCAGGATCACGAAGAAGTCCTGCGGCGGGATCACGCTCGTCGCGTCGTTGGGGTCCGTGCCCGCTGCGATCTCGCCGAGATCCGAGAAGCCGTCGCCGTCGCTGTCGGCGCTCGTGGGCGACGTGTTGTCCATGCCGACCTCCGTCGCGTCGGGGATGCCGTCGTTGTCGGAGTCGGTGTCGAGGAAGTCCGGGATGCCATCGCGATCACTGTCACGCGCCGAGCACGCGTCGTAGGGGCCGTGCTCGTCGGCGTCGGAGATCCCGTCACCGTCGGAATCGGTGTCGCGCGAGTTCGGGATGCCGTCCATGTCGACATCCATCGACTCGTCTTCGAAACCGTCGGCGATCCCGTCGGAGTCGCTGTCGACGGTGGGATCGCAGTTGTCATCGACGAGCACGCCCACGTCGCCATGGATTCCCGCATCGCCTGCGTGATGCGGTTGAGGGCCGCCCTGCGTGCAGCCGAGCGCCGCCACTGCGAGCCAAAGAGCTCCGACCGAAACACCGCCGCGACAGGCTCGATGCATGGCTGCCTCCCCGAGAGCCGCAGGCTACCGGCACGCGAGTGCGACGCGATCGCGCCGTGCTGCGCTTGCTCACGCCCGCGGAAATCGAGGTAGCATCGCCCGTCGATGTCGACGCCCGCGCCCCAGCCCGGAGACGTGATCGCGGGCAAGTACCGCATCGAGTCGGTGCTCGGTCGGGGCGGCATGGGTGTCGTGTACGCCGCGCGTCACACGCTCTCCGAGCGGCGCGTCGCCGTGAAGTGGATGGAGGCCGACCTCCAGAACGGGCCCGATGCGCTCGATCGATTCGTCCGCGAGGCGCGCGCGATGGGCCGCATCGAGCACCCGAACGTCGTGGGCGTGCTCGACGTCGGAACCGAGGGCTCGATCGCGTACCTCGTGATGGACATCTTGCGTGGCGAGTCGCTGCGCGAGCTGATGACGCGCGAGCACAACGTATCGCCCGCTCTCGCGCTCGCGACGATCTTCCCCGTCCTCGAGGGCGTGGAGGCGGCGCACCGCGCGGGCGTCGTGCATCGCGATCTGAAGCCCGAGAATCTGTTCGTCGTGCGCGGTCCGGACGGCGAGGCGCAGACGACGAAGGTGCTCGACTTCGGCATCTCGAAGCTCACCGAGAACGATTCGAAGAAGCAGGATGCCAAGCGCCTCACCAAGACCGGCCACGTCGTCGGCACGCCCGCGTACATGTCGCCCGAACAAGTGCGCGGCGGCGCGGTCGACGCGCGCACCGACGTCTGGGCGCTCAGCACGATCCTCTACGAGATGCTCGCGAATCGCACGCCGTTCGAGGCGGCGAATTACGGAGCCCTGCTGGTCGCGATCGCCACCGAGCCGTACACGCCGCTCGACCCGCAGCTCGTGGCGCCCGATCTCGCGCGCGTCATCCACCGCGGACTGGCGAAGGAGCCCGATGATCGATGGCCGAGCGTGATCGCGCTCGCGCGCGCGCTCGAGCCGTTCGCGCGCGACGCGAAGTTCGTCGAGCCGCATCGGCCGTCTCTCGTGCCCCTCGACCCCGTGCGCGGCTCGACGGCGCCCACGGTGCCGGGCGGTCCGCCGGTGCCGCGCGCGGCGGCCGTGGACACGCCTGAGCTCGACATGCCCGCGCCACGGGCAGCGGCCCCGACGCCGATCCGTCTCGCGCGACCCGAGGCCCCGGTGAGCGAGCTCGAGCTGCCGGCGTCGTCGCCGCGGCGCCGGACGATGACCCTCGTCGCGATCGCCGTCGCGTTGGTCGTCGGCTTCGTCGTGGTGCTGCGCGGCATCGGCAACGCGGCGCGTGATGCCGCGTTCGCGCCGCCGACCTCCGTCGCGCTGCCGTCGCCCCCGATCACGCATGCTCCGACCCCGAGCGTGGCGCCGACGACGGTCGCGCCGCCTCCCGAGCCACCCCCGGCGAGCACCGTGGTCGGTCTCGATCCGCCGCCAGCCACCCACGCGCGACACGCCACGCACGCGCCTACCGGCACGAGCGCTCCGCCCTCGACGGAAGCAGCGCCGCCGACCACGACATCGACGAGCCGCTCGGGTAGCATCAGCCGCGACGACTTCTGACGGCGGCGAGGTTGATGCGTTTCGCTCTCTTTCTGACCATTCTGTGGCTCACCACGACGACGGCCGCGGCTGCGCTCGCGCAAGACAGCACCGAAGCGCCTGCCGGCTACGATCACGTGATCGACCAGGCTGTCGCGGAGTTCGGCTCGAGCCACTGGGCCGAAGCACGTGCGCTCTTCCTCCAGGGCCACGGGATGTTCCCCAACGCACGCACGCTGCGCGGCATCGGGATGACGAGCTACGAGCTTCGCGACTATCCCGAGGCCGTGCGTGCGCTCGACGACGCGCTCGCGTCCACCGTTCGCCCGCTCACCGACGAGCAGCGCACGCAGGTGACCGAGCTGCGAGAGCGCGCGGCGGCGTTCGTCGGTCGCTACGAGGTCCCCGCCGCGCCCCAAGGCGCGCGCCTCTACGTCGATGGTGAGCACGTCACGATCGACGATGCGTGGCCGGTAGGCCCCGGTCACGTGCTTCTCGGCATCGGCGAGCATCAAGTGGCGATCCGTCTCGACGACGGTCGATCGAGCACGGCGCGTGTCGTCGTGCGCGGTCACACCGAGGGCGCGCTCGACATCGACCTCGGCCCGCTCCAGCCGCACGCGGCCGTCGACGCGCCACCGTCTCCGCCGCCCGTCGCTCCTCCGCCGTCGTACGACGTTCCGCCCGCGCCCCCATCGTCGGGAGTGGACGCGGCGCCCTGGGTCGTGCTCGGGGTCGGGCTCGCCGTCGCGATCGCCGGCGTCGTGCTGGTCGCGGTCGGTCAGGAGGACATCGCGAGCATCGAGCACGCCGCGCACGGCACGCCGTGGAGCTCGCTGCAGAGCACGTACGACCGCACCCCGATCGAGACCGGCGTCGGCGGGACGTTGCTCGGTGTCGGCCTCGCTGCGGCAGTGGTCGGCCTCGTGTGGGGCGTCGCGCAGCTCTCGGCCAGCGGGGCGCACGAACGACCGGTGGCCCTCGACGTGGGGCTCGGCACGATCTCCGTCCGAGGGAGGTTCTGATGAAGCACGCGCTCTCGATCCTCGCCGTCGTCGTGCTCGTCGTCGGCTGCAAGCCGTCCCTCAACGATGGCCAGTACGGCTGCCTCGACGGCGCATGCCCGAGCCCGCTGCTCTGCTGGAGCAGCGACCACCTCTGTCACTACGGCGCGGATCCGGGCACCACCGACGGCGGTCCGGAGCACGACACGGGCGCGATGTGCAGCGAGACGATGGTGGGTGCATGTCCGGCTCCCCAGAGCTGCATCGTCGGCGCCTGGTCGGGCCCGACGCCGAGCTTTCGATGCGCGAGCGACAGCGAGCTCGTCACGTCGAATCACGGGGTCGCCTGCACGATGGGGCCGAGCTCGGTCTGCACGAGCCCCGACGCGTGCGTTCCTCTCGGCGCCGGGGCTCACTGCATGCGTCCTTGCGGCATGCCCTCGGATCCCTGCGGGCCGGCCGAGCAGTGCTCTCCGACGAGACACGTCTGCGTGCACCCGTGCAGTCCGGGATGCCCCGGCTCGTTCACGTGTGCGGGTGGGGAATGTCTTCCGCCGGGGTAGTCGCGAGAGGCGCGCCGCGGTAGGTGGCCTCTTTCCGCTCGTCCGACTCGATCGATCCGTCGCGCATCGTGACGACACGCGGCATCTGACCGGCGAGATCGCGGCTGTGCGTGACGATCAGGAACGTCGTGCCGCGACGCCGATTCAGATCGAAGAAGAGCTCGTGCATCGCGTCGCTCGTCTTGCTGTCGAGGTTGCCGGTCGGCTCGTCGGCGAGGATCAGCTTGGGCTCGAGCACGAGCGCACGCGCGAGCGCGACGCGCTGCTGCTCGCCGCCCGAGAGCTCCCCCGGCCGATGCGTCAGACGATGCGAGAGACCGACCTCGTTGAGCAGATCCGTCGCCGCCTTGGTGATCGTCGCGCGCGGCATGCCGCGGATCATCCCCGGCATCATCACGTTCTCGAGCGCGTTGAACTCGGGCAAGAGGTGATGGAACTGGAACACGAAGCCGAGCGAGCGATTGCGGAACGCCGCGAGCGCCGAGCTCGAGAAGCGCGTGACGTCCTCGTTCTCGAACACGATGCGACCGCTCGTCGGCAGATCGAGCGTGCCGAGGATGTGCAGCAGCGTGCTCTTGCCCGCGCCCGACGCCCCGACGATGCAGAGCATCTCGCCCGCGTCGATCGCGAGATCGATGCCCTTGAGGATCTCGACCTCTCGCCCTTCGTGCAGGAACTTCTTGGTCACGCCCTCGACGCGCACCAGCTGCTTGCGTGCCGGAAGCGGCGCCTCGGCGACCGTGGCGGGCTCGCTCACCGTCTCGCTCGCGGTCGTCTCGATCTCTTGGCTCATCGATCCCTCAACGCATCCACCGGCTTGAGCCGGCTCCCGAGAATCGCCGGATAGATCGTCGCGAGCACGCACACGAGCACGGCGGCGACGCCGACCCACGCGAACTCCGCGCCATCGACGTGAACCGGCAGTCGGTCGATGTAATAGACCTCGGGGTTCATGTGGATTCCGAGGTGCTCGGCCGCGAAGCACACGACGTAGCCGAGACCGAGGCCCGAGAGCGCGCCCACGAGGCCGATGAAGAGGCCCTGGAGCAGGAACATCCCGACCATCGTGCGATCCTCGGCGCCCATCGCCTTGAGGATCGCGACCTCGCGGCCCTTCTCCTGGACCATGAGCGTGAGCGTGCCGACGACGCAGAAGCTCGCGACGAGGATCGCGATGCCGAGCGTGATGAACATCGCGAGCTTCTCGAGCGCGAGCGCGCCGAAGAGGTTGCGGTTCACTTCCTGCCAGCTGCGCACGCGCAGCTCGTCGCGTCGCAGCGCGCCACGCACGCGATCGGCCGCTTGCTCGGCGTGCTCCCAATCGTCGACGCGGATCTCGAGGCCGGAGATGCCGTCGCCGCTGGCGAGGAAGCGCTGCGCGGTCGGCAGATCCGTGTACGCCATCTGCATGTCGTACTCGTACATGCCGCTGTAGAAGATCCCCGCGACACGGAACGGGCGCGTGCGCGGCACGGGCCCGGTCGGGCCGAGATCCCCGTTCGGCGAGACGACGTTCACTTCGTCGCCCACGTGCAGGCGCAGCGTGCGCGCGAGCTCTTGTCCGACGACCAGGCCGGGCAGCACGTCGGCCGGCGGAAGATCGCGCGCGTGGTCGCGCATCGACGGGCGATCGAGCGTCTCGGGGATGAGGAACTCGTCGAGCTCGTCCGCGATCTGCTCGCGTCGCGTCGCGCTCGGATCGACCGGATCTTCGTCGCGAGGAATGCGGTTGGGCGTGCCCTGACGCTCGTCGATCGCGTGCAGCAGATCGTCGATCTCGCGCGTGATGCTGCTGTGCGGCGTCTCGCCCGGCACCGGCGGCAGCCCGCTCGGCGCGTCTTCTTCCGGCGGCGCTCCGAACGGCGCTTCGTCGTCGCCCGACTGTTCGTCCGCACCGATCAGCTCCGGCAGGAGCAAGCTTCCGCTCATCTCGTCGGCCGAGAGATGCAGCAGCTCGGCCGGATGGCTGAGGTAGTCGAGCCGCCCGTGCCGCATGTTGCGCGGCAGGTCGGTCACGTCGCCGATCGTCGTCGGATCGATTCCGCGCAGCTCCGCGCCAGCGAGGCTCGAGGCGCTCGTGATCATCACCTCGCCCGCAACGTAGGGCGTCACGCCGAGCACGCCGTCGACGCCGCGCGCCGCTTCCAGCGAGGACTGCCAGTCGTCCCACGTGCCGTACTCGCGATCGACGACGACGTGCGCGTGGTTGCCGAGGATCTTCTGCTGCAGATCGGCGCGGAAGCCGCCCATCACGCTCAGCGTCGTCGCGAGCGTGCACGACGAGAAGCTGACCGCCATGATCGAGAGCACGCCGATGACGGTGAGGAAGCCGCTCTTCTTCGCGCGCAGCATCCGCGCGGCGACGAGCGAGCGGAAGCCGGTCGTCTCGATCAGATCGAGCACGCCCGGCATCGCGCGCAAGAGCGTGCGGATGGCGAAGAGCGTCGTGATGCTCAGCGCGATCGCCGGCAGCTCGATCGCGTCCGGATGCTCCTCCGAAGGAACGAAGGGCAAGGCGTAGAGCGCGAACACGAAGGCCGCGAGCACGATCGCATCGACGACGAAGAACACGCCGCGGCGCACGCGCACCGGCACGAGGAACCAGCTCGAGAGGACCGAGCCGAGCATCAAGAGCGCCGAGATCGCGCCGAGCACGTAGGCCGCGTAGAGCAGGCCCACGACGCCCTGCGCGATCGCGACGGCCTCGACGGTCTGCAGGTACGAGCCGATCGCGCTGCCGCCCGACTCGTCGAGCATCAGATCGAGCTCGAACGACACGCGATCGTGCGACGCGAGGAAGACGATGTACGCGAAGACGATCTGCGCGTACGCGAAGAGCCGCGTCGCGAAGCCACCGAGCGCCATGCGCACCAGACCCGCGGTGCCGCGCGCGACGTAGGCCGCGCGCGCGAGCACGAGCGAGGCGCCCAGAACGCCGAGCGTCGTCGAGCCGACGAAGAGATAGACGACGAGCGGATCGGAGATCTCGCGTGGCACGTCTTGATGCAGCTCGAACACGACGGGCCCGACCGCGAGCATCGCGATCGCGCCGATCACCCAGAGCGCGACGCTCGGGCCGAAGTGCAGCGACTGCGTCCGCGTCGGATTCGTGTAGGCGCGCACGGTGCGCACGAGATCGAAGAGCGCCACCGCGCCCACGCCGGCGCCGAGCGCCGCGAAAGGCGCGCCGAGCGTGGCCGCGCCGAGCGCACCGAGCGCGCACGCGAGCAGGATCTCGTCGAGCGCGAGCCCGAGATACGAGAGCATCAAGCGCATCACGGTCGGATCGAAGCGGCTCACTCGGCGACCGCGTTCCGGAGCGCGGGGAACAAGAGCACGTCGCGGATCGACGGCTGCGAGCAGAGCATCATCACGAGCCGATCGATGCCCATGCCCATGCCCCCCGCGTTGGGCATGCCGTGGCGCAGCGCGCGGATGTAGTCGGCGTCGAAGTCCATCGCTTCGTCGTCACCGCCCTCGCGGCGGCTGAGCTGCGCCTCGAAGCGCGATGCCTGATCGTCGGGATCGTTGAGCTCGGAGAACGCGTTGGCGAGCTCGCGACCTTCCACGAAGAGCTCGAAGCGATCGGTGAAGCGCGGATCGGCGTCGCTCTTGCGCGCGAGCGGCGAGATCTCGGACGGATGGCCCGTCACGAACACCGGCAGCGACTTCGAGCCGTCGGCACTGCGGAACATCGCGGGCAGGTCCGGCTCGACCAGCATCTCGTAGAGCACGAACAAGCGCTCGCCGTAGCCCATCGGCTTGCTCAGGTGCTTGAGCGCGTCGAACCAGCGCGTGCGCTGCGCGTTCGTCAGCTCCTTGAGAGCCGTCTTCAACGACTGCACCTCGAACGTCGAGGCGACGAGCGATCCGAGCTCGGCCTCCTCGTCGATGATCGCGCGGGTGATCTTTCCGTCGAGCGGCGTGAGCAGCAACGTGGCCGGTCGCGTCGCGGGATCGCAGCGCCGCAGGATCGCCTCGCGGATGTCGATCTGCGCGAACGGCTCGTCGACCGTGAACCCGCGCTCGCTCCACCACGCGGGCGCGTCCTTCTCGAAGCCCACGCGGAGCGCTCGATCGACGTGCCGGACCATGGCCTCCGTCAGCTCGAGCATGTCCTTCCACGTCGCGTACGCCTGGTAGCACTCGAGCATCGTGAACTCGGGGTTGTGCCGCGTGGAGACGCCCTCGTTGCGGAAGCAGCGCGCGATCTCGTAGACGCGATCGAGGCCGCCCACGACGAGCCGCTTGAGGAAGAGCTCGGGCGCGATGCGCAGATAGAACCTCTGATCGAGCGCGTTGTGGTGCGTCTCGAAGGGCTTGGCCGTCGCGCCACCGCGCAGCGGATGCAGCGTCGGCGTCTCGACCTCGAGGAAGCCGCGGCCGTCGAAGAACGCGCGGACCTCGCGCACGATGGCGCTGCGCGCACGGAACACGCGCGCGACGTCGGGGCTCGCGAAGAGATCGACGTAGCGCTCCCTGTACCTCTTCTCTACGTCGGTCAGGCCGTGCCACTTCTCGGGCGGCGGCAGCAGGGCCTTGGAGACGTGCTGATACGTCTCGGCGCGCACGGCCGCGTCGCCGGTCTTGGTGCGGATCAGCGGGCCGGTGACGGCCACGTGATCGGCGAGATCGATCGCGGCGAAGCGCGCCGCATCCGCGGCACCGAGCGTCGCAGGCGAGCCGTCCTTGCCGGCCTTGTCGCGCACGAGGGCCTGCGCATCGCCGTACGGCGTGCGGATCACGACGAAGGGCCCACGCTTGGCCATCACGCGGCCGTACAAATTGCGCTTGGGCTCCGTCCCGTTCAGCGATGCCTCTTCGGGCAGCGTGGCGCGGCGTTCCTTGTCACCGAGCAGGGCCACGACCTCGCGACGATCGGCCTCGCGGGCGTCGTCGACCCGGAGCTCGTTCGGAAACGCCGCGCTCCCGGCGGCGCGCAGCTCGGCGATCTTCGCCCGCCGCGCCTGGATGAGGTCCTCTTCGCTCGCCATGACGGGCGAGACGTAGCAGACGCGCGCACGGGGAGTAAGATGAGGCCTCGGATGCCCTTCCGAGACGAGCTCGAGGCCGCCCGCGCACGAATCGAGAAGCTCGATCGCGATTTGGCCGCGCTGAAGGCCGAGAGAGAGAAGGAGCAACACGGCGAGCCGCCGTTCGCGATCGCGACGGTCGTGCTGGCGTTGCTCGTCGTCGGCATGGGAGCCGGCATGGCGATGCTCTGGAACCGGGTCAGCGAGGCCGAAGAGGCAGCTGCGAGCTGGCGCGAGCTCGAGGGCCAGACCGGCCACGAGCTGCACGAGGCGCAAGTGCGTCTCGACGAAGCACGGCGCGCCACCGCCATCGGGCCCGACTGGTTTCCCGAGGCCGAGCGGCGCGGTCGTGCATGGGCACGGGGAGGCAGCGACACGAGCGAGGAATGGACTGGTCACGTGATCGAGCGCATCGGCGATGCGCCAGCCGCGATCGGACAGTTGTGCACGTTCGTCATCGCGCGCACGGAAGAGACGCCGCGACCGTACGCACCATTCCAGTGCCGAGCGCGCGTGCGCTGCGGTGACGTCCACCTCTATCCGGCGGCGAGTGAGCCCGATCTCGTCACGTGTTCCTTCGGTCCCTCGGGGAGCGTGCGGCCGATAGCGCCCGTGTCGCCCACGTCCGTGCGCTTGACCGGTCACGCCGGCGATCTGCGGATCGACGACGGGCCGACGGGCACGTGGTCGCTGCGCATCGCGGACTCGCGCTAGTCTCGACCCCGATGGCGAACTCGAAGAAGGCGAAGGTCTACGCGTACGCGAGCTGCTCGACGTGCAAGAAGGCGCTCGCGTGGATGAAGGCGCACGGCGTGGAAGCCGACGTGGTCCCGATCGTGGATGCGCCCCCGAGCGCGAAGGAGCTCGAAGCGCTCATCGATCGCAGCGGGCTGCCGCTCGGCAAGTGGTGGAACACGAGCGGTGAGGCGTATCGCGCGCTGATCGCCGAGCGCGGCAAAGACGCCGTCGCGGCGCTCTCGAAGAAGGACGTCGCGAAGCTGCTCAGCGAGAACGGCAAGCGCATCAAGCGTCCGGTCGTCGTGACGGATGACGCCGTGCTCGTGGGCTTCCGCGAGGACGCGTACGCCGAAGCGCTCTAGCCGGAGAGCGGAACGCCCGCGTCGCGCAGCGCGGCGCCCAGCTTGTCGCGCATGCCGTCCATCGCGGGCATGCCGAAGAAGAGCGCGACCGGCGGGACGAGATCGAGCACCTCGCTCGTGAGCTTCTTCGTCTGCTTGCTGCGCGGCGATTCGTCGTCGACGAAGTAGAGCAGCAAGCCGAGGTGCAGTGCCCAGAGCGACGTCGCCAACAAGGGCTTCACGTCCTCGTTCACGCTCGGGACGTCGACCGCGCGCGCGAAGATCGCGATCGACCGCCGCCGCACCTCACCGCTCGCTTCTCCGAAGAGCGACGCCCCGCTCGATCGATCGAGCACGACCTTCGCGAGCGCACCGAGCAGCGCGCGGTCCTTCTCACGCGTCTCGAAGCCGGTGTCGAACGCGAGCTGCAAGCGCTCGCGCAAGTCTTCGATGCCGCTGGTGCGCTCCGCGAAGAGGCGCTCGTGCTCGCCGACCTGCTCGCCGAAGTACGCCTGCAGGATGGCGTCCTTCGACGGGTAGTAGTGGTACGCGGCGCCGAGCGAGAGGTCGGCCGCCTTCGCGATGTCGCGCATCGTCGTCTCGGTGAAGCCTTTGCGCCGGAACAGACGGAGCGCGACGGCGTAGAGCTTCTTGCTCGTCGCCTCTCCGTCGCTCCGGCGCGCGCGCGTCACCGGTACATCGCGCCGGGCGGGTGTGCGTGGCTTGGCAGCTCGCATGCGCCGTTCTCGCACGAAGGCGCGCCCGTCATCCAGCCGAGCGCGCCGCGATTCGCGCTGACCCACGAGAACGCGGCGTGAGAGAGAGGCGCGAGCGCGTCGCTCACGAGCAGCTCGGCGAGACCGCGCGTCGCGCCGAGCGCCCAGAGCGTCATGACGAACGCGGCAGAGCCGGCCCACCACGCGCCGGTGTCGTCATCGACCACGACGAGCTCGTGCACGACGAACGGGATCGCGCCGTATCGCGTGCGGGCCTCGTGCGATCGACACGCGACGAAGCGGATCGGCACGAGAGCCTCGCGCGCTTCCACGATCTCGCGACAGCGAACACACACGGCGCACTCGGCGTCGTAGAGGACTGCGAGGCGCATGGCGACCTCACGCGTGAGCGGGCGCGAAGTCGATGCGGCCGTGCGGCGCGATCGGCGCAGGCATGCTCGCAGCACGCGCGCGACGACGAATGCGGTGGAACACGTAGAGGTTCGCGAAGTGCATCACCGCGAGCGACATCAAGAGATAGCCGAGCTTGGTCGCGAGCGTCTCGACTGCGCTGGTGAGATCGAGCGCCGTCCCGCCGCGCAGGAGCAAGCACGCGTAGCCGAAGTTGACGAGGTAGAAGCCGACGACGAGCAGCTCGTTCACGGCGCGCGCCATCTCGGCGTTGTCGGGGAACACGTCGAGCAGGAACACGCGTCCGTTCGCACCGAGCGTGCGGGCCAGGAAGATGGTCAACACCACGCTCACAGCGGTGTAGACGGCATAGACGACGGGCAAGAGATCACTCATGGACGGCCTCCTCGTGGGGCGAATCGATTACTTTGAACACGTTCAATGTGTACTACGCCGAGCGACGGAGTCAATTCCCAGGGCGAGCTAGAATCCGGATCGTGCGTGCCACGAGCGTGATCGGCTGGATGCTCGTGACGACGCTCGCGTCGGCGCAGGACGCGGGCACACCGGACTGCACTTCGATCACGCCCGGCTCGCCCGAAGCGGACGCCTGTGCCGAGGCGGCGTTCCGTGTGGGACGGGCAACCGAGCACGCGCTCGATCTTCGGCTCGTGCTCCCACCACCGAACATCCATCCGCGCCCCACTTCCGCACACGTCATCGCCCTCGTGCGCGAGATCTCGGATCGCGCGCAGCACGCCTCGGGCGTCTACGAGGACGTCATGGCGTGGCGTCGGGCTCCGTGGACGCTTCGCGCGTTGGTTGCCCAGGCAGGGATCTACGAAAGGTTGGCCCGAGCGGTCGTCGCCGCGCTCAGAACCGAGGCGCAGTTTCGCGACGTCCTAGAGCCGCAGATCGCGCCCGTGGAGTGTCTCGCCGTCGTGCGCTACGTGCTCGCCGTGCGGGCGGCCCGTGCCGCGTCCATCCGGATCCCGGAGGTGACGCAAGCCGTCGATCAGCTCCATCGATATCGTTCGGACCGCATCGCTCGGTGCATCGACGACCAGCGTACGCGCGATTCGACGTTCTCCCGCTACCAGCCAGGCGAGCTCGAAGCGTTTCCGTGATCACGGACAAGCGACGACGTGCTCGCCGTCTTCGTCGACGACGTAGCGTGCGACCGTCGTGCCTT
>CAYSCF010000047.1:0-30706 GCA_964429305.1 uncultured Sandaracinaceae bacterium | reverse complement strand
CAACGTCGGAGAGGCCATACCCGATCCCATCCCGAACTCGGAAGTCAAGCCCTCCAGAGCCGATGGTACTGCTTGCGTGAGTGAGTGGGAGAGTAGGACGCCGCCGGGTCTATCTTCGAACCCCGTCTCGTTTAACAACGAGACGGGGTTCTCTTTTTCCGTCCGTCTTTCGGACGTTCGATCTCGCGTTTCGGCGCAGCCGTGGTAGCCCGATCTTCATGCGCGTCGTGAGGCTCGAGCCTGGACTGTCGTCGTTCGAGCGCGGTCAGCGTCACGGACGTGCGCTGGGCGACGAGATCGCCGAGATCGCGAAGATTCGATCCGAGCTCGCCTGCAGTCAGGGCCTGTTCCGCTCGGATGCGGAGCTGCTGCGCGTTGCCGAGCTCCATCTGCCGCTCTTGCAGCGATACGATCGCCCGCTCTACGACGAGCTGTGCGGGATCGCCGTGGGCGCGGATCAGCCCGCCGCACGGATCGTGGTCCTCAATCACTACACGGATCTGAAAGACCTCGATCCGAAGACGGTGCTGCGCGACTCGAGCCGCCCGTCGGCATCCCGCTCCGAGCCCGAGGACGACTGCTCGGCGATCGTCGCATCGACGCCCGAAGGTCCGCTTCTCGGCCAGACCTGGGACATGCACGGCAGCGCCGGGCGATTCGTCGTCATGCTGCACGTGCCGCCGATCGATGGGCGTCCCGAGGCGTGGCTACTCTCGATCGCGGGATGCCTGGGAATGGCAGGCATGAACGCGGCGGGCCTCGGGATCACCATCAACAACCTGCGCAGCAACGACGCGCGCGTGGGCCTCGTCTGGCCGGCTCTCGTGCGTCGCGTGCTCGCGGAGACGACCTCGATCGCGGGCCGAGCGATCGTGGAATCGGCGCCGCTCGGATCGGGACATCACTACTTGGTTGCGGACGCCACTCGCGCGTTCGGAATCGAGACGTCGGGAACGCTGTCGGATACGTGGATGGAGCTGGACCTCGCCCGTCCCGGTGCGTTCCACCACGAGAACCACTGCTTGGGCGACAAGGTCGATGCGGTCAGCTCGATCGCGCCCGTCTCGACCACGCTCGAGCGCTACGCGTGGATCGAAAAGAGCCTGAAAGAGAGACCCATCGCCGGCCGCGACGATCTCTGGAGCCGCCTCGGATCCCACGACGGCTATCCGCGCTCGGTGTGCACGCACCTCGCCGACGAAGCGCATCCGCATGCGATGCAGACGTGTGCCGGAATCGTGATGAATCTTCGGGAGCGCCGTATGTGGGCCGTAGCCGGGTGCGTCCACGAAGGCACGCCCGAGCAGCTCGTATTCGAAGGGGCATCGTGAGCGAACATCCGTTCTTCTTCACCTGGTCTGCTCAGAAGAGCGCTCAGCCACAAGAGATCGTCGGCGGCGAGGGCGCCCGCTTCCGGACCGCGGATGGTGCGGAGTGGCTCGATTTCGCGTCCCTGTCGTACCAGGCGAATCTCGGGCACGGCGAGCGTCGCGTGATCGAAGCGATCAAGCGCCAGGCGGACTCGTTGCTGCTGACGACGCCGAGCGGGACGTTTCCTGCCAAGACGGCCCTCGCGGAGAAGCTGCTCGCGAAGGCGCCGCCCGGCTTCACGAAAGTGTTCTTCACGCTCGGTGGCGCGGAAGCGACGGAAAACGCCCTCAAGATCGCGCGCATGGTGACCGGGCGTCACAAGCTGATCTCGCGCTATCGCAGCTATCACGGCGCTTCCATGGGTGCGCTGACGCTCAGCGGCGATTTCCGACGACCACCGCTCGAGCCGGGGCTCGCGGGCGTCGTGCACGTCCTCGACTGCTTCGAGTCGCGCCTGCCGGGCGGCGCACGGGTCGTCGAAGGTGGCGGATCGGCCGACGCGATCGCGCGCACGCTCGATCTCGAAGGGCCGCGCAGCGTCGCTGCCGTGTTCGTCGAGCCGGTGCCAGGCGCGAACGGGGTGCTCGTCCCGCCCGCCGGCTACTGGGACGCGCTCCGCGTCGCCTGCGATCGTCACGGAACGCTGCTCGTAGCCGACTGCGTGCTGAACGGCTTCGGTCGCCTCGGGACGTACTACGGCTTCGAGGCGCTCGGCGCCGCCGCGCCCGACATGATCACGATCAGCAAAGGCCTGACCGGTGGCTATGCGCCGCTCGGCGCCGTCCTCGTCCACGAGCGCGTCGCGCGTCACTTCGAGGACAACGTTCTCTACGCGGGCCTCACGTTCTACGGACATCCGCTGGGCGTCGCGGCGGCCGTCGCGGCGATGGACGTCTACGAAGAAAGGGCGCTCGTCGCACGCGCGGCCGAGCTGGGCGCGAAACTGGCGACCGCGATCGCGGCGCTGCAGGACCGCCATCCTGCGCTCGTGCCTCGATCGCGCTCTCTCGGGATGCTCGCCGCGATCGAGCTCGACGTCGACGATGCGCGTTGGGCGCGCATCGAGCGCGAGCTGTCCGCGCGGCATCTGATCACGCATCCGAACAAACGGATTCGAACGCTGATCGTCTCGCCGCCGCTCGTCGTCTCGGAGGACGAGCTTCGAGACGGTCTCGCGCGGCTCGAGGCGGCGCTGGTCGCCGCTTGACGCGAGGGACGTTCTTGCCAGACGATCGGTCTTCGGTGCTTCGCCTTCGTCACGCTTGCGCTCTCAGCGCGTTGATCGCGGCCTTCGTCGCTTCCGGATGCGCGAGCGGAGGTGGCGGCGACGTCCCGCACGACGGCGGCGGGGCGCTGCGTGACACGGGGATTCCCGCTCCGGATGCGCGTTCCGTCGACGGTGGTGGATCGGCCGACGCCGCGAACGACACCTGGGTCGAAGGTGATTCCGGCTCGCCGCTCGACGTCGGGCCTGTCGATGCAGGACCGCCGCCTCCCGGTGACAATCGCAACACGTATGCGAGCGTCTCGGGCGGTCACATCGCCACCAGCGCTCGCTACCGTCTCGTCGGCTCGCTCTCGGCGCTCGGCTCACCCACGCCGCCTTCCTCGCCTCACTACGTGCTGCGCGAGAACGTCATCGGACGGATCGGAGACCCTTCGCCATGACTCGATGCTCCCTCACCGCGCGCTCCCTCACCGCGCTCGTGGCGCTCGTCCTCGCGCTGGGGATCGACGGAACTGCCTTCGCGCAGGGCGTTCCGCGCATCCTCACCGACCAGGGACGGCTCTTCGACGCCACGACCGGCATGCCCGTCGACGGGATGGTGACCATTCGGTTCGCGATCTACGCGGCCGCGACCGGCGGGACGCCTCTGTGGATGGAATCGCAGACGGTCACGCTCGACTCGGGCTACTTCTCCGTGCAGCTGGGGAACACGACGGCCTTTCCGGCCACGCTCTTCGACGGCTCGGTGCGCTATCTCGGCGTCCTGGTCGGTGCCGATGTCGAGCTGACCCCGCGCGAGGCGATCACGAGCGTCGCGTACGCGCTCTCGGCCGGAAACGTCACGGGCGACATCACGCCTCACTCCGTGTCGATCGGCGGGACGACGGTGATCGATGCGACTGGCCACTGGACTGGCGCTGCGAGCGGCCTCACTGGTCCTGCGGGCCCGGCAGGCCCCGCGGGCCCGGCTGGACCGGCTGGCCCCGCTGGCGCGATCGGTCCGCAGGGTCCGGCAGGGCCTGCGGGAGCGACCGGCTCTACGGGACCGCAAGGCCCGCAAGGACCGGCTGGCGCAGCGGGCGCTCCGGGTGCCGCGGGCGCGCAGGGTCCTCAAGGACCTCAGGGCGCGACGGGCCCACAAGGCCCGACGGGCGCCACCGGTGCGACCGGGCCCGCGGGCTCGGGCGCGATCGTGACGGGCACGAGCAGTGCGACGACCGTCATTCCGGCTGCGTGCACCAACTACTCGGGAGCCACGATCACGGTGACGGCCCCCACGGCCGGAACGATCGTGATCGACGCCAACGCCTGGATCCAGCTCGATCACACGACGGGCACCATCGACGCGCTCGTGGTGGGCATCGGAACGAGCGCGACCGATTGCGGGACCGCGTTCGACGAGGTGCACTACCAGATCCCCGCCGCGATCCCGACCTATGCAGGACTGACCGACAACACGTTCCACGTGACCCGCACGTTCACCGTCGCGGCGGGCACCTACACCTACTACCTCAACGCGCAGATGACCTCGGGCGCGTCGGGAGATCGCTTCTGGTTCGCCTCCATGCAGGGCGCGTTCTACCGCTGAGCGCTCGAGCGTGAGACGTCGCGCGGCGACCGTCGTGTCGATCGTGGTCGCCGCGATCGCCGTGGCGGCGATGGTGGCGCGCTGGCGGCCGAGGGCGGACCCGGCGTGCAGCGAGCTGATCGCGGATGCTTCTCGCGATATCGGTGCGACCGATCTCGCGGATCGCTTCGCCAGCGCCCGCTGTGAAGAGCCCACCTTCGACGGCTGGGCCGCGGATGTCCTGGCGCGCGCTTCTCGCGTGGAAGAGGCCCGATCCCACGCCGACGCCGCCGTCGCCCGCAACCCGCGCGACGCGCACGCGCTCTTCGCGCTCGCGCTGCTCGCAACAGGCACGCCCGACGCAGTGCGAACCGCCGAGCGGGCCGACGGTGCGGGATACGGCGACGACGCCACGCTCCTGGTCGGGATCGCCGACCTGCAGAACGGAGACACCGCCCGTGCCGCCGAGTCGTTTCGTCGTGTGCTCGCGCGCGATCCGAGCCACGTGGGGGCCACGTACGACCTCGCGTTGGTCGCCGATCGAGAGGGCAACTACCACGACGCGCGCGAGGGATATCTCGCGACGCTGCGACTCGATCCGCGCTATGCCGACGCCCGCTACAACCTCGCGCTCCTGACCTATCGTGCGGGCGCGCTCGCCGAGGCGCGGCATCACGCGGACGAGCTCGCCGCCATCGTGCCGGACGATCCGCGCCTGCCCGCGCTCCGCGCCACGCTCGGCAGCGAGTGAGCCTGTAGCCGACGCCGCGCCGCGGACTATGCTCGCCGCGAATGCCGATCGCGGGTGACTACATCAACGGCGCCTTCGTGGCCGCCGACGGCGAGACGCTAACGTCTCGCAATCCGTCGAAGGGGTCGTCCGTCGTCGTCGAGACGACCTGGAGCGCGTCGCAAGTCGCGTTGGCCGTGCAAGCTGCGCGAGACGCACAGCACGCTTGGTCGCGTCTCTCGCTCGATCAGCGCTGGGCGGCGCTCGTGCGATTCCGCGGCGCCATCGAAGCCGACAAAGAGAAGCTCGCGGATGCGATCGTCCAGGAGATCGGGAAGATCCGGACCGAAGCGCGCACCGAGATCCAGACGTTGCTCGGTCGCTTCGACATCACGGCGGGCGTCGTGCGCGGCGATCTGCGCGACGGTCCGCTGCCGGGCTTTCCGAACGAGTCGCTGCGATGGCATCCGCACGGCGTCGTCGGTGTCATCGGGCCGTTCAACTTCCCGCTGCACCTCTGTCACGCGCACGTGGTCCCCGCGCTCTTGCTCGGGAACACGGTGGTGATGAAGCCGAGCGAGCTCGCGCCGCTCTCGGGCATTCGTTACGCGGAAGCCGCGCACGCTGCGGGCCTGCCGCCTGGCGTGCTCAACGTCGTCCAAGGAAGAGGCGCGACCGGCGCAGCCATGGTCGCGAGCCCTGGCGTGCACGGTCTGGCGTTCACGGGCAGCTGGCACGTCGGTCGTCGGATCGCGGAGGCCGCGCTCGACCGGCCCGAGATGCTCGTCGCGCTCGAGATGGGCGGCAAGAACACGGCCATCGTCTGCGAAGACGCCGACATCCGACAGGCCGCGCACGAGATCGTCGTCGGCGGCTATCTCACCACCGGGCAGCGCTGCACCTGCACCGATCGCGTGCTCGTGCATCGCAGCAAGAAGAAAGCGCTGGTCGACGCGCTGCGGCCGCTCGTGAGCGGGCTCGTCTTCGGCGATCCCGACGATGCACGTGCGTTCGCCGGTCCGCTCGCGAGCGAGGCCGGGCGAGAGAAGCTCGAGCACGCGATGCGCGCGGCCGAGACGAACGGCGCCGAGCCGATCGTCCAAGGAAAGCGTCTGCCCGGCGGCGCGTTCCAGACCGCTTCGTTCCACGTGCTGCCCGACGGCGTGCACAAGATCCGTGGGTACACCGACGTCGAGCTCTTCGGCCCCGATCTCGGCATCGAGGTCTTCGAGGACGACGCAGAAGCGATCGCGTTGATCGATGCATCGCCCTATGGCTTCGCCAACAGCATCTTCACGAGCGACGACGCCCGCTTCGATCGTTACTACCGCGATACGCGCGTCGGCATCCTCAACCGCAATCGCTCGACCAATCAGGCGAGCCCGCGGCTGCCGTTCGGCGGCACGGGCCGCAGCGGGAACTTCCGACCGGCGGGCAGCTTCGCGGCGCGCAACCTCGCGATTCCGGTCGCCGTGCAGTCGAACGTCGCCGGTGCGTTCCCCGTGCTGCCGGCGCTGCGCGGGCTGCTCGTCACGCCCGATCTCGATCAGCTGGAGGCGCGCCACGCAAGCGAGGAGGCTTCCGACGCGAAGCGCACGCTCGTCGATCAGCCGCGACCGATGGCGATGCGTCGGCCGAAGGGCGGCGCGCTGCCGAAGTCGACGGCGTTGCTCGAGCGCTTCCACGCGAACGACCGCACGCCGCGCGAGAAGAAGCCGCCGGTCTTCGATCATCTGCGCAGCTACGGGCCTTGGTACGTGTCGGTGGACGACGAGCCGCTCTCGGTGCTCGACGCGATGAGCCAGACGGCGACGCTGCCGCTCGGCTTCATGCACGAGTCGATGGCGCGTGCGTACGTCGACGGCGCGTTCGGCGATGCGATGCTGCGCGCGCACGATCTCTCTTCCGCGCGCGGTCGCGAGGTCGAGAAGGCGTACGCCGACGAGCTGCGGCGGCTGGTGCCGGGCCATCCCACCGTCTGCTTCACCGCGTGCGGTGCAGAGGCGAACGAGAAGGCGTATGCGCTCGCACGCGCGCACACCGACGCGCTCGGCTGGAAGGCGACGAAGATGCTCGCGTTCGAGGGCAGCTTCCACGGGCGCACGCTTCTCTCGCTCTACGCGAGCCACTCGCCGAGCAAGCGCGTGCCCTTCGAGATCCCCGGCTACGAGGTCGACTTCGCGCCGTTCCCGCGCTGGGACGCGCTCGAGCACGAGCCCGTCGAGCCCGAGGGATTCCGCGAGCTCTGCGCGCACGGGCACGTCGAAGAGCTCGTCGCGCGCTTCGCCGGATCGAGCGACGTGCTTCTCGCCGCCGAGGTCGCCTCGCTCGCGCACGTCGCGCGTCTCGTGTCGGCCAAGACGCACTTCGCCGTCGTGATCGAGCCCATGCAGAGCGAGGGCGGCGATCGTTACGCGTCGGCGCGCTTCCATCGCGCGTTGCGGCTCGTGACGCGCGCGCTCGGCGTGCCGTTGATCGTCGACGAGGTCCAGTGCGGCTTCGGGCTCGGTGGCCCGTTCGCGTGGCACTCGACGTTCGGCTACGTCGACGCGCACGGCGCGCCCGATCGACCCGACGCCGTGATCTTCGCCAAGCGCGCACAGGTCGGCGTCGTGATGAGCACGATGGCGGACCTGGAGCCGACGCAGGCGTTCGCGGCCTCGCTCGTGCGCGGTCGCTTGCACGCAGAGCGCATCGCCGAGAGCCAGGATGCCGCGCGCGTGGAGGCGCTCGTGCGGCCTCGGCTCGACGCGCTCGAGAAGAGCTGGGGCCATCGCATCGCGCGCCCGCGCGTGAAGGGCTTCGCGCTCGCGTTCGATCTCGCTTCGCCTGCCGAGCTCGACGCGTATCTCGGCCAGCGCTTCTGGCGCGGCGCGATCGTGTTCGGCGCGGGCGATCGCACCGTGCGCTATCGGCTGAGCAGCGCGTTCGGCGAGCGCGAGATCGATCAGCTCTTCGTCACGATCCGCCAGTCGCTCGCGTGGCTCGAAGCGCATCCGGGACAGAAGCCGCCCGCGTGGGACGATCTCGAGGCGCCGCGCGCGGCCGAGAAGGACGACGGCATCACGATTCGCGAAGCGCGTGCGGGCGAGAGCGCGACGCTCTTGCCTGCGATCCTCGCGCTCGAGACGCGGACGTACGAGCCGGCACGCCGCGATCCGGAAGCACGCCTGCGGGCCGGCCTCGAGGACGCGGACGGTGTCGCGATCGTTGCCGAGCGCACGATCGACGGAAGGAAGGAGCTGGTCGGCTACGCGATCGGCGTCGCGCTCGAGCGCGTGCCGGAGATCCAAGGACCGGACCAGGATCCCGCGCGCGGAACGGGCGACACGATCTATTCGGTTGCGCTCACCGTCGATGCGTCGGTGCGTGGCACCGGCCTCGGCCGTCGGCTCAAGCACGCACAACTGCGCGCGGCGATCGACAAGAAGAAGGCCGACGGCTCACCGCGCTATCGCTACTGCTCGGGCCGCAACCGCGTGGGCGCGGCCGACGCGATGGTGCGTCTGAACGAGGCGCTCGGCGCGCACACGATCTTCTCGTTCGATCGCGCCTACGACTCGGAGGGCACGGCGCGCTACTACCGGCAGCCGCTGCGTCCGATCGCGGCCCACGAGGCGCCGGCCACCACGGCAGCGACCGATCTCTCGTCGGGTCTCGTCACGCCGTTCGCGCGCGCGCCGTCGTCGCTGCTCGACGCGGAGCGCACCGGGCAGCTCGCGGGACCGACGATCCAGAAGATCACGATCTGCAACTACGTGACGCCCGCGATCGTTCGCGCGACCGAGTGGGCCGCTGCGATCGCGCCCGATCATCCGCACCTCTTCCTCACGTCGGGCCGCGACGAGACGATCGACAAGACCGTCCGCATGCTGCGCTTCCACCGCAAGGAGGGTCGCGTCGTGCTCGGCCTCTCCGGCGGCTACGTCGGGCACACGACGGCGTGCGCGCGATCGATCAGCGATCCCGCCGTCCATCGCGGCGGGCCGGCGCATTTCGACTTCCCGCGCGTGCCGCATCCGGCCGAGGTCGGGGACGCCGCGGCGATCGAAGCGCTGCGTGCGCAGATCGCGGCGGCCGGCGCCAAGAGCGTGCTCGGCGTGATCGTCGAGATGGTGCAGGAGCGAACGGGGCGCGTTCTGAGCGACGGGTTCGTCGATGCGCTCGATGCGCTCCGGCGCGAGACCGGCGTTCCGATCGTCGTCGTCGAGACCGCGTCGGCCTACTACCGCAGCGGCGGCGGCCCGTTCGCGAGCTCGGCGCTGCGATCGCATTTCGTTCCGGATGCGCTCGTGTGGTGGAGCGGCGGCCAGCTCGGCTTCGTGCACGTCACGAGCGCGCTCTGGGTGGGGGCGCCGCTCACGTTCGTCTCGACGTGGGACGGCGACGAGCTCTCGCTCGTGCAAGCGCACCACCAGCTGCGGGCGGCCAGGAACGTCGACGTGAAGGCGGCGGGCCTGGCGCTGGATGCGGCGCTCGCACCGCTCGGCGACGCAGCCAGCGGGCTCGGGGCCTATCGCGTGATCGCGGCGGGCGACCGCTCGTCGGCGATGATCGGCGCGCTCTCGGCTGCCGGCGCGCACGTTCGTGCCTTCCCGAACGGCTCGATCGCGATCGCGCCCCCGCTCGATCGGGCGACGCACGATGCCGCGCTGCTCGCTCGCGGAATCACCGCGTTCGTGGGACGTTGATCGAAGGTGGCCCAGCCCTCCGCAACGCGTGCCGTGATCGTCGAGGCGCTCCGCGTCCTCGTGGTCGGCGCATGTCTCGGCGTCGGCTACGGCATCGTCGCGGGCGTTCCGACGGTCGCGCCGCGTGCAACCTCGTGCGCCCCGCCGGTCGCGACCCATCCCGAGATCGGCTGGATCGAACAGAACGATGCGCGCGCGATGGTCGACGACACGGAGGTCATGTTCGTCGATGCGCGCTCGCTCTCCGACTACGAGACCGGCCACATCCCGAACGCGATCGCGATGCCGATGGACACCGGAGCGATCGACGAGTCGACGACGGCGCTGGTGCGCGGCGTGCGGACGGTGATCGCCTACTGCGACACGACCGGTGAGTGCGCGAGCAGCCGGCGCCTCGCGAGCCTGCTGGCCGAGGACGGCGTCCGCGACGTCCGCGTGCTGCGCGGAGGCATCCCCGAGTGGCTCTCCAACGACTTCCCCGCCGAGTCGGGGCCCTGCAGGATCTGCCCATGACGGCCTTCCTCGACTCGCCGCGCGGTCGCATCGTGCTTCTCGCCTTGCGCGTCGTCGTCGCCGGGTTCTTCTTCGCGTCGTCGATCACGGCGCTGCAGGATCCGAGCGAGCTCGTCGAGAGCATCGGCAACTACCGGATGCTGCCCGACTCCGTGATCGGGCCCATGGCAGTGGGCATGCCGCTGCTGGAGCTGCTCGTCGGGCTCGCGCTCGTCAGTGGCGTGCATGCGCGCGGAGCCTCTCTGGTCGCGGCGGGGATGCTCGTCGTCTTCGCGATCGCGATGATCCAGGCGATCGTGCGCGGCATCGACCTCGACTGCGGCTGTTTCGGTCACGTCGTCGAGACACGCGTCAGCTGGCTGACCGTCTTGCGCAACGTCGCGCTGACGATCGCGTCGCTCGTCGTGGTGATGGGCCCGGATCTGCCGCTCTGGCCGCTGCGTCCGGTGCCCGCCCTCAATCCTTAGTCATCTGACGGACGCGCTTCTTCGTGCCGGTGCGCGTCATCGCGAAGCGGAGCACGCCCGGCATGTGCTGGCCGATGAACGCGCCGACCTGTCCGTGGCCGGTGAAGACGAACTCGTGCTTGCGCGCCCAGATCGCGCCCGCCATCACGCGCGCCGCTTTGTCCGCTGGCCACATGAGGTTCTTCGGGCGGCGATCGACGCGCGCGCCGTCGTGCTTGCCGTCGTTGTCGACCTGGGCGATCTCGCTCTCGACGTAGCCGGGATGGATGAGCGTCACGCTCACGCCGGTCCCGTGCAGCTCCATGTCGAGCGTCTGGCCGAGCGATCGCAGCGCGGCCTTGCTCGCGCTGTACGCGCCCACGCGCGGCGCGGGCGTGAACGCGGACACGCTCCCGACGAGCACGATGCGGCCCTTCGTCTTCTCGAGCGCATCGAGCGCGACGGTCGCGGTCAGCGCCGCGCCGATCACGTTCGTGTCGAACTGACGACGCCAGTCGGCGAACGTCAGATCGCGGATCGCGCCTGCGACGGAGAAGCCGGCGTTGGCGACGACGACGTCGATGCGACCGAGCTCGCGCTCGACCGTCCTCGCGGCCTCGGCGAGCGACTTCTCGTCGGTGACGTCGCACGGCACGGGCACGGCCTTGCCCGAGATGGCAGCGATCGCCGCGACGACCTCGTCGAGGTTGGCGCGCCGTCGTCCGGAGACCGCCACGGCGGCACCTTGCCGCGCCAGCTCGATCGCGAGCGCCTTGCCGATGCCGCTACCGGCACCCGTGATCCACGCCACCAGCCCCTCGAAGCGTTTCGTCGTCATCGTGCCTCGTTCTGTACCACTTCTCTTCTCACGCCGCGCGTCATTGGCTAGGGTCCGCGCGTGCGATTCGTCTTCGTCTTCGTCCTCGTCGTCGCGTGTGGAGGCGGGCCGCGGCTCGCGGTCTCGAGCGCGCTCGATCGGCGCGACGTCGGTGGCGCGATCACCGCGTACGAGCACGTGCGCGACAGCGACGGTGACGACGACGCGCTCTTGCGGCGCATCGCGGAGCTGATGCTCGAGCAAGAAGGCGCGAGCGACGAGACCGATCGGCGCGATGCGGCGCTGCGTCAGCTCGCGCTGGCCGGGACAGCCGGTCGCTCGGCGCTCGAGCGCCTGGGACAGAACGGATCCGTCCACGCGCTCGCGGTCCTCGCCGAGCACGGAAGTGGCTCGGCACGCGAGGCGCTCCGCATCCACATCGACAGCGAAGATCCCGACGTCCGCGCGGCCGCGGTGCTCGGTCTCTCGGTCGACTCCGATCGCGACCTCTTGCTCTCGCTCGCCGCCGAGCCATCGGCGCGCGTGCGTGCGGCGGCGGTGGCACGCCTCGCCGAGCTCGCGCCCGAGAGCGTCGCTCGTGGCGTGCTCGAGGAGCGCGCGCGGATCGATCCCGATCCGAGCGTTCGTGGGGCCGCCGTGCGTGCGCTCGGCTCGTTCGACACCGCCGCGATCTCGCTCATCCGCGAGCGTCTCTCCGATCCGATCGCGAGCGTACGCATGACGGCCGTCGCGGCGCTCCTCCATGCCGATCGCGACGGCGGTCGTGCAGTGCTCGCCTCGTTGTTCGAAGCGCCGCCGAGCGCGCAGGGGATCGAGGCTGCGCGTCTGCTCGGCACGAGGCTCGAGCGAGATCAGCCTCCGACGGATGCGGACGCGAGCGCGGCGCGCGCCTATCTGCTCTCGGCGCTGAGCGCGAACGATGCGGGGCTGCGGAGCCAAGCTGCGGTCGCGCTCTCGACGTTGCGAGGCCCGGCGGAGATCGAGACGGCGCTCGCGCACGCGCTCGCGAGCGAGCCTGACGCGGGAGCAAAGCTCGCGGTCGCACGGGCGCTCTTGCCGCTGGCGCACGGAGAGAACGCAGCGCTCGAGGCGATCCGAGCGCTTTCGGCGGGCGAGGTCACGATGACGTCGCTGCAGGCTTCGATCGTTCTCGCCGCGCGGCACGAGAGCGTGGGCGTCGAGCGCGTGGAAGCGGCGATGCACGGCGCGGACATCCCGCTGCGTCGGGTCGCCGCGCGCGCGCTCGCCCGCGACGCGATGTTGCCCACCCACGTCGAGCCTGCGCTCTCGGACTCCGATGCGCTGGTCCGCATCCAGGCGGCCGGCGGCATCCTGGCAGCGGCAGCGGCCTCCGAATAGGCCTAGATTTCAGCCGCAAGAGAACGCGCGCCGCCGACTGGCGAGACGCACGCGCAGCGCTCATTCTCCGGCCCGTGACGAGCTCTGCCACACCCGAGCTGGTGATCCCGACCGTCGATCTCGCCGACCTCGACCGGCCCGAGCGTCGCGCCGCCGCGCTCGCCGCGATCCGCGAAGGCTTCGGGACCTACGGGCTGGTCTACGTCGCGAGCCACGGCGTCTCCGACATCGGCCCGCTCTACGACCGTTGGAACGCGTACTGCGCGCGCCCCCTCGCGGAGAAGCAGAAGAAGAACAGCGCCGCGATCTGGTACCAGCGCGGATGGACGCCGCCGAACACGGAACGCGCGGTCGTCGCGGGCGGTCAACCGGACTTCAAGGAGTGCTGGTTCTCGGCGCCCGAGCCGATGAGCGCCGAAGTGAAGGCGCAGTACCCCGAGATCTGCGCCGACAACGTGTGGCCCGAGGACGACGTGGCGTTCGAGGAGGCGAACCTCGCGCGCGGTCACGAGCTGCACCTCGCGGGACTGAAGCTGCTGCGCGGCGCGGCGCTCGCGCTCGATCTGCCTGAAGACACATTCTCGGCGAGCGCCGAAGGCGGCGCGCACGTGTTTCGCCTCCTGCGCTACCTGCCACTCACCGAGGCGCAGACCAAAGAAAAGATTCTCTGGGGCGAGGAGCACACGGACTTCAACCTCGTGACGCTGTTGCCGGGCGGGCGCTTCCACGATCCGAGCGGCGCGCCTGCGAAAGCGCCCGACGCGGGCAGCGGCCTGTATCTGCGCACGCGTCCGAGCAAAGAGCATCCGGAGGGCGCGCTCGTTCGCGGCACCGCGCCGCCGGGCTGCATCGTCGCGCAGGTCGGTCAGATGCTCGAGATCCTCACGGGTGGGACGTTCCTCGCGACGCCGCACGTGATCACGCCGCCGCATACTGCGGGCTGGACGCGCCTGTCGGCCGCGCACTTCGTGCACGTGCATCCGCTCGCGTTGCTCTTTCCGTTGCCGCGCTTCCGCGATGCACATAGCGTCGCTGCGTACAGCCCACCGGTCCTGGCCGGGACCTACGCGATCAAGACGCTCGTCGACATCGGCCTCGCGCCGCCGAGCGCGATCGACAAGCTCGGCTACCGTCACTACGACCGGCTCGCCCGGATCCACGGCGTCTGATGTCGCACGTTCCGCCGCCAGGGGGGCTCGGCGCGCTCGCGCGGGGAAAACCGCATCTGTTCGGGATGCGGCCCGAAGATCTCGTCGTCGCGCTGGAGCGCGAAGGCGTCGCGTGCACGATCACCGAGGCGCGTCGCGTGGCCGCGCACGTGATCTCGTGGGGCCGCGACGATCTTCGGCTCGGCAAGCCGCCGCGGCGCGAAGTGCTGCGCACGATCGAAGAGAAGATCGATCGCACGCCGCTCGAGATCGTCGAGCGCGCGAGGGACGACGACGACGGGTTCGTGAAGTACCTGTTCCGTCACTCCGACGGCGCGCTGACCGAGGCCGTGCGTATTCCGCTCGAGAAGGAGCATCGATTCACGCTCTGCCTCAGCTCGCAGGTCGGCTGCGCGATGCGCTGCACGTTCTGCGCGACCGGAGAGCTCGGGCTGACGCGCTCGCTCGCAGCGTGGGAGATGGTCGCCGCGTTCCGCGCCGTGCGTGACGAGGCCGTGCGCGAAGATCCGCGACGCCGCATCTCGGGCGCGGTCTTCATGGGGCAGGGCGAGCCCTTCCACAACTACGACGAAGTGATCCAGGCCGCGCGCGTGCTCTCCGATCCGTGCGGTGGGCGCATCGCGAAGGAAGCGATCACGATCTCGACGGTCGGCCTCGTGCCGCAGATCGAGCGCTACGCGCGCGAGGAACAGCCGTACCGTTTGATCGTGTCGCTCACGAGCGCCATCGAAGAGAAGCGACGCACGCTCTTGCCGGTGGCGGGGCGCTTCGCGCTCGACGATCTGGTGCGCGCTCTCTCGAATCTCGCAGGCACGGCGCGCGGCGGGCGCGTGACGCTCGCGTGGGTGCTCATGCACGGCGTCAACCATGGACAGGACGAGATCGACGCACTCCGATCGCGCTTCGCGAACGTGCCCTTCCGTTTGAATCTGATCGACGTCAACCGCGTCGATGGTCGCTACGAGCGAGCGACCGATGACGAACGAACCGAGATGGTGTCGCTGCTGCGCGCCGCGGGGATCCCGACGATCCGTCGCTACTCGGGCGGCAAGAACAAACACGCCGCGTGCGGCATGCTCGCGCGCGTCCACGCCGATCCGCCCGCATGAGTGACGCATCGGACGTCTTGATCGTCGGCGCCGGGATCATGGGCTCGGCGATCGCGCGCGCGCTCGCGCAGGCCGGCTGCTCGGTGCGCGTGCTCGAGAAGAGCATCCCGGGCGCGGAGGCCTCGAGCGTCGCGGCCGGGATCCTCGCGCCGCTCGTCGAGCACGACGAAGGCCCGCTGCGCGCGCTCGGCGTCGCGAGCCGTGAGGCGTACGTCGATCTCGCAGCGGCGCTGAGGTCGGAGGTCGGCGCCGACGTCGGCTTCGTGCGCTCGGGCGTGCTGACTGTTTCGATGGATGAAGACGCGACCGGCGATCGCATCGACGGCGACGCAGCGCGACGCCTCGAGCCGGCGTTGGCCGCGAGCATCCGCAGCGCGCGGGTGCTGTCCGACGAAGCGCAGGTCGATCCGCCGCGCCTCTTGGCGGCGCTCGTGCAATCGGCCGAGCGTGCAGGTGCGAAGTTCACGAGCGGCGCAGCCGTACGCGGGCTCGTGCGTCGTGGCGATCGCATCGTCGGCGTGGAGACCGATCGCGAGACGCTGAATGCGGGCCACGTGGTGCTGGCGGCGGGCGCGTGGACGTCACTGGTGCCGGGTCTGCCGCGCGTCCTCGCGGGCGCCGTTCGTCCGGTGCGCGGTCAGCTGCTGCGCGCCTCGCTGCGTGCGCCCATCACGCGGCGCATCGTGTTCGCCGATCATGCGTATCTCGTTCCGCGTCTCGACGGTCGGATGATCGTCGGCGCGACGATGGAGGACGTGGGCTTCACGAAAGAGGTCACGCTCGGCGCCGTCGCCTCGCTGGCATCGCACGCGGTCGCGGTACTGCCCGGCCTCGCGAGCGCCCGTTTTCTCGAGGCGGACGTGAGCTTCCGACCGGCCTCGATCGATGGTCTTCCGCTCATCGGCCCGTCGGGGCTCGACGGGCTCTGGCTCGCGAGTGGACACTTCCGGAACGGGATTCTCTTGGCGCCCTCGACCGCGACGATTCTGGCGTCGCAGATCGCGGGCACGGCTTGCTTGCTCGACGCGCGTCCTTTCGATCCGCGTCGGCTCGGAGACTGACGCTTGAGCGAGATCGAACCGGTCGAAACAACCGTCGTCGCCAACGGCATCGCGCACCACGTGCTCGAGTGGTCGCGCCCCGGAGCGCATCGCACGATCCTGTGCTGTCACGGCTACCTCGACGTGGGCGCGAGCTGGCACTTCGTCGCGCAGCACCTCGCCCTGAGCGGCCATCGCGTCGTCGCGTTCGACTTCCGCGGGCATGGCGGCACCGAGTGGGTGAAGCCCGGCGGCTACTACCACTTCGCGGACTACCTCTTCGATCTCTCGGATCTCGCGCTCGTGGTCGCGCCCGACGGCTTCGATCTCGTCGGTCACTCGATGGGCGGGACCGTCTCGGCGATGTTCGCGGGGCTGCGTCCGCCCGGCCTGCGCAAGCTCGTGCTCGCCGAGGGCCTCGGGCCGCCCGAGTCACCACCGGATCATCTTCCCGATCGGATCGCGGAGTGGATCCACGGCGTGCGCAAAGTGCGCGCGACGGCGCCGCGCCCGCTCGCGAGCCTCGACGACGCCGTGCGACGTCTGCGCAGCCAGCACGCGGATCCCGACGGCACGCTCGCGCGCTGGGTCGCCGAGCGCAGCACGCGCCATGATGCGGAAGGCCGGCTCTTCTTCGCGTTCGATCCGCTGCATCGCACACGCTCGCCGTTGCCGTTCCGCGTGGACCAGTTCAAGGCGCTGCTGGCGCGCATCGACGTGCCCACGCTCTACGTCTTCGGTCAGAACGGCTTCAAGACGGGCGACGAAGCGCAGCGACTGTCGGCGATCGCGAACGTGTCGCAGCACGAGATCCCGAACGTGGGCCACATGATGCACTGGCACGCACCCGAGGCGTTCGCGCAGGCGATCGTCACGCACTGCGGTTAGAAGTGGACCCAATTCTCGACCCACGTTGCTTGATGACGACCGAGTCGCTGGTCGTCGACGGAGCGAACGGCGTCTGTCACGAGCCGCGCCTCGAGGCGCGTCAGCCTCCCGGCATGTCGGCGGTCGTGTCGCTCGCGATGATGTTCGGCGCGGTGTCGTGGTTCGTGCGGGCGCGCGTCTCGCTGCGTCTGCGTCGCGCGCTGCTCGTCGGCACGCTCGCGCTCGCGGCGCTGCCGGGATACTGGGCGATCCTCGCCGTGCGCGCCGATGCGCCGGGCACCATC
The DNA here is from genome assembly GCA_964429305.1 of uncultured Sandaracinaceae bacterium. GTDB lineage: Bacteria > Myxococcota_A > Polyangia > Polyangiales > Sandaracinaceae > JBBSAT01. Next base: position 13,473 of record CAYSCF010000047.1, on the reverse strand, counting down.
GCGCGCAGCGCACGCCGGCTCGCCCGGACGCACGACGAGATCCGCGTCTTCGCGCGTGCACACCAGTGCGCATGGATCCGCACCGAGAGCTCCGTCGCCTCCGAGCCGATCGCGCGTCTCGCGATGGCCGGTCAGCGCTGCTCCGATCCCGCGCCGATCGATCTCTTCGCCGACGCGCTCGAGTCGGGCTGCGTCGAGACCGCCGAGGGCTCGCTCGCATGCGGCACCGTCGACGACGACACGCACTTGCCCGAGCAAGCACTGCCGCCGCCGATGCCTCTCGTGCCGGCGCCGGCGAGGCCGCGAGGAGACGAAGAGCCATGAGCTTCGTGCCGATCGGTGGCGCGCTCGTCGCGCTCTTCCTCGGCCTCGTCGGGGGCGGCGCCGTGCTCTTCCGCGCCGGCATCGGCGTCGGCGGTGCAGCGCTGCTGGTTCGCGCGCTGCTGGGGCTCGTACTGCTCGCCGAGCTCGTCGTGCATCCGGCGCTCGGCGTGGGTCTCGCGTTGCTCGTCGCCGGCGTGACGTGGCGTGGGCGCGGCGTGCCGATCCCGATCGATCGCGCGCCGGCGATCACGAGCGCAGGCCTCGCGGCGTTGCTCGCAGCCGGAGCCGCGGCCGTGCTGCGACCGCCCGTGCCGTTCTTCTGGGACGAGTCGGTGTGGCTCGCGAAGGCGCGCGTCGCGTGCGAAGGCGGCGCCGTGTTGATGGAGCGCGCGCTCGATCCGCAATCGGAGCTCGTGCCACGTGGATATCCGGTGATCGCCGCCGTGCTCGAAGCGTGCTTCGCGATGCGCGACGACTCGCTGGCGTCGCTCGTCAGTGGCGGGACCGCGCTCGTGGTCGCCGTCCTCGCGCTCTACGTGCTCTTGCTCGGTCGCGGCGCGGCGAGCGCGTTCGAAGAGCGCGCGACGCTCGTCGTGCTCGCGTGTACGCCCCTCGCGTGGGTGCATCTGCGATCCGTGCAGCTCGATCTGCCGATCGGTCTGCTCGTCGGTGCGCTCGTGCTCGCGATCGAGCGTGCGGATCAGAACGATCGCCTGGGCATCCCGGCGGCCGTCGTCGCGGCGCTGCTGCTCGGCATCAAGGACGAAGGGCTCTCGGCTGCGCTCGCGGTCGCCATCGCGCTCGGCACGTGGGGCGCTTCTCCGCGCGCACGACGCGCCGCGTGGCTGGCGTTCGCTTCGCTCGCTTCCGCGGTGATCGTCTTCCGCGTGCGTCTTCTTCTCGCGGGCAGTGCCAACGACGATCACACCCTCGGTACCGCGACGCCCGGCGCGATCGTGCCGCTTCTCGGCGACGCGTTGCGCGATGCGAGCGACCTCCAGACGTGGGGCCTGGTTCCGTCGATCGCGCTCGCGGCATGTCTCGTCGCCCTTCGCCCGGGCACGCCCGACCGCGCGCGAAAGCTCGCGCTCTTGCTCGCGCTGCACTCGCTCGGTCTGCTCGTGGCGCTCGTGGTCGGGCCGCAGCAGGTGCGCGACTTCGCGTTCGAGGGAACGCTGCTGGACCGCCTCGGCCTGCAGCTCTTGCCTACCGCGGCGCTCCTGATCCCGCGGCTCGTGTCGGAAGCACCTCGAACAGAGAGCACGGAGCTCCATCCGCATCCGGATACAGAAACAGCGGGCGGAAGCGATCCGGGCGGCTCCGAGCAAACGCCGCCGTCGGACGCAGCGGCGGCTCCGTGACCGCGATGACGCGGCCGTGCGCCGCGTCGACGAACGCGATCAGCTCGTCGGCGCTCGTCGGGTCTTGTCCCATGAACACGACGTGCGCGCGCCCGTCGAGCGGATAGAGCCGTCCCGACATGCCGAAGCCACCGTCGTACACGATCGACTCGCCACGGTGCACGAGCGCGCGCGCGTCGACGAACTGACCCTCGTAGTCGTCGAGACCGAATGCGCGCTCTCGCTCGCTCGCTGGCATCGCAGCCATCGCGACGAGCGAGGGACCGCCGAGCGCGTAACCAGGCACCGCGAGGACGAGCCCGAGCGCTGTGGCCAGCACCGCGACGCCATCGCCGATCGAGCGCATGCGCTCCGGAAGCGCCTGGCTCGCGGCGAGCGCGAGCACCAAGAGCGAGGCCGGGACCGCGAACGTGTAGCGTGCCCAGTACGCGCCAGGTGTGGCGAGCGTCGCGATCGAGAGCACCGCGATACCGAGCCACACCACGCGAGCGCGCGCGCGAAAGCGCTCGGACGCATATGCGGCGACCGCGGTCGCGACGGCCGCCGGCACCAGCACGAAAGCGAAGAGCGGACCGAAGCCGCCGACGCGCATGTCGTACACGTAGCGATCGGGAAAGACCGTCGTCCACGACTCGAACAGGCGCATCGCCCAGCCGTGATCGCGCATCGGTGGGCGCAGGCCCATGCTCGCTAGCTCGTTCATCGTCGCGAGGCCCGGGATCGAGATCGGGCCGAGATGCAGCTCGACCGGCCAGATCGGGTTGCCGTGCACGGCGAGGTTCTCGACGTACTTCCACGAGCCGATCGCGAGCGCGGCGCCCACGGCCAGCACTCCTTCGCCCACGCGCGTGCGGCGATACGCGCGCACGAGGACGATGAGGAACGCGAGCGCGATCATCGGCGGCGCCGACGGCTTCGTCCCGAGCGTGAGACCTGCGGCGATCGCGAAGAGTGCGAGCGAGCGAGGCTCCACCGGACCGGTCGCGTACGCGAACGTCGCGATCGCGAGCGACGCGTAGATCACGTCGACGTAGTTCGCGGCCAGCTCGAGCGCGATCGCGGGGATCGCGAGGACGAGCATGGCCATGGCCAGTGCGCGTGACGTCGGCACCGCCGCGCGCCGCGCCCAGAGCGCGAGCGTGAGCACGAGCAGCGGCGTGAAGAAGAGCTGTGCGAGCTCGATGAACGTTCCGTCGAGCAGCGAGAGGCGGAACGCGATCAAGAACACGTCGCCAAGATGCGGGTACGTGTTCACGTAGGGTGCGCTCGATGCGATCGGCCGCATCGTCCCTTCGCTGATCGCGTCGAACGCGAACGGGAGGTGGTAGCCGAGGCCGTCCCACGACCAGGGCGGGAGCACCCACGCCGCGAAGATCGCGAGGCCGATCGATGCGATGCCCACGAGCACGGCTCCGAGGCGTGCGGGCCTACGTGCGATCTCGCCGAGCGTCTCGCGCAGCGCCACGAGATCGTCGGCGATGACGTCGCGTCCATCGTCTCCCGCGAGCGCGAGCGATGCGAGCAGGCATGCGCCCGATCCGATCAGGAACGGGATCTGACCGATGAGCCCGAGCGGCGAGAGAAGCTCGACGAGCCCGATCGCGAAAGCCGGAAACAGCAGCGACGCCGCCGCCGCGCGCTCGAGCGCCGACCGATCGGACAAGAGGCGGCTGACCGCGAGGAGGGCGGATCCTGCCAGCAGAACGAGCGCGAGGAGCACGGCTCGCCAGTATATCGACTCGGCCCGAGCACGCGGAAAGACCGACGAACGGCGGGAAAGCAGGCCCGGGTCGAGCGTCGTGCGAAGATGGGCGTCCCGCGCGATGGCCCTCGTTCCCCGCCAAGATCACGACCCCCGCGTGCGCGCGGCTGCGCTCGGGCTGGCGGTTGGAGTGCCGCTGGCGGCGTATCTCGCGACGCTCTCGGGCTCGAGCTACTGGCTGGATGCGGGCGAGCTCACGGCCGCCGCCGTCGATCTCGATGTGGCGCATCCACCGGGTCATCCGCTCGCTTCGCTCGTCGGGCATGCGGCGACGCTCGTGCCGCTGGGATCGCTCGCGCTCCGCGTCGCGTTCGCCCAAGCAGTCTGCGCGGCGCTCGCGGCCGGGTTCCTCTACTCGGCGATCGACACGACCGTGCGCTCGCTCGGCGTGCGTCACGATCGGCTGGTCGTGCCGATGTCACTCGGCGCGAGCTGGCTCGCCGCGGGCTCGTACGGCTGGTGGCTCCAGGCGGTACGGCCGGAGGTGTACGCGCTCGAGGCGCTGCTGCTCTCGATCGCGATCGAGAGGATCGTCGCGCTGGAGGCCGCCTGGCCGACGCGCGATCTCTCGCCGCTGCCGGCTGCGACGCTCGCGCTCGGGCTCTCGCTCGCGAACCACCACTTCATGGGCTTTCTGTGCTTTCCGGCGATCGCGCCGACGCTCGCGCGCGTGTATCGAGCGCGGGGCGCGCGACCGCTGCTCGTCTCGGGCGGGATGATCGCGGCGGGGCTCTCGACGTATCTCTATCTGCCGATCCGTGCAGCGACAGATCCGGCCATGAACCTCGGCAACCCGACGAGCCTCGGTCGCATCTACTGGGTCGTGTCGGCGCAGGCCTATCAAGGCACGCACGTGCTCGAAGCGGAGCCGCTGACCGATCGCTTCCTCGACGTGACGATCTCCCTCGTCGAGAGCCTGCACGTGCTGCCGGTCCTCTTCGCGCTCGCGGGCGGCTACGCGCTCCTTCGTGCGCCCGGCGCGGTGCGCGTCGGCTACGTGTGGATCTCGCTCGTGCTCTTCTCGTTCATCGGCCGCGGCTGGCTCGGCTTCGTGCGCGGCAATCCCGATGCGCTCGGCTATCTCATGCCGGCGCTCGGAGGCGTCGCGGCGCTGGCCGTCTCGCTCGTCGCCGCGGTCGTCGCGCTGCTCGGCGAGCGCAACGAAGCTCGGAAGAAGAAGAGCTCGCAGCCGAGCCCGATGCTCGCGATGGTGGCGCTCGCCGTCGCGATGCTCGGCGCGGTGCAGCTCGTGAGCAGTCGCGCGCACGCCTCGCTCGCCGCGTTCCACGCTACCGACGACGTCGACGAGCTGCGTATCCGCGATCTGCCGCCGCATGCGGTCGTGCTCGCGTACTCGCCGCAGACCGTGTTCCGCTTCTTCGAGCTCGCCGCGACCGAGCACGTTCGGCCCGACGTGACGCTGATCCCGATGCCGTTCCTCGGCTATCCGGGGACCATCGACGCGCTCGTGCGGCGCTCACCGGAGGTCGCGGGCGTTCTCCGCAGCGAGCTGCTCGACGGCGAGCCCGCGGTCTCGGAGCTGCAGAGCCTCGCATCGCAGCGGCCCGTGTTGATCGAGCTCGACGTGCGCGTGCCGATCGCGCTCCACGAGACGCTGCTGCCAGACACCATCCTCTATTCGGTCGAGCCCGCCGGCACGACGGACGTCGACATCCGCAGCGCATCGACGGCACGCGCGCACGCGCTCGATGCGCTCCGCAACGCGCTCGCCGACGACACGCGCGATCGCCCGACGCGCGAGCAGCTGCTCTGGATCCACTACAACGACGCGCTCTACGCCGCGTCGATGGGCGAGCGTGAGGCCGCGCGACTCTCGCTCTCGCGGGCGATGGCGATCTCCCCGAGCGCGCGCGAGCTCGTGATGCTGCGCGAGGCCCTCGCCGATCCGCGCAGGCGAGGGCCCATCGACGTCCGTCCGTTCACGGTGGGCCGAGACGCGATCGCGCCGTAGAATCCGCGAGCCCATGGACTACGAGCCGCACCCCGCCGAGCAGCCCGCCACCGATGCCGACTCCGCGCCCGTTCGTCGGACTGGTCCTTTCGTCGTCGAGCCGAGCGTGCTCGTGCGCGACGTGGTGTTCCACGTGCCGGGCGCGTCGCGCGCGATGGAGCGCTTCCGACTCGACTACTGCTGCGGCGGCAGCAAGACGCTCTCGGCCATCTGCGCCGAGTCTCGCGTGGACGTGAGCGCGCTGCTCGCGGCGCTCGAAGAAGAGAAGGAGAAGGGCGGAGAGACCGATCAGGAGCTGCTCGAGGTCCCGCTCGTGGATCTGATCGCGCGCATCGTGCGCGAGCATCACGAGCCCTCGCGCAAGGAGGCGGTGCGGCTCGTCGCGCTCGCCAACCAGGCGCGCGATGCGCATGCCTCTGCGATGCCCGAGCTGAACGCGGTCGCGAAGGACACCGCGCTGCTCTTCGCCGAGCTGGGCCCGCACCTCAAGCAAGAGGAGCGCGTGCTCTTTCCCTACGTCGAACAGCTCGAGGTCGCAGGTCGCGACGGCAAGCCGGCGCCGGTCGCGCTCTTCGCGACGATCAAGCACGTGATCCACGAGATGGAGAACGAGCACGAGGACAGCGAGCTCGTCATGGCGCGGCTGCGACGGGTCACGAAGGACTTCGCGGTGACCGACGCGACGCCACCGGTCGTGAAGGAGCTCTACGAAGGGCTCGATGCGCACGAGAAGGACCTCGTTCGGCACATGCACCTCGAGGGCAACGTGGTGTTCCCACGCGCCGAGAGGCTCGAGACCAAGCTGCGTCGTGGCGCGCGTCCTTGAGATGCGTGCAGCCCTCGTTCTCTTCGCGCTCGGGCTCGCGTGTGGGCACGAGGCACCTGCGAGCACGGCGGCGCCGGAGATCGATCGCAGCTCGGGTGAACGGCCCGCCGGCGTGGTGCTCGAGCTCTCGTTCGACGGAGGCGACGCCGCCTTGGCGGCCCTCGTGGCGCAGCTGCCCTCGGGCTCGTTCCGCGCGGGCGTCCCGACGCGCGTGTCGGTCTTGCTCGACGGGATGATCGAGATCCCGAGCGAGATCGGCGATCACGTCGACGGCCATTCGCCGATTCGTCTCGTGATGGCGCGCGTCGACGGAGAGCTGCGGTCCGCGGTGGCAGTGCGGCTCGATGCGCCGCTCGACGCGCACCCGGGCGGTGGTCCGCGTGGAACCGATCGCGTTGGCGATCACGCGGCGGTCGACGATCGCATCGCGGTCGTGTCCGACGACGCATCGCTGCTCGAAGCTGCATTTCCGTATCTCGCCTACGGCGCGCTCGCCCGACCGAGCGCGCCAGGCGCGGTCGTGCTCCACGTTCCGTCGAGGACGCTCGCCACGACCGTGCGCACCGCGATGGAGCAGACGGTCCAAGAGCAGCAGGCGCGTGCGATGGAGTCCATCCGGCTCGCGCGTGTCGAGCAGGGTCGGCCTCCCGAGCTCGGCGATCCCGAGCCGCTCGTTCGTTCGATCGCGGACGCGTTGCTCGCGCGCGTCGCGTACCTGCCGGATCTGGACGAGGCGACCGTTCGTCTCGAGCCGACGTCGTCGGGGCTGGCGCTGACGATGGAAGCCGACGTGGCGTCGGGCAGCCCTCTCGCGGCGGCGCTCGCTGCGTACGAACGGATTCCGCCCTCGCTCGTCGCCTCGATGCCGACGGAGTCCTTCGTTGCGCTCGCCACCGGGACGCGCGGCGATGCGCGTGCGACGACGGGAGATGCGATCGTGGGCGTTCTCGCCGGGGTCGCGGGCTCGCGAATGAGCGCCGAAGAGCGGGCGCGGCTCGACGCCGTCGCAGACGAGGTGACCGCGATCCGCGGCGATCAGACTGCGGTCGCGTTCGGCGTCCACGAGGATCGAGGCACCTTCGTCGCGATCGCGACGCGCGACGGCTCCGACGCGGCGTTTCCTCAGCCCTGGGGCCGCTCTTTTCCGTGGACGAGCACGCTGCTCCGAGTGCTCTTTCGCTGCGATCCGGGCGCCCGAGCGCAGGGAACGGCGCTGTGCGGCGAGCCCGGCGCGGAAGTGGGACACGCCGCGTACTTCGTTCCGCACGGCATGCGCGCCGACGTGATCAGCGGCGAGCCCACCGCCATCGCCACGCCCATCGTCGTCCACGGATCCGCGCCCGCGGCCAGCCCCGATCTCGCGCGCGACCTCGCCGCGCTGCCGGCGTCCACGTTCGGCGCGCTCGTCGTGCGCCCGCTGCGCATGCTCCCGGTCATGTCGCTCTTCGGGGGCCCGGGCGCGGGCTTGCCGCGCGGTGACGGAGCATTCGTGCTGGCGCTGGCGTACGACGAAGGGCAGCTGACGATCGCTCTTCGCGCGAGCCGCGCCGCGATGGCCGACCTCGACACGCTCCAGCATCTCTTCGCCAACGGATCCGACTCGGAGTAAACAGCCGCATGCGTCACGGGGGCCTGGTGTGGATCGCGCTCACTCTCGTCCTGGGGTGTGGAGGAGGCGGCGCGCAGACGGTTCGCGCGCGGCCGAGCGGGCCCGACGTCGGCACGCCGCCGGGCGGCAACGGGAACCGACCCGCGAGCGCGCTCGAGGACATCGATGCGCAGGTCGAGAGCGCGAGCGCGAGCTCGGGCTCGCCCGATATCGCCATCTCTGGCGCCGGCTTCATGCCGCAGCCGATCGTGCGATCCGGCACCGCAGGAGCCAAGGGTGCGGTGAGCGCGCGCGACGGCTCGTCGCTCGATCCGACGGGCATGGCCGGCTGTATCGGCAGCTTCCCCGCGACCGCTCAGCATCAGATCATCTTGAGCGGGCCGATCGCGCTTCTGCGCGTGCTGGTGGACAGCCCGACCAACGATCTGACGCTCGCGGTGCGCACGCCGGATGGTGTGTGGCACTGCAACGACGACTCGGGCGATCCCGGCAACGGGCTCAACCCGACCGTCGAGCTCTACGCGCCTCCGGCGGGCACGATCGAGGTCTGGGTCGGCACGTACAGCCCGATCTTCCCGGGCCCGAGCTATCAGCTCGGCGTGACGGAGCGCCCAGGGTTCGCGTCCGACGTGCTCCGGCAGTGACGGCGCGGGCTACCGCGTCCCATCGCGCGTGATCTCGAGCACGAACGGGCCGGTGGCGGCGGAGTACGGCCGCACGTCCACGTCGTAGCGGCCGGGGCCGAGCGTCGCGGCGATGCGCGCATCGAATCCGGGCCCCGAGTCGTCGTCTTCGACGATCATCCGGCCTTCGCGCCGCACCTCGAGATAGACGTCGAGCCCCGAGCGCGTCGTGAGCACCAGTGGCGTCGGCGCCTCCAGCTCGATCGCGAAGCGCGCGCGCGGGCAGAGCAGCGTGAGCTGCCCGGACGTCTCGCTGCCGACGTCGATGCCGAAGCGATCGACACATCGCGGCGTCGGTGGCGCCACGCCGATCACCTCGGCCACGGGCAAGCAAGCGATGGCGACGAGCAGCACGGGCCAGACCCAGCGCGGAGGCTCGCGCATCGGGGCGGCGGTCGTGGCGAGCGGCGGCACGTGCTCGGGGCTGCCGGTCACGGCGCGCATCAGCCACTCGACGGGCCCGCGCGTGAAGCGCGTGCGGTAGAGCGCCGCGAGCGGCAGCACCGTCACCACGAAGAGCAGCCAGTAGACGAGCATCTCTTCGATCGAGAGCGAGGTCCACGATTGCCGCATGAACGCCGGCAGCGTGATCGCGACGTGGGCTTTGGCCGCACCGATGCCGATCGCGCGCGAGATCTGTGGCAGGTATCTCGGGATCCCGATCGCGATGTGCGCGTGCACGAGATAGAGCGTGAGCGTGAGCTGCCCTGCGTTGCCGAGCAGACGCGTGATCGGGCTCTTCGGTGCGCGCTCCGCCAGCTCGTGCGAGAGCGCGATCACCGCCGTGGCGGTGGCCGATGCCGAGAGCACGTAGAGCGGGCTCGGCGACCAATCGGTGTGCACGAGCGCGGCGAGCGACGTGAGCGTGGGGCTCGAATCGCGGATCGTCAGCGCGGAGAGCGCGAGGCTCAGCAGCTCGGTGAGCGCGAACGTCGCGAGCGCGCGCGCGAGGACCGTGCGCCGCAGCGCAGGCACACGCAGATCGAGCCGCCCGAGCCACATGCCGAAGAGCAAGAACGCGAGCCACGGCACGACGGGATGGACCCCGTCGATCAGCGCGTCGCGCAGGATGCCGGCGAACGAGTATCGATCGACGTCCGCGCGTTCCGCCTCCGGGAAGAAGAAAGCGAGAACGCCGCCGAGCACGCCGATCGACACGGCCGAGCCCAGCAGCGCGCGCGGCGTGGCGCGCAAGAAGAAGAGCGCCGCGATCGCGAGGTAGCACGCGTAGAAGTGCAGGATGTCGATCCACCAGCCGAGCGCGAGGTTCATCGCGCCCAGCAACACGAGCACCGCCGCACGCTTCAGCAGCGTCTTGCGTGCGAGCGACGCATCGCCGTAGGCCATGCGCGCGATCCCGACGCCCGCGAGCGTCACGAAGAGCGAGGAGGCGCGGCCGCCAGGCACGTGCGCGAGCCAGCGCAGCACCACCTCACCGGGCGTTCCCCGCGGCGGCCCGAGCAGATAGACGCCGAAGTTGATCAGCACCATCCCGCACACGGCGATCGCACGCGCGACGTCGTATCCCGGCACGCGCTCGTGGCCGTGCTCGCGGGTCGTCGTGCTTTCGATCTCGTCGCTCATCGGCGGGCCGCGAGTATGCCCGTTCGTGCTACGTCGTGGGCATGCCCGTCCTTCTCGTCCGGCATGGCGAAGCAGTCGGCTCGCAAGGCGACGACACGCATCGCTATCTGACCTTCAAGGGACGGGCGGACACGGCGAAGGTCGGTGCGGCGCTGCGCGTGCGGAAGATCGTCGCGAGCCAGATCGTGTCGAGCCCGCTCGTGCGCGCCGTCCAGACGGCCGAGATCCTCGCGCACGCGCTCGGCTTCGACGGAACCGTCACCACCGATCCCGCGTTCGTGCCCGACGGCGATCCCAACGTCGCGGCCAAGCGTATTCCGATCAGCACGGGCGTGACGATCCTCGTCTGTCACGAGCCGATCGTGCGCGGCATCGCGTCGGTGCTCAGCGGTCAGCCTCAGCCGGGCTTCCGCACGAGCGGCTGTCTGCTCCTGGAGGGCACGCGGGTGACGCTCACCCTGCATCCCGACAACGTCTGATCGCGCAGGCGCTCGGGCTCGTCGCAGAACGAAGAGAAGCGGCGTTGATCCGAGGACTGTGAGCCGCCAGCGCGGTCGCTCGCGAGGAGCGAAGCGACGAGGCGGAGCCGAGGGCGCGCCCAGCGCCCCCGAAAATCAGTCGAGGTCGTTGAAGATGCGATCCCAGCGGATGAAGTCGTCGCTCGACCAGTAGATCGCCTCCGCGCGGCCCTTCACGCGACTGATCGGGACCATGCCCACGCGCGGGTTGCGGCTGTCGTTGCTGCGATCGCGATGATCACCGAGCACGAAGATGTGGCCCGGCGGGACCGTCTGCTCCGGCATCGACTCGGGCGGCGAGAGCAGCGAGTGGCTCGTGCGCCACGTGCGACCCGCGATGCCTTCTTCCACCCACTCGCAGTCGGTCGGATCTTCGCTGCTCGCGTCCTCGTGACACGGGCCGAGGATGCGCTGCCGGATCGACTCGCCGTTGCGGTAGACCACGTCGTCGCGGATCTCGACGCGATCGCCCGGCGTGCCGATGACGCGCTTGACGATGTCGACACCGTCCGCGGGGCTCTTGAGGATCACGACGTCGCCCGCGTCGGGCATGCCCCAGCTCGTGACCGCGTCGTCGGTGAACGGCAGGAAGAGGCCGAACGGAAACTTCGAGACGACCACGCGGTCGCCGTTCAAGAGCGTCGGCTCCATCGACGGGCCGTCGATCTCGAACGCCTCGAAGAGCACGATGCGGATGAAGAACGCGAGCAGGAACGCGCCCGCGATCGTGCGCGCGGTCGAAGCGACGCGGTTCTCTTCCGGTGGCGGCGCGGCCGGCTTCGGCTTGGCGACGACGGCCGACTTGATCTCGGAGCCTTTGCGCTCGGAGGACGTGCTCTCCGAGGCCGCTTCGGGCTTGTCTGCCTTGTCTTCGCTCATCCGTGCACCGTCGGGCCCAGCGGCAAGTGACGAACGATCCCCGCCTCGCGGGCCGCGAGCGTGGAGAGACGCGCGCGCGTCTCCGTCTCGCCGAAGCGCTCCTCGGCCGCCCCCGCGAACAACCGATAGTGCCGTGCCTCGGATGCCATCAGATCCTTGTAGAACGCTCGCAGCGAAGCGTCGTTGAGCTTTTCGGAGAGCACCTTGAAGCGCTCGCAGCTCCGCGCTTCCACGAGCGCCGAGACCAGGAGTCGATCGAGCAGCGCGGGCACCTGTCCGCGATCTTCGTTGGAAACGCGGCGCAGCATCACGACGTACTCGTCGTGCTCGGGCAGCGAGAGCGGCGTGCCGCGCGCTCGGAGCCGCTCGTGCACCATCGCCACGTGCTCACCTTCTTCTCGCGCGAGCGCCAGCAGCGGCGCGACCAGGTCCGGATGCTCGCCGCCGTAGCGCGCCGCCAGCGAAAGAGCGCTCTGCGCCGCCTTCAGCTCGCAGTGAGCATGATCTTGGAGCAGGCGATCGAGATCGCGTTCGACGGCTTCGACCCAGGTCGGCAGCGTCGGCGTCAGCAGGCCGAGCATGAAAGGTGGGGGAAACTAGGCGCCAACTCCACCAGGGTCAAGGTAGGCTGCGCGGCTGAGGTGCGCTGGCTGTAATGGAGGCATCGACCGAGGAGCTCGGAGCCGAAGCGAAACGGCTCATCGCCGAGCGTCGCTACGACGAGGCGGTGCGCGTTTCGCGTCGCGCGCTCCTGGTGGCGCCGGAGAACGTGCCGCTGCGCGTGCTGCTCGGCGAAGCCCTGCTCGCGCAGGAGAAGTACGACGAGACGCGCGTCGAGATGATCGCGCTCACGAAGCGCCATCCCGAGGAGTCGAGCGCGCATCGCATCCTCGGCGAGGCGTACCTGCGGGTCGGTCAGATGGAGAAGGCGCGCGAGTCGCTCCGGCAGGCCAGCGTGCGCGGCGACGCCTTCGCGGCCGATCTCCTCAAAGAAGCGGAGGGCGAGGCGTTCGTCCAGTCGCACACGATCGAGCGCTGGTTCGGAACCGACGAGCCCAAGACGGTCGAGACGGCGCTGCCGCCGATCGAAGAAGAGCACACGCCCCCGCCGCGGAAGGCGCCCGTGGCGCCGACGATCGAGCCGTCGATCCAGATCGATCCCGCGTTCGCGGCCGAGCTCTCGCGCGCGAGCCAGCAGAGCGAGCCGGCGGGTGACGACGCTCCCGACATGACCCAGCCGATGCCGCGCATCCCCGAGATGCTGGCGAGCGCGCCGGACGGTTTGAAGTCGCTGCTGGCGAAGGCGCAGCCGAGCCAGACGGCGAGCCTGCCGGCCAAGCCGGCCGTCGTCGCGAAGGCGGTCGTGGTACCACCGCCCGCGCGCGTGGGAGACAAGCCCATCGCGCCGAGCCCGACGAACGTCGCGCGACCGATCGCGTCGAGCCCGATCGCGCCGAGCCCGACGAGCGTGGCGCGTCCCTCCGGCTGGCAGAAGAGCGACGTTCCGTCCTCGAGCGGCGTCGGATCCGGCATCAAGCGGGCGACGCTGCAGGGCACGCCCTCGCCGCTGCCCAAGACGGCGACGCTCGCGGGCAAGCCGGTGGATCCCGCCAAGACCGCGGCGGCAGCGAGCGCGTTCGGCTCGACGTCGCGAAAGAAGCCGACGTTGATGGGCGCGCCGAGCCCGCTGGCGATCCCGCCACCCCGGTTGTCGGACGACGATCCCGAAGATCTCACGACGACCACGGAGCGACGTCTCGACTTCGAGGCGACCGATCGCGAGCGCACGCTGCCGCCCGAGGTCGCGGAGGAAGACACCACCGAGGTGCTGAGCCGCGCCAAGGCCGACGCAGCGCTCGCGCAGATCCACGCGCAGCCGGCGCCCGCGCCCGCAGCGACGCGCAAGAAGGCGACGTTGATGGGCGTGGTCGCGCCGCAGCTCCCGCCACGCGCGG
>CAYSCF010000046.1:0-30939 GCA_964429305.1 uncultured Sandaracinaceae bacterium | reverse complement strand
ACGCCCGGCAGCTCCGCGCGGACCTGGATGGCTTCCTTGTCCTCGAAGATGTCGACGGCAGGGGAGAAGGTCTGCGTGCCGCTGTCGTACTGACGCGCGACCTGCTGCGAGAAACGGTTGAGCTCGGCGAAAGGATCGAAGCGGGTCAACATGGTCGTGTCTCCTTTTGTCACTGTCGATTGGTGGGCTCGGGAGCAGCGCGCGGACGAGGGTTGGCCTTCTCGGAAAGGCGCCGATGTGGCGCCCCCGAGGCGGCGAAGTCTCGCGAGGGAACGGGGTCGGGTTGCCCCGGTTCCGTTCTCCGCGCGTCTCTCTCGATGACGAAATCCTAGACACGCCTTCGGAGCGGTCAACCCCGATCGTTGCTGCACGGGGGGGCTCCCTCCGCTACAACCCGTCCCGTGCAGGGGCGCTCCACCGAGCTTCGGGTCGGCATCTTCGTCACCGTGGCGTTGATCGTGGGCTTCTTCGTGGTCTTCGCCCTCGGAAGCCGCAGCTCGATGTTCAATGCGCGCAACAGCTACACGGCGACGTTCGCCTCGGCGAACGGCCTGCGGACGGGCTCGCCCGTGCGCATGGCCGGCATCGACGTCGGCACGGTCGACGCCGTCAGCTTCCGGGACGACGGGCGCGCGCAGATCGCATTCTCGGTGCGAGCGACCGAAGCGCACTTCGTCACCGGCCCACGCGCGGGCGCGACGGATCCGGCGCACGACGGAGCGAGCGTCGCGTCGATCGGCAGCAAGGGCCTGCTCGGTGACGGCCTCATCGATCTGCTGCCCGGCACGGGCGATCCGCTCCCCAACGGCTCCGAGGTCCGCTCGGCGGACGCGGGCGGCATCATGGCCGCGGCACAGGGCGCGATCGCGAGCGCGCAGCCGGCGATCGAGAACGTGCGCGAGCTGACCGAGTCGCTCGCCGATCCGCAGTTCCGCGCCGACCTGCAGGCGATCATCCACAACGTCGCGGAGCTCACGCGCATGGTCCGCGAGGACGACGGCACCGTGCACCGCTTGCTCAGCGATCCCGAGATGGCCGATCAGGTGCAGGCGACGCTGCACTCGCTCCAGCAGACCTCGACCGAGCTGGCCGCGACGGCGCGCAACGTGCGCGCGATCACCGGCGAGATCCGCGACGGCGACGGCTCGGTGCACGAGATCATCTACGGCGATCAGGGCACGCGCCTGGTGACCAACCTCGCGGACACCGCGGGCGAGGCCGCGACGGTCATCCGCGACATCCGCACCGGCGACGGCAATGCGCACGAGCTGCTCTACGGCGACTCGGCGGGCGATCTGATCACGAATCTCACCGCGATGAGCGGCGATCTGCGCTCGATCATCGCGGACATCCGCGCGGGCCGCGGCACGCTCGGAGGCTTTTTGGTCGACCCGTCAATCTACGAGGACGTGCGACGCATCGTCGGCAACGTCGAGCGCAACGACATCCTGCGCGCACTCGTTCGTTACTCGCTGCGGGAGGACGAGCCGCGCGATCCGGCGCCCGTCGCGACCGACGCGCCGTTCGCGACCGAGAGCGCCACTACGCCCTGACGAACGACGGGAACGGGCGAGGGATATCGAGGATGCCGAGCGATGTCCGGGATGAGGCCATCCCGACATCCCGTTCATCCCCGACATTCCTCGCCCGTTCCCGTCGGTTCAGCCGCCGTAGCGGAGCAACGTGGCGACGTCGTCGTCGGCCGGTGCGTTTCCCTCGATGAAGTCGCGCACGCGCGGATCCTCCGCGCGGCGGATCTCGTCGGGCGTGCCCGTGAAGATGATGAAGCCCTTGTGCACCATCGCGATGCGATCGCTGATCTCGAGCGCGCTCGGCATGTCGTGCGTGACGACGATCGACGTCACGTCCTGGATGCGCTTGGTCTCCGTGATCAAGTGGTTCACGCGCTCGGTGCTCACCGGATCGAGGCCCGTCGTAGGCTCGTCGTAGAGCAGCACCTCGGGCTTGAGCGCGATCGAACGCGCCAGCGCCACGCGCTTGCGCATGCCGCCCGAGAGATCGGCCGGCATCATGTTCGCGACCTCCGGCAGGCCCACGTCGGTGAGCGCCGCGTGCACGCGTTCCTTGATCTCGCTCTCGGCCAGTCGGTAGTGCTCGCGCAGACCGTACGCGACGTTGTCCGTCACCGAGAGCGAGTCGAAGAGCGCCGCGCCCTGGAAGAGCATGCCGATGCGCCGTCGCACGACCGCGTACTCGCGCTCGGGGATCGTGTCCACGCGCGCGCCGTCGAACGTGATTGTCCCGCCGTCCACGCGGAGCAGCCCGATGAGCAGCTTGAGCATGACGCTCTTGCCCATCCCGGAGCCGCCGATGATCGTGAGCGACTCGCCCTTGTGGACGTCGAGGTTCAAATCCTCGTACACCACCTTCGAGCCGAAGGCCTTCTTCACGTTGCGGAATTCGATCAGAGCCACGGCGCTGCTGGCGGCGATACTAGCCGGTATCGCGTCGTGCGCCGATCCCGCGAGCACGACGGAGAGCCCAGCCGCACTGAGCGCCCTCGTCGCACCTCACGTGGATCGGATCGCGCATTTCGATCGCTGGGCCCACCGCGTGGCCAGCGCGAGCGGCGCGTGGCGTTCGCGCTCGGCCCTCGAAGAGACCGCGTTCTCCCAGATCCGGACCGATCCCTCCGTGCTCGCCGCGTGGATCGAGCGAGAAGGAGAAGCGCCGCTCTCGTACCCCGCCGAGACGCCGCTCCCCACGGCCACGCTCCGCACGATCCAGCTCGCGCCACTCGGCCCCTGCGCACTCGCCAGCACCTCGATCGTACGGCGCGGCGCGACGACGCCCGCGATCGTCGTCGCGCTCGATCACGACGGCTTGCGCACGACGCTCGCGCTCGCCCCGATCCTGCTAGAAGCTCCGCGATGAGCGAGCGACCCTTCCGCGTCCTGGGCCTGCAACAAGTCGCGATCGGCGGCCTCGACAAGGGCGCGCTCGCGGCGCTCTGGGTCGATCGCTTCGGCCTCACGCGCATCGGCAGCTTCGAGAGCGCCAAGGAGAACGTGAACGAGGACATCCTCGCGCTGGGCGCGGGCCCGTTCACCGTCGAGATCGATCTCATGCAGCCGCTCGATCCGGAGAAGCGTCCGAAGGTGCACGAGCCCGCGCTCAACCACGTCGGCCTGTGGATCGACGAGCTGGCGGCTGCCGTGCGCTGGCTGGGCGAGAACGGTGTTCGCTTCGCCCCCGGCGGGATCCGGAAGGGCGCGGCAGGTCACGACGTATGCTTCATCCACCCGCGCGGGGACGAAGCGCATCCGCATGGGGGTCAGGGCGTGCTCATCGAGCTCGTCCAGGCACCACCCGACGTGATTCGGGCGTTCGAGACGATCAGTGGCGCACTCGTTGCTCACTGAGCTAGACACACCCCCGAGGGGAGCGTTCGTGAAGGCCTGTTCTCGCTTGTTGCTCGCTCTGTTCACAGCGTGCAGGAGCGCCCGGCGAAGCCGGGCCGACGTAATTACGTCGGCTGCGCGTTGCGCAGCACTCCTGTTCGCATTCGTGGGTGCTCTGACGGGGGCCTCCGAGGCATCGGCCGAGCAAGTCGAGCTGTTCCCGGTCGGCGGCACGGCCGACGGCTCGACGCTCACGATGGCGCAGTCGCACATCCACCAGACGATCGTCGCCCTCGGGCACACGGTCGTCGAAGGGACCGGCACGCGCCCGACGACGAGCGCCGAGTTCAACGCGAGCGCGACGAGCACGCACTCGGTCTACGTCGTGATGGCGGACATCGAGCCGCATCCGGGCCATTACGGGCTGCACGTGTGGGTCGGCAGCGTCGATGCGAACCGCGTCGAAGAGCTGATGGTCGACGTGCTGCTCGACGACGAAGATGCGCGCTTGCGCGACGTGCTCGGCAGCATGCTTCGTCCACAAGGCCTCGCCGACGATGCGCTGCGTCTGTCGGCCGAAGAGACCGAGGCCGAGCGCGCGCGTCGTCTCGCGGCCGAGGCCGCAGCGCAGCAGGCCGAGCTCGATCGACAGCATCAGGCCGAGAGCGATGCCGCCGCCGCCGCCGAGGCGCAGCGCCGTGCGGACGAAGCCGAAGCGCAGCGACTCGCCGACGAGCAGCGCCAGCAGGCAGAACAGGCTGCGGCGCAGGCAGCGCAGACCGCGCAGCAAGCGTGGGATCATCGTCCCGTCTACGGCGCGGACGGCGCGTGGATGGTGCAGATCGGTGGCGCGGGTGGCGGCGCGGCGATCTACGGCGATCACCCGCACACGCCTGGCGCGGGCGCGCTCGGTCTCGTGCAGGCACGCGTCGGTCGCATGCTCGTCGAAGGGCTCGAGCTGCGCGCGGGCGCGGACGTCTTCTTCGGGCTCGGCGTCGGCCTCGATCTGATGATCGGCGCGACCTATCAGTTCACGCCGTTCGTGGCGCCCGTGCACATCGGCGCGATCGCCGAGGTCGGCATGTCGGTCGCGTTCCAGGGCCCGCGCGACGTGGGCTTTCTGTTCCGCGCCGGCGCGGTAGTGAGCTGGAACCCCGTCGAGCGCCTCGACTTCGAGCTCGCTCTGCCGGAGCTGGGTGTGATGACGAACGGCACGGGCGCCGTCGTGTTCGGCGGATCATTGCGGATCGGTTATCGCTTCGATTGATGCTTCGAGGCCCGTGTTAGGCTGGCCGACGTGCAATCGCCTGGCATGCAGGGCGTGAGGGACCACGAGCCTCTCGCGACGATCCCGACGGCCGGCGAGCGGATCGGAGATCGTTACTTCGTCGAGCAGGTGCTCGGTCAGGGCGCAGCCGGCATCGTGTACGCGGCGACGCACGAGTACACGGGCCGCCAGGTCGCCATCAAATGGGTCCATCCGCACGTCGCGACCGACGTGACCAACGCACAGCGCTTCTTGCGCGAGGCGCGCGCGGCCGCCTCGGTGCAGCACCCGAACGTCGTCGAGATCCTCGACGCGGGTCGCGATCGCGAGACCTACTATCTCGTGATGGAGCGCCTCGAGGGCGAGCTGCTCTCTGCGGCGCTCGCGCGCAAGAACCTCGGTGTGCCGGCGATCGCGCGCATCTTCCTCACGCTCATGCGCGGCGTCGCGGCGGCGCACGAGCTCGGAATCGTGCATCGCGATCTCAAGCCCGAGAACATCTTCCTCTGTCCTCCCGCACGCGGCCGCCCGGGGGGTGCGAAGGTGCTCGACTTCGGCATCAGCAAGCTCAAGCGCACGACGGCCGATGGGGGCGAGCTCACCGCGGCCGGCGTCTTCATCGGCAGCCCGTATTACATGGCGCCCGAGCAGATCGCCGACAGCCGCAGCGTCGATCCGCGCGCCGACGTGTACTCGATCGGCGTGATGCTCTACGAGGCGCTCACGCACCGCGTGCCGTTCGACGCGGAGTCGCTCTCGGCGCTCTTCGCGAAAGTGGTGAGCGAGAAGCCGCCCGCGATCGAGGATCTGCGTCCCGATCTTCCCGCAGCGCTCTGCGACGTGGTCGCCCGCGCGATGAGCGCCAACCCCAAGTCGCGCTTCAAGACCGTGCGCGAGATGGCCGAAGCGCTCGAGCCGTTCGCGCAAGGTCTACGCTTCGATCCGGGTGGTGACGCGTTCGACGTCGCGTGGCGCGAGCGCGCGTCGATCCTCAGCGATGCGCCGCCGCGGCCCAGCGAGGTGAGCGAGCTGCGCGAGAGTGATCCCGCGGCGAGCGCGGTCGATCGTGCGCGCGCGAGAGCAGGCAGCGAAGCGCTTCCCGAGCAGCCCACCGTCATCCGCGGACGCAGCGATCCCGAAGAAGCACGCCCGACCCTGGCCGACGCCGCGCCCATCCTCTCGACGCCGACGGTGATGGCCGACCCCTCCGCCTACGCGCCGATCCCCGCGCCGCGGCGTGGCGAGCCGACCGAGACGTTCGCCCGACCGCCCGCGGCCCCAGGCGGCAGGCCCCCCTCGCTCGCGAGACAGCTCGCGCCATGGATCGCGCTCGCGGTCGTCACCGCCATCCTGATGCTCGCCGCCGGCATCGCGCTCGCACGTCTGCTGTAAACGGAATCGGTTCTCGGCATGCTTCTCGCTCCGAGAAAGACGAGATGCTTCACGTTCTGTTCGCAGAGGACGAGCCGTTCGTGCGGCGAGCGACCGTTCGAGGCCTGCAGCGGTTCGCGAAGGTGACGGAGGCGTACGACGGCGAGCACGCGCTCGAGCTCGTGCGGCTCGGGACGATCTTCGATGTGCTCCTCACCGACGTGCGAATGCCCCGTCTCGACGGCATCGCGCTCATCCGCGAGCTGCGGGCGATGAATCACGTCCTGGGCACGCAATGTTGCGTGCTGTCTGGGGATCTCGACCGCCACAGCCAGACGCTGCGCTCGCTCGGCATCGTCGCGTATGAAAAGCCCGTTCCGTTTCCGGTGCTGCAGCAGGCGATAGAGCGACTGGCGCGCCCCCCAACTGCGGGCTGAAGCCCACACAGGGTGAACGGAAGTTCGGGTGGGGCGTAGTGGTGAGGTCGTCGTCGGCCAACGCCAAGTCCATGGCGCTCTAGCGAGCCTTCTCCCGTGCGCGACGGGCTCGCTTCGCCAGAGCCGAGCACGATGCGATCGCCGCGAGCAGGCCGATCCCAGCCGGCGCGCTCGACGTGCTCGCGCGGCAACCGCAGCTGCTCGCGGGAGCCGGTGGCGCGCCAGCATCGACGGCCGCATCGGCAATCGCGCCTGCATCGGGCGGCAGGCCGGCATCGGGGCCGCCGGGCGTGATCGACCGCAGATAGACGTGGTTGGTCACCACGCGCGGCCGTCCCGCGATCACGAGCTCGACGCGAAGGAAGTCCTCGCTCGGCCCCGCGATCACGCGCTCGTCGTGCTCCCAGTCGGCTCCCATGACGTCGATGGGCGGCTGCGCTTCGCCGTCGCGCACGAAGTGAATCGTCGCGCCGACGGGCGCGCCCGTCACGTGCACGTGCAGCGTCGTGACGTCCTGAACGATCGTGTCGGTCACGCTCGGATCGAGATCGGGGCTCGAGAGCTCGAGCATCGGGTCCTCGGAATTCTCGAGCTTGAGAACCGTACGACCGCGACGCACGCCCTCGAGGATCGCGTCGACGCTCAGCTCGCGCGCCCACACCATCGTCGTCGGCGAGCCGATGGAGCTGTCGAACGTGCCCGTGCCCGTGCCGGCCGCGTGGTCGTCGCTGCCGCCGACGGCCACGACGTGATGACCCGCGAGCAGGAAGTCGTCCCACATCGTCGTGACCTGCCGATAGAAGAGCACGCCCGTCACGTGATAGGCGCCGGTCTGCACCTCCATCGCATCGACGCTGCCGCCGTCGAGCATCGCCATCCAACCGCAGCCGATGCAGAGATCGCCGATCGAGAGCGCGGGATGGTTGATCGAGAAGATCGCGCTCTGCGCGTGCACCTCGGCCGCGACTTCCGCGATCGTCCGGCCCTGGAAGCCGAGTCGGTGATCGATCCACTCGGTGCCGCCCATGCTCATCGCATGTCCCTGGTACGTCGTGACCTCGATGCCTGGGATGAAGAGCAGATGCGGATGGCGCGCCTGCACGTCCGCGTAGAGCTCGAGCTGCGAGACGGTGTTGTGGTCGCTGATCATCACGAAATCGAGGTGCTGCATCTCGGCGAACGTCGCGATCTCGTCGAGCGTCGGATGCGCATCGCCGCTCTCGCGCGAGTGCACGTGGAAGTCTCCCGCGTACCAGCGCGCTTCGGTGCTCAGCGCGGCCACGGGCACGTACGGCGTGCGCTCCGGCATCGCCCCGAGCGTGATCGTGTCGCGGAGCACGACCTCGACGTGATAGTGCGCGGGCAGCTCGGTGACCTTGGCCTTGCCGACGTACACCACCCACGCGCCCGGCGTGATGACGCCCGGTAGATAGCTGCGCGATGCGGCCGCGGCATTGAACACCGCGCTCTCCGAATTGCCGCCGCCGTAGCCGCGAAAGCCGTTCGGATCGATCACGCCCCAGTCGAGGATGTTCGTCGTCGAGAGATCGTCGTGCCGCACTTCGATCTCGGCGACACCCGTGGGCACCGTGAACGGGATCGTGAAGTAGTCGCCGTCGGTCGGGACCTCTCCATCGAACGTCAGCGTCGTGTCGGCGCGCGCCGGCGTCGTCCAGAGGAGCGCGAGGAGAGCCAGCCACGATCGCGTCATGCGCGCGATCGTCGCACATCCGGTCGGTCAGTGAATCCAGACGAGCCGGCCGTCGTCGAGCGCCGGCATGTCGGGCGTCCACGTGCGCGAGAGATCGAAACGGCGCGCCGAGATCCTCAGCTGGCACGACGTGAAGCCGCCTCCGCTGACGCAGCCGTGTCCTTCGTCCGAGAGCACCGCGAACCGTGCGCCGTCGGCAGAGAGCGCCATCGAGGTGACTCCGTGCAGCGATCCGAGGTCTGCCGCGCCCATGTCGTACGCGCCTCGCAGCACGCGCGTGTCGAGATCGAGCGTCGTCAGTCGTGTGCACGCCGGGTCCGGAGCGACCGACTGCGCGAGGATTGCGTGGTGCCCGTCGGCCGAGAGCGCGATCGAGCACACGTGCTGTGTGACGTGACCGACGAGCGTTCGCTCCGCTCCGTCGAGCCCGCTGGTGAACAGGCACACTCCCGTCAGCTCCGCTTCGCAGGCGTCGGCGAAGAGGACGCGCGAGCCGTCGGCTGCGATCGCGAACGGACCGTCGAGGTCCGCGCCATCGCTCCACGCCTGCGTCTCGGCCGGAGCGTCGAGCGCGCGTCGGAACGACGTCACGCCCGACTCGGCCTGCACGAGACATGCGACCGCGCTCTGCGCCTCGATCCACGCCGACGCGAGCGGCTCCGCGGGCACGCCCGAGTCGTCGAGCAACGTCTCGCTGGTGCCATCGGCCGCGAGAGAGACGATCGCGTTCCCCACGCCCGGCTGGAAGCTCGATCGCAAGAGGACGAAGGCCGAGCGGCTGGGCGACCATCCGAGCGGCGAGATCCACGCGCTCGAGCCCGTCGAGAGAGCGAGCGCATCGGAGCGCGTGAAGTGCGCGAAGCGCGCTGCCTCCACGTCGAGCACGTCGATGCTGCCGCTGGCGTGCACGACGGCGACGGTCGAGATCTCGATCGGAGGAAGCGTGTCGGTGCTCGCCGCGATCGGCGCCGGCGGCGGCTCGGGCATCGGCACCGGCATGGGCGTCGGCGCGAAACAGCAGCCGCCGATCACGACCACGCAGAGAGCGTGATGCTTCATCGATCGAGCGGAACGACGAGCTTGGGGCGCGGCGGGATCTTCGCGCGACGCGGGTCGTCCTCGGCCAACATCGCGATCGCCGTGCCGAGCGCGGTGAACTCGACGATCGGCGGGCCGGACGCGCCTGCGCCGCCGTAGACGGCCTCTTCGACCGTCATGCCGACGATTCCGACCGGACAGTCCGGTGTGCCGCGCGGCCAGTGCTTGAAGAGATCTTGCTGGAGGCGCTCCATCGCGACCTCGCGCGCATCGAAGAACGCCTTGGTGACGGGCGCGATCTCGGCGTCCTTGTCGCGGTAGTCGCGCAGGACGCGCGGATCGATGCCGTACACGCAGTTGCCCATCGCGACCGTGATCGGGCGGTAGCCGGCGGTCAGCAGCGTGACGAACTCGGCGCCCGAGAGATCGCTGTCGAAGGGCTGCCCGTTCTTCAGCTTGAGGCTCGGCGCGCCGCGGAGCTTCTCGGGCGCGTGCTTCGGATCGAATTGCACGGCCGTTCCGACGGCGACGCACTTGGCGACCTGTCGCGCGCCGCGCCACACGTGGTGCTCGACCTCGAGCCGAACGTCGACGACGCCTTCCGCACCGAGATCCGCGGCCTGCTTGCGCATGCGCTGGATCGCGAGGTGGCGTGCGTTGCGCATCGCGTTGCTGAGCGTGGTGATCTCCGCCGTCGCGACGCGCCAGTCGTACTGCGAGCCGGCCGCGAACACGCACGATCCGATCACGAGACCGCGCGGCAAGAAGCCGACGCGCGCGAGCGTCAGGAATTCGGTGACCCCGAGCTCCGAGAGAGCGGCCATCATTCGCCCTCTCCTTTCTTCACCACGACCGGGTTCGCCGACAGCACCATCTGCGGATCGGGCAGCTCGCCCGGCTCGCCCGGCGCGACCGCCGTGCCGATCACGAAGAGCTCGATCACCTCGCCGTTCGTCAGCGCGGCGTTGCCCATGTTCCAGGGATCGGTACGCCACGCGTGCTCGCGCTCGGCGACCGTGACGCCCACGATGCCGGTCGCACCGAGATCCTCGGCCTCGTCTTGCAGACGCTCGATCGCGAGCTCGCGCGCGTCGTAGAGCGCGTGCGTGTACTCGGGCAGCTCGCAGCTCGTGCTGTCGGGCACCTGCAAGAGCGAGGGCGGCACGTAGTACACGCAGTTGCCCATGACGAAGCCGAGCGGCTTGTACCCGCACTGGATGAGCATCCAGAAGTCTTGTCCGGAGAGATCGGATTGGAAGGGCTTGCCCGCCTTGTTCTTGAACGAGCCGGGCTGCTTGCGATGCTTGACCGCGGTGCCGATCGCGATGAACTCGGCCGTGTTGCTGCCGAACGAGTAGCTCGCACGGCCCTGCGGCTGCGACCAGATCGGGAGCGGGAGCTGCGCCCAGCCCATGCGCCGTCCGTAGAGCTGCCACTGCTGATCGGCGACCGCGCGCCAACCTTGCCAGTAGCCCGCGCTGGGAATCGTCGAGGCGTTGAAGCCCCTGCCCGTCGTGCCCACCGGCCGCCGGAAGCCGATGCGCTTGGACCACTTCGCCCACGCGCGATACTGCTGGAACTCCTGGCGCCGCGGATCGAGCGCGAGGTTGATCGTGAGGCGCACGCCGATGATGCCGTCGGCGTCGAGCGCGTCCGCCTCTTCTTCCATGCGGCTCATCGCGAGCTCGCGCGCGTGATAGAGCGCGCGCGTCGTGTCGACGAGCTCGCGCCCCGGCTCGCCCTGCGGCAGCGAGGGCAGCTGCGTCGCCACTTGGTAGATGCTCGTGCCCATCACCATGCCGACGGGATCGAAGCCGGCCTCGCGCACGAGAACGAACTCGTTGACGGTGAGATCGCTCGTGAAGAGTCGATGCTCACGCATCTCCGTCAAGCGCTCGCGCGCGTGGACTGGGAGATCGCTCGGGAGCTCGGTGCTCATGCGTCGTCTCCGCCGTCTTCGTCGCGCTCGAGGGCCATCTCTTCGGCCTCCTCGGCAGCGATCTCGATCTCGTCGGCGTCGTCCTCGGCCTCGATCACGTCGTCGTGGCGACGACCGAGCGGCATCATCGACAAGATCAGCTGCGGCACCTCGTGCGCGCGCTGCGCCTGTCGCTCCGGAATGCGGCGCACGCCCGTGCCGAACCAGCTGACGTCGATGTCGATGTCGTCGAGCTGACAGCCGCCGTAGCCGCACGGCACTTCTTTCACCTTCACCTTCAGGTCGCTGCCGATGACGTACTCGGCACCGAACTGATTGGCCTGCTGCAGCAAGCGGCCGCTCGCGATCGTGCGCGCCGTCTCGACCGCTTGGCTCGCCTGTGTGAGCTCGACGGATCCGTTGCCGACGCCGCTCGTGACGTGCCA
Organism: uncultured Sandaracinaceae bacterium; assembly: GCA_964429305.1. GTDB lineage: Bacteria > Myxococcota_A > Polyangia > Polyangiales > Sandaracinaceae > JBBSAT01. The sequence goes on along the minus strand of CAYSCF010000046.1, from coordinate 19,389 downwards.
GACGTGGTAGCGGCAGAACTCGAACAGGAAGCCGCACGGCTCGAAGCCGTCCTGCGCGAGCGCCCAGAGCTCTTGCCCCGAGAGATCCGTGATGATGGGCGAGCCCTTCGGATGCGTGATCCAGGGCGCCTTCACTGCCGTGCCGACGACGGTGAACTCGAGGATCTCGCCTCCGTCGTCGCCGCCCTTGCCGCGCGAGCCCATCGTGATCATGCGATCGCGCAGGTGCACGCCCACGACCGCGTCGGCGCCCACGAGCTGCGCTTCCGTGAAGAGACGTGCGAGCGCCTTGCGACGCGAGGCCCGGTGACCGTCGCTGATGATCGAGATCTCGCTGGTCTTGCCCTTGTAATCGGGGATCTGACCGACGTGATAGATGCAGCTCCCCATCACCTGCGAGATCGGATGCACGTCGGCATCGCGCGCGAGCAGGAACTCGGGAACCGAGAGATCACTGGTGAACAAGCGCGCGTGCGCGCCGACCTCTTCCGCGAGGCGCTCTTCGGCGCGGATCGGGATGCCGCCCTTCGCGACGCGCGCGACGCTCGCCCGGAGATCGATCGCCGGTCGCTGACGAAGCTGCGCCACGACTCAATCACCCACGCTGAGGACGAGGGACGGCTTCTCGATGTGGTGGTCGTCGCGGATCGGAACGACTGCGGTGCCGACGGCGCTGAACTCGAGGACGGAAGGGCCCCACGTGTGGTTGTTCTCGTCGACGACGACGCCGACGATGCCGGCTGCGCCGAGCGCCGTCGCTTCGACCTGCATGCGCTCCATCGCGAGCTCGCGCGCGTCGTAGAGCGCCTGCGTCGGGCCGGTGAGCTCGCGGCTCTGCGTCGGCTGCCCGCTCTGCTGGCCTTGGCCGACGTTGTACACGCAGTTGCCCATCACGAAGCCGACGGGCCGATAGCCCGCTTCGAGCAGCGTCCAGAAGTCCTGGCCGCTCAGATCGCTCGTGAACGGGCGATCCTCGGGCCCGCGGAAGCCCGGCTTGTCGCTCTTGACCGCCGTGCCGATCGCCATGAACTCGATCACGTTCGCGCCCCACGCATGCACGTTGAGCGTGAGCCGCACCGCGACGATCCCGTCGGCGCCGAGCTCGTGTGCTTCTTCTTCCATGCGCACCATCGCGAGCTCGCGCGCGCTGTAGAGCGCCTGCGTCATCGTCGTGAGCTCTTCGTTCACGTGCGCGCGGATCTCTTGCAGGCCGATGTTGAAGATGCTCGAGCCCATCACGAGGCCCAGCGGCTGGAAGCCCGCTTCCTTGACGAGCAAGAACTCGCTCACCGAGAGATCACTCGTGAAGAAGTGATGCTCTCGCATCTCCGCGAGACGCTCTTTGGCGTGCTCCGGAAGGTCGTGGAGCTCCGGCCTCTTGTGCGCTTCCATCTCTGGGTCCCCCTAATGACTGCTTACTCGGACTTCAGGCGCGCGAGAACGCTCGCGACGCGTGCGTTCTGGTTCGCGTGCTCCGCGATCGACTTCGTCAGATCCTTCACCCACACGTCGAGCGTGAGCGTCTTGGTCTTCAGCGCCACGCCGCGCACGAGCTTCTTGTACTGCGCGCTGTACTCGCCCGTATGCTCTCGCTTGGCGAGATAGAGGTGCGGGTCGAGGTTCAGCTCGAGATGCTCGATGTGCGTTCCGTTGTGCTGCACTCTCGTCTTCTCGGGCATCGCGTGACGCAGCGCTTCCGAGAGGTCGTGCAGGAACTGGTGCACGTTCGACATGTCGAGCTGCAGGCCGGCGGCGAGCTGCTCTTCGTCGATCGCGACCTGCTTCTGCGACTTGCAGAACGGGCAGCCGAACACGCGACCGTCGGCAGTCGGGGTCATGGTGGCGCCGCAGCTATCGCACTGAACGACTTTGGTCATGAGGTCTCAGGCCGTCCGGACCGCGCCCTGCGCGTATCCTACGTCGGGACCGATGACGAATACCCTGTTGCCGTTGATCCGGACTTCCATCGTCGAGCCGGGCAGCGCATCGCGCACGAGGTTGGACGGGACGTGCAACGAGACGTTGTCGATCACGTAAGGCGCACCGTTCGGCTCCTCGATGTCGATGCTTGCGTTCCGCACGTCGAAGCGCTGGCCGTTGTAACGGCGCGAGACCCCGACCGAGTCCACGTAGAGCAGGATCGCTCGCGCCGGCTTGCCGTTGCCCTGGAAGCCGAGGTTGAGCCCGCCGCTCGAGGCGGGCATCTGCGAGAGGTTGTTGTTCGTTCCGCTCCTGACGATCAGCCAGAAGAAGAAGAAGATCCCGGCGCCGACCAGCCCGAAGAAGAGTCCCACGGCGCAGAGGGTACGCCGCCTCGATGCGGCGGCTCAAGCGCCGACGGATCTGCAGGAGTGTTCCGCGGAGCGGACCCGACGCAATTGCGTCGGCCCGGCAAGCCGGGCACTCCAGCAGAGATCAGAGCGTGCGAAGGAGCTCTTCGGCCATGACGAACTCGAAGTAGCTCACCATGTTCGTCGCCACCGCGGCCTCGAACGCCGTCCGTGCCGCCGCGCGATCTCCGTGCGCGAGCGCGCGCGCGCCCGAGTAGAAATGCGCCTCGCAGCGCTGACCCGGCGTGCCGGCCGCCGCGAGTGCCTGCTCGTACGTCGTGGTGCCCGCGCCGATCGCGGCGAGCTGCGCGTGCCATCCGCTCCCGCTCGCCTGCTGGCGCAGCGTCGTCTCGGCCTCGTCGCTCGTGCCCTGATCTCCGAGGAACGCGATGAGCTGCACCCAGAGGGCGAAGTACACCTTCCACTCGTCGGCGAGGTGCGAGCCCATCCGCGCGGCGCGGAACGTCTCGTCGGCGAGCGCATGATCGGGACCGTCGATCACGAGATGCGCGAGGATCTCCGCGAACGGCTCGCGCGAAGCGGGCGACGCCGTCATCGCGAGGCGATACTCGCGATCGGATGCAGGCCGCTCGCCCAGACGTCGCACGAGCGATCCGAGCCGTACGTGGATCGCGGCGGACTCCATCGAGTCCTCGGCATCCGTGAGCGGTCGATAGATGTCGAGCGCCTGGCGGTAGGCGGCCTGCGCTTCCGTCTCGTGACCCGACAGACGCTGCGCATCGCCCAGCGTCTCGAGGATCGCCGCGCGCTCGATCTGACCGTTGCGTCCCTGCTGCGTGAGCCGGCTCATCGCATCGTCGAGCATCTGGACTGCGGCCGGCGCATCGCCCGTGCGCATCGAGATCATGGCGAGCTGTTCCAGCGCGTCACGCGTGGGCGAGTCCGCCAGGCTCGCGCGGAACGAGGCGCGTGCTTCGTCGATGTTGCCGGCCGCCATCTCGGCGCGTCCGACCGAGAGCCGCAGTCCGGCGAGCGACACGTCGGCGGGCTCGTTCGGCCAACGCGTCGTGCGCTCGCTGAGGATGGCCTCGGCGTCGCGACCGATCTGCCGCATCTGACCGACGCCACTCGTGGAGTCGTCGAACGCGCCGATCTCGAGCGAGTGCGAGAGCTGCGTGAGCGCCTCGTCGTATACGCTGCGCTCGTCCGGAGAGAGGCGCACGGCCTCGCGATACCAAGCGGTGCCTTCGCCGATCTGCCCTTCACTGCTCGTGAGCTGCGCGAGGCAGAGCGGAAAGCGCGCGTCGATCGGGTGTACGCGCACGCCGATTCGGCACATCGCTTCCGACACGTCGGTGCGCGTGTCCGCGTAGGTCGTTGCGATGTCGTAGAGCGCGTCGGCGCCGTCGTTGTCGGTCTGCATCGCCGTCTCGATGAGCCGCCGCACGCGCCATTCGGTTCCCGTGCGATCGCCCATGGAAGAGAGGTGCGAGCGCGCCGCCTCGAGATCGCCGTGCGCGAGCCACACGGCCGCGATCTCGATCGGCGTGTGCTCGAGCAGCGCGGCGACGAACTGGAGCTCCTCCATCGAAGACGGTGAGATGCGCGGCGCGAAGCCCTGCTCGATCGCACCACCGCCGCTGAAAGCCTGAGTGAGCTCGACGAAGAGCGCGCTGAGATGCTCGAGCACCTCGGGCGCAGGGCAGAGGCGCGCGTGCTCTTGCCAGACCTCGAGGATGCCGACTGCGCCGTCGAAGAGGTGCTCGAACGAGGGCGTCGAGCCATCGGCGGCGGCGCCGAGACGGGCGTCGTGTCCCCAGCTGGCCACGCGATCGTACTCGGCCTGCATCTGCGCATCGCTGCCGGCGCTGCGTAGGAGAAGAAGGAGCGCCGCGAGCGTGCGCGGCTCGTCTCCGCGGCGCGAGCCCGTGTCGGCGACGAAGCGCGCGAGCGGACGAATCGCATCGGGGATCGTGCTGCCGGGCGCGAGATCGGTGGGCGCGAGCAGCGAGGTCATGTCGCCGAGCAGCGCGACCACGCCCTCGTAGTCCTCGCTGGCGATGAGCGCGTCGGACTGCGTGGCGAGATGCCCGATCAGCCGCTCGCGGACCGCGGCACGGATCGGATCGCCCGGCGCGAGCACCAGGTAGAGGCGTCGCACGTCGCCGTAGCTCTCGTCGTCGACGGTGCGATCGACGAGCGGCACGGTGCGCCCGTTGCCAGCGCCTCCGCAGGCGAGGACGAAGAGCGAGAAAGCGAGGAGAAAGAAGCGCGAGCGCATGCGTCGGCGGAGGATATAGCCTGTATTCTGACGTGATGGCGACTTGCTATGAGTGTGGGGCCAAGCGCAACGCCGGCCCCTGCGCGGCATGTGGCGTCCCGGTGGAGGCTGCCGACGTCACGGGCGCCCCGCGTGGGAAGATCCTAATCGCGACCGACTTCCACGGTCACGGCGATCCCGAGGGCTTCCACATCCACGGCGGGCCCTCCCACACGCGCCTGGCTGGGCCGCCGATCGAGCTGGGCATGGATCAGCCAGGGGCCGAAGGCTTCGTGCAGCTCGTGAGCACGAAAGAAGAGCACGGCAGCGTCGAGGTCGCGGTCAGCGCGCGCTTCACCGTGGCGCCGAATGGAGGCGATCACGTCTCGTGGGGCTTGTCGCTGCGCGAGTGCTGGATCGGCGAGTACGTGGTGCGCATCTCGTGGACGGGCGCGTACTCGGTCATGTCGTACCAGAGCAACGGTCCGGACGAGGTCCACGTGCCGTGGACGGCGCATCCCGCGATCGTGGCCGGCGTCGGCCCCCGCAACCGCCTGCGCGTGGCGATGAGCGGCGATACGATGCGCGTCTTCATCAACGGCGTGCAGGTGCAGGCGATCGGCGCGCGACTGCTCGAGCGTGGCAAGATGCACGTGATCACCGCGCCTCACGGCCACAGCGTCCATGTCGCGCTCTCGATGCTGGAGGTCCGAAAGACATGAAGCTCGCAGAAACGATCTCGATCCGTGCGGGCGACCGGACGATTCCCTTCGTGGAGGCTGGCGCGGCGCTACCGCTGACGAAGAAGGAGACGTTGAGCACCGCCCGCGATCGACAGGAGTCGGTGCGCTGCGAGCTGGTGGCGGGCGCGCGCCACGTCGCGTTCGTCGAGGTCGGCGTGGCGAGCGCGCCGCGCGGCGTGCCCAAGGTTTCGCTCGAGCTGCGCATCGACGATGACGGCTCGGTGAGCGTCGTGCTGAGAGGAGAAGACGGCGAAGCCAGCGCGAGCTTCTCGGTCACGACGCGGATGTGATCGTCAGCGCTTCGCCTCCGACGCATCGAAGGCGCGGGTGAGCTCCTTCACCGCGTCGCGCAGCTCGGCGATCTGCTTCAGGCCTTCGCGGTTCGGCTCGATGCCCATGCGGCACGCGAGTGCGGATGGGATGTCTGCCGCCTTGCGCTCGAGCTTCTTGCCGGCGGCCGTGAGCGCGATGCGCACCACGCGCTCGTCCTCTTCGCTGCGCGTGCGCGAGACGAGCTTCGCTTCTTCGAGGCGCTTGAGCAGCGGCGTGAGCGTGCCCGAGTCGAGCGAGAGACGCTCGCCGAGCTCGCTCACGGACAGGTCGTCCTTCTCCCAGAGCACGAGCATCACCGCGTACTGCGGATAGGTGAGCCCGAGCTCCGCGAGAAGCGGCTGATAGGCGCGCGTGAACGCGCGAGACGCCGAGTACAGCGCGAAGCAGAGCTGATCGTCGAGCCGTGGCGTCCCGTGCATGGAAGAAACCTCCCTCAGGCTACTTTGACGTCGACGACGATGTTGCCGCGCGTCGCGTTCGAGTACGGACAGACCTGGTGCGCCGCCGCGACGAGCGCTTCCGCGTCCGCGCGCGCGAGGTCGGGAAGGTGCGCGGTCAGCGAGACGGCGAGGCCGAAGCCGCCGGTCTCGATCGCGCCGATGCTCACGTTCGCATCGATCGTCACCGTGCCTGGATCGAGCTTCTTCATCCGCGCGACGTGGCCCACGGCGCTGCCGAAGCACGCCGCGTAGCCGGCCGCGAAGAGCTGCTCGGGGTTGGTGCCGGTCTCGCCGGAGCCGCCGAGGCCCTTGGACATGCGGACGTCGAGATCGACGCGGCCGTCGTCGGTCTTCACGTGACCTTCGCGGCCTCCGACGGCGGTGGCGTGGGCGGTGTAGAGCGTTTTCTGGATCGCGATGGGGTTCGTCATGACGTGTATATTGCTCACGATTGTATTGCGCGCAACTCAAATCGACATCCGTGTTTTGATCGTAGAGTGCGGGCGATGCGAGCGATGGCGGTCTTGATCCTGCTCACGACGGCGTGCGCGAACGCGCCTCCCTACGCGCACTGCGGGGGCGACGTGTCGTGCGCGATGGGCTCGTGCTTCGAGCTCACGTACACGCGCAGCGACGGGACGAGCGCCGACGGCGACGTCTGCACGAGCCAGTGCCACGCGGACGCGGACTGCGTGGACGACGGAGTGTGCGTCGCGCTCGAGCACGATGCGTCACGCACGTTCTTCTGTGTGCAGCGCTGCATGGCGACGAGCGACTGCCACACGCCGCTCGCGTGCACGACCCTGATGGCCGACGACGGCACCATGTTCGGAGCATGTTTGCCGTGACCCGAGCGTAAGATGCGCGTGATGGCTCCCCGACGGTTCCTCGCGACGCTGATCGCGAGCTCTCTGTTCCTCGCCCTGCTCTGTGCGTGTGGCGTGATCCCGAGCCCTTTCGAGCGGCCGCCGCCGCCGACGCCCGTCGCGCCGCCGCCACCACCGACGACGGCCATCGCGTTCCCGCCGATTCCCGGGCTACCCAGCGGGCTGCCGACGGGCTTCCCGTCCGGGCTGCCGACGTCGTTCCCCACCACGATCCCGGGGCTGCCGACGACGCTGCCGTCGCCGGGTGCGTCGTTGCTCAGCACCGACCCGCCGCCCGACTACGCGACGCTGGCGCCCGCGCCGAGCGGCAGCACCGACGGCCACGGCGCGATGACGATGGCGTTCCTGCGCACCGAAGTGACGTCGGTGATCGAGGAAGTACGCCAGCACCTGCCACCGGCGCATCTCGCGCGCGTCGCGAACGTCCCGTTCCACATCGTCGACGACACGAACGAGCCCAACGCGGCGGCTGGATGCGCGCCCGGCAACGGCGCGCCGATGATCATGATCACGCAGCCGATGCTGACGATCTGTGCGGCGACGGCCGAGGCGCGCGCGTACGACGAGCTCGCGCACACGACGACGTACGAGACGTACGCGAGCTCGATCATGGACATGTTCCGCCACGGCGGCGTGCGCGGGCTCGCTCCCGATGCGCTGTCGGGACCGCTCGCGACCGACCCGCGCAAGCTCGCGCGTCAACGGCATCTCTTCGACGAGGAGGTCGCGTTCATCCTCGGTCACGAGATGGCGCACCACTATCGCGGACACACCGGATGCGCGCCCGGCGGTGCGGCGAGCGCGGCGCAGGCCGAAGATCTCGAGCGCTCGCTCGCGCAGGCCGCGCCGCCGCTCGAGCAGCCGTTCGAGATCGAGGCGGACATGTGGGGCATCACGAGCGTGCTCGAGGCCGGGCACGAGCGCGCGGGCGGGCACTGGAGCGACGAGGGCGCGCTGCTCTCGCTCGACACCTTCCGTCATCTCGGCGAGACGAACACCGACGACCTGCCGATGGTGTTCCTCTCGACGCACCCGCCGTCGATGCTGCGCGCGCCGATCGTCGAGCAGGTCGCGCGCGCGTGGACGCCCGGCCGCGCGCCGCTGCCGGAGCCGACCATCGACTCGCAGGGAATCTCGATCGACCTCGGCGGCGGCTCACCGATCCACATTCCGATCCCCTGACGGGCTCACTTCTCGCTGTCGAGGTGCTTCATCTGCTCGGCCGCGTAGCGATCGCCCGCGACCGCGTCGGCCGGAACCAACGCCTCGAGGGCATCGCACTCGGCGCTCGTGAGCGGCGCGGCCACTGCGGCGAGCGCGTCGTCGAGCTGAGCCGTCGACTTCATTCCAATCGTCGGCACGAAGTTGGGCTGGCGCGCGCGTGACCACGCGAGAAGGAGCTGCGCCGGGGTGCGCCCGTGGTCCTTCGCGAAGCGCTGGACGTTCGCCACCACGCTCGCGTTCTTCTGACCAGCCTCACCCGCGAAGCGTGGGAGGTAGCCGCGGAAGTCACCCTTCGCCGCCGGCTTGCTGCCCGTGAGCAGGCCGCGCGAGTACACGCCGTAGAGCGTCGCCGAGATCCCGAGCTCGTGCAGCGTCGGGAAGATCTTCGCCTCCGGCGCGCGCGAGACGAGCGCGTGCTCGATCTGCAGATCGACGATCGGGTGCACCTTCGCCGCGCGCCGAATGGTGTCTGCACCGACCTCCGAGAGGCCGATGTGCTTCACGTAGCCCGCCTTCACGAGATCGACGATCGCGCCGATCGTGTCTTCGATCGGCACGTTCGGATCGAGCCGCGCCGGTCGGTAGACGTCGATCGCCTCGACGCCGAGCCGGACGAGGCTGTACGCGCAGAAGTTCTTCACCGCCGCCGGGCGCGCATCGAACCCACTCCAGCTCCCATCGGGGCCGCGCAGGCCGCCGAACTTCACCGAGAGCTGCACACGCTCGCGTCGTCCGCGGATCGCGCGCCCCACCAGCAGCTCGTTGTGGCCCATGCCGTAGAAGTCGCCGGTGTCGAAGAGCGTGACGCCACGCTCCATCGCCGCCTGCAAGGTCTTCACGCTCTCGTCGTCGTCGGTCTTGCCGTAGATGCCGCCGCTCATGCCCATGCACCCGAAGGCGAGGGGAAACACTTCCGGGCCGGTCGTTCCGAGCTTCACGTTCTTCGTCGTCATGGTCGTTCCTGCCTTTCGAACGAGACGAGATTGTCGGTCCGCGACACTTTCCTCCAGTGAATACTGTGTATGTCACTCATGAAGACCGTTTATGAACGAGACCTCGATCTGAACCTGCTGCGTGTGTTCGTCGTCGTGGCCGATACGGGAAGCGTCACGGAGGCGGCGAAGCGGCTCTACGTCACGCAGCCCGCCGTGAGCGCGGCGCTGCGACGGCTCTCGGCGTCGGTCGATGCGCCGCTCTTCGTCCGCGCCGGGCGACGCATCGCGCTCACGGCGCGAGGGCGCGCGCTGGCCGAGCGAGCCCGCCCGCACCTCGAGGGTCTGGTCGCCGCGACGCACGCGGGCGCGCGCTTCGATCCGAGGACGACCGAGCGTACGGTACGGATCGGGCTCTCGGACGCGAGCGAGTCGTGGCTTCTCGTGCCGCTCGAGCGTCTGCTCGCGAAGGAAGCGCCCGGCATCGTGCTGATCGCGCTCGCGGTGCAGTTCCGCACCGTGGGCGGGCTGCTCACGAGTGGCGCGATCGATCTGGCCGTGACGGTCGCCGACGAGCTCCCGAGCGGCGTCATCCGCAAGCCGCTCGCGCGTGGTGGGATGGTCTGCCTCTTCGATCCGCGCCACGTCGCGTTCGGTGACGCGGCACCTTCGCGCGCGCAGTACTTCGCGGCCGACCACGTGATCGTCTCGTACAACGGCGATCTGCGCGGCGTGATCGAGGACGCGACCGGGCACAAGCGACGCGCGCGCGTGTCGGTGCCGACGTTCCACGCGGTCGGTGCGCTCGTGGAGGGCAGCCCGCTCGTCGCGACGCTGCCCATGATCGTGGCGGGCGAGATCCTGCGATCGCGACCACGCCTGCAGGTCGCGCCCGTTCCGATCCTCCACGGCGAAGGAACGCTCGAGCTGCTCGTGCGCGCCGACGTCGCGGACGATCCGGCGATCGCGCTCGTATCCGCACATCTCGAGCGGCTCACGCAGATCGCCGACGAGCGGACGCGCCTGGGCATCGGAAGAACGAAGGCCATCGGAAAAACGAAGAGCCCCGCGTCCTCACGGAAGCGGGGCCCATCTCGATCAGGCGCGTGAGCAGTCGCTCACTTCACCATCAGCTGCTGCTTCTCGCGCTTGCGGCGACGGCGAGCCGCCTCCGACTCCTTCTTACGGCGCTTCACCGACGGCTTCATGTAGTGCCGGCGGCGCTTGAGCTCGCGAAGGACGCCTTCGGCGGCCATCTTGCGCTTCAGGTGCTTGATGGCGCGCTCGACGCCCTTGTCACCGACGATGACTTCGACGGGCTTGCACTGGATCGCGTCACCGGTGACGGACGTGCTGGAGCCGGGCGCGGGCGCGGGCGCGGCCGGGGTGGCTGCCGCGGGGGAACTGGGAGTCGTGGTCGTCGTGCTCAAAGGACACCTTCGCTGACGAAAGGGCCGCCTTTCTGGCACGAGCCCCGGTCGGGCGCAAGGATGATCCGCTACCCGAGATCGCGCTGCAGAGCCTGCAGCGTGGGATCTTCCGCCAATTGCGCCCGCAGCAGCTCGGCGAGGCGCTCTTTCTGAGCCGGCGGGAGCCCTGCCGCAGTCGGGCTCGCGAGCGCCCGCTGGACGAGCCGCTCCATGGCCGCCGCGGGATCGAGTGTCCCTGCCTTGATTTCCGACGCGATCGCCGCGACTTCGCTGCCACGCGCTGCGCTGGTGCCCTGAGCGTCCACGGCCGCACGAAACGCAGCACCTGCACCTTCGGGGGCTTTTGCGTCGCCCACGCCGCTCGCTCCGCCCGGGCCTTTTCTCTGTACGGGATCGGTCATGATCGCTCCTCAGCGTATCGGACCGTCCTTCCCGCGCCAAGCGGGAGGCAGCCGATCTCCCTAGGTGTATCGGCACGGCCCCAGCCCCGTTGCCTAGGCGAGCCTGCTTGACAGGATCCACCCCGGGTTCCTATGTAAAACTCGGGAAGTCTGGAAAGTGTCGTGACCACCCTCAAGGAATCGAGCGAGGAGACCGCCGCGCAGTCTGCGTTGGTCGACCCGTGCGCCAAGGATCGGCCCGGCTCCGCCGGACACTCTTACGAGCCCAAGGCCCCGTGTGGCCTCTCTGCCGATTTCCTCTCGACCGGTGATCTCGCCCGCGCCTGCGAGACGACGCTGCGCACCGTCCGTTTCTACGAGGAGACGGGCCTCGTCGAGCCGTCGACGCGGAGCGAGGGCGGCCACCGAATGTACGATCCGGCGCAGCGCGAGAAGCTGCAGCTCGTCATGGATCTGCGGGAGGCAGGCCTCTCGATCCAGGACATCAAGGATCTCTTCTCGCTCAAGAGCAAGTGCGGCTCGGCCAACGAAGCGAGCGAGCGCATGGCGAACACGCTCGAGTCGCGCATCGGCGAGATGCAGCGGAAGATCGTCGTGCTGCGGCGTCTGCGCGACGAGCTCTCGGCGATGGTGAGCGTCGTGCGCGAGTGCGGCAGCTGCGAGCACAAGCAGTCGTTCACCAAGCAGTGCGGCGGTTGCGACGTGATGGAGCGCGAGGACCTTCCGCGCGCGATGCGTCTGCTCTGGGGAAAGTAATCATGGGCAGGCACGTCGATCTCGCGCGCGCGGCGCGTGCGATCGAGGACTTCCTCGCGGCCGTGGGCGCGCCCGAAGAGGATCCCGAGCTGAAGGGCACGGGCGCGCGCGTCGCCGAAGCCTTCGCAAACGATCTTCTCTCCGGCTACGACCTGGATCCGGGCGTGATCTTGTCCGATCGCGCGGGCTCGCACGCGCCCGGCCTCGTGCTCGTCACCGGCGTCGCGACGACGACGATGTGCCCGCATCATCTCTTGCCCGCGAGCGGCGTGACGCACGTCGGCTACTGGCCGAGCGACGGCGTCGTCGGTCTCGGCGCGATCGCGCGGCTCGTCGACTGCTACTCGCGTCGCTTCGCGCTGCAGGAAGACCTCGGTCAGCAGATCGCCGACGCGCTCGTGGTGCACCTCGGCGCGCGGGCCGCGGGCGCGGTCGTCGATCTTTCCCCGGCGTGCATGACGGCGCGCGGCGACCGCCGCCACGGATCGCGCGCGGTCACTACGGCGTTCGCAGGCGCCGCGATCGGCGATGCAACGCTCCGCGCCGAGCTGCTCTCCGCAGTCCAGATCGCTTCAGGTCGTCCGTGATCTCGCCCGAGACGCCGAAGCTGACGGACGCCGAGCTCGCCGAGCTCCCCGTGTTCCCACTGCCGAACGCCGTGCTCTTTCCCGGCGTCTCCATGGGCCTGCATCTGTTCGAGCCGCGTTACCGCGCGATGATGCGGCACTGCCTCGAGAAAGGGCCGCGCGCGATCGCGATCGCGCATCTGCAGCCGGGCTTCGAGAAGGACTACGAGCGGCAGCCGGCGATCTTCGAGATCGCAGGCGCGGGCCGCATCGTCTCGCACCGCGGCAACCCGGATGGGACGTTCGATCTCATCCTCGAAGGCACGCAGCGCGTCCGCCTGCACGAGCTGCCTTTCGTACCGCCGTTTCGCCGCGCGCGTGCCGAGACGCTCGTGGAAGTGACGACCGACGATGCGTCGCTCAAGCGCGTGATGGGCGCGCTCGGCATCACCGAGGAGCGCATCGAGCGCATGACGCGTGCGTCGAGCGTCCCGATCGCACCCGCATCGGCGGGAGGCTCGGCCGCGCGCATGATCGATCTCATGGTCGAGCAGCTCGTGCGCGATCAGGCGGAGCGTCAGCGCTTCCTCGAGACGACCGACGTCGAGCGACGGATGCTCATGCTCGCCGAGCTGATGCGCAGCGGCGGCGATGCGGCCCGCCGACGCGCGATGAACTAGCGGAGGGAGGCTATTCGGCCGAGTCGCGGACCGCGGCGTCGATCACGCCTTCGTTCTCTTCCGCGCCTTCGATGTCGAGCTGGTGCTCCATCCGGCGGCTCTTGGTGAGCAGATAGCCGACGCTGTGCGGGTTCGGCTCGATATACACGGGCACGCGCTGGTGCACCGCGATGCCCTCGGCGCGCAGCTTGCGCACCTTGTCCGGGTTGTTCGTGAGCAGCTGCATCGACTCGATGCCGAGATCGCGCGCCATGAACGCCGCGACGCCGTAGCGACGCGCATCGTCGGGCAGCCCGAGCAAGCGGTTCGCATCGACCGTGTCGGCGCCGCGCTCCTGGAGCGCATAGGCGCGGATCTTGTCGCCGAGGCCGATGCCGCGGCCCTCCTGGCGCAGGTACATCACGACGCCACGGCCCTCTTCCGCGACGGCGCGCATGCCGCGATCGAGCTGCTCGCGGCAGTCGCACTTGAGCGAGTGCATGACCTCGCCCGTGAGGCACTCGCTGTGGACGCGCACGAGCACGTCTTCGCCGCGCACGTCGCCCATCACCATCGCGACGTGCTCTTCGTACGTGTGACCGCCGGAGACGCCCGTCCCGCGATGCTCGCGATAGACCACCGTCCGAAACGTGCCGTACTCAGTCGGGACGTTCGCTTCGGAGTAGCGCTCGATGAGGACCGGAGCAGACGCGAGCTTGGAAGCAGCCGTGGACTTGGAAGCCGAGATCATGGTGATTGTGTCTCCAAGGTCGTGAATGGACGACCCTGACCGTTGTCACTCTGTCGAGCGCAGAGCGAATATGAGGCCCCCGGGGGTTGCGTCAAGGTTCGCCTCGGAGGCACGTTCGAGCCTCCGTTGACGAAGATCGTTACACGCCTCTGGCTGACCTGGACGTATGCACGCAGCTTTCTCGCGCGATGGCTGGGTCGTACGCCTACGCCGGCCCTGACCGTTCCGGGAGGATCGGCGTTCGCCGCAGCTCCCGGCGCGAGCGCAGCGGAGCGAGAGGCACTGAGCGCGCTCGGCAAGTGCGTCGCCTGCGGCGCCTGCGATGCGGCGTTCGACGGCTACAACAAGGTCGTCCGCAGCGAGCTGCGCGGCCCGAGCGAGCTGCCGCTCGCGTTCGGTCGATCGCTCGAAGATCTGGACGCGACTGCCGGCTGGCTCGTGCACCTGGAGAAGGGCGATCTCGCCAAGCTCGAGCGCGCATGCCCGGTCGGCGTTCCTTTCTCTCGCGTCGTGGTGACGCTCAAGGCCCGCGCCGGCATCCCACGCGTGCGCGCCACCAAGGTCGCCCATCGGAAACACGATCCCGGGTGATCGTGCTACTTCCGCTCGCATGCGTTACCGACGGGACGAGCTGCGCTGGAACGGGTGGGGAAAGAACGACGCGCGCTTCGACACGCACGGCCGTGATGCCGTGGTGTGGAAGTTCGTCGCCGAGGCGCTCTCGCTGCGATCGCTGCCCGAGACGCCGCCCGTCGCGCTCTCGAGCAGCAAGCTCCCGGACACGCGCATCGACGCGAAGACGCTCGCCGCGCTCGCCGGTGCCACGCATGCCGATCGCGTGAAGACCGACGCGTTCGAGCGCGCGCTGCATGCGGTCGGCCGCAGCTATCACGATCTGATCCGCGTCCGCGCCGGCGACCTGTCGATGGCCCCCGACGCCGTCGTGTATCCCGAGTCCGAGGCCGAGACCCTCGCCGTGCTGCGCGTCGCCGAAGAGCACGGTCTCGCGGTCGTCCCGTTCGGCGGCGGCTCGAGCGTCGTCGGCGGCGTCGAGGGCCGCGCGCCGAAGGCCCAGCCCGTCGTCACGCTCGACACGACGCGCATGGCGCGCCTGCTCGAGATCGATGCGACCTCGCAGACCGCGCGCGTCGAAGCGGGCATGTACGGCCCCGCGCTCGAGGACGAGCTCGGACGCGCAGGCTTCACGCTCGGTCACTTCCCGCAGTCGTTCGAGTACTCGACGGTCGGCGGCTGGATCGCCGCGCGCGGCGCCGGCCAGCTCTGCAACCGCTACGGTGCCGCCGACAAATGGCTCGTCGCGGCGCGCGTCACGACGCCGCGCGGTGTGCTCGTCACGAAGGCGTTCCCCGCGTCGGCCGCCGGCCCGAGCCTCAACCAGGTCGTGTGCGGCAGCGAAGGCACGCTCGGCGTCATCACCGAAGCGACCGTGAAGATCCGCAAGGTCGCCGAGAAGCGCGTCATCGTCGCGTTCCTCTACAAAGAGATGGAGGACGGCGTCCGTGCGATCCGCCGCATGATGCAGGAAGAGGTCGGCGCCGCGATGATGCGCCTCTCGGATCGCGACGAGACCCACTTCTTCGGCGCGTTCCGTCACGCGCTCGAGCCCTCGCGCGCGCAGGCGATCGTCGAGAAGGCGCTCGACGTGGTCGGCTACGAGGGCAAGTGCGTGCTCATGCTCGCCATCGAGGGCGACGAAGAAGAGGTGCGCCACCGCGAGAAGCGCGCGCGCGCGATCGCGACGAAGGAAGGCGGTCTCTTCGTCGGCGGCAGCCCGGGCAAGAGCTGGTGGAAGCGCCGCTTCGAGATGCCGTTCCTGCGCGACCCGATGCTCGATCACGGCCTCGGCGTCGACACGCTCGAGACGAGCACCGAGTGGGCGAACGTGCCGCGTCTCTATCGCGCGGTGCGCGAGGCGCTTCACGCTGCGCTCGCGAAGGAAGGCCGCAAGGCGATCGTGATGACGCACGTCTCGCACAGTTACATGGACGGCTGCTCGCTCTACTTCACGTTCATCTTCGAGCGCGACGACGCTCGCGCCGTCGAGCAGTGGCGCAACGCGAAGGAAGCGGCGTCCAAGGCGATCAGCGAGAACGGCGGCACGATCAGCCATCACCACGGCGTCGGCACCGATCACGCGCAGTGGATGCCCGCCGAGAAGGGCGCGGTCGGCATGCAGCTGCTCTCGGCGATGAAGCGCGAGATGGATCCGAAAGGGATCCTCAATCCCGGCAAGCTCATCCCTTAGCGGTCTTGCCCACGACGCCGAGGTGCGTGTGACCGAACGCGGTCCCGTACTTGAGGCCGTAGCCGAGCATGCGGTCGAAGCCGACGTGCGCGGCCCAGATCAGCGCGATCGGGAGCGCGCCCGGAAGCGCGACGAACGAGAGCGCCGCAAGCAGCGCCGGCAGGGCATAGCCATGCATCGCGTTGTAGGCGATCGCGCCGACGCGTGGGCCCGCGAGGTAGCCGAAGAACGAGAGGTCGGGCGCGAGGAAGAGCGCGAAGAAGAGGCCCCATCCAGCGCCGAGGTGGGCATAGAGCGCGGCCGCGCCGACCAGCATCGCGGCGCCCTCGAGCCGCAGCATCACGCGGGGCGCGCCGCTCACGCCGCCGGGGAACGCCGGGGTCGTGGTGGAGGAAGCGGTCATCGGCATCGTCATCGTCGTGGTCGTCATGTCTCGTTCTCCTGGACCTGAACGTGACGCCGATCCGCGCTCGTGAACATTGTACGAATATGTTCAGTCGCTCATCATGTTTTGATGAGCGCGACGATCGAGCCTTCCTGGGACCTCTACGGAGCCTTTCTGGCCGTGATGCAGACGGGAAGCCTCTCGGGCGCATCGCGCGCGCTCGGCGTCGCGCAGCCGACGGTGCGTCGGCAGATCGAGGCGCTCGAAGAGGCGCTGGGCACGCCGCTCTTCACGCGCGCGCCGAACGGTCTGACACCGACCGAGATCGCGCGAGCGACGCTGCCGCATGCGGAAGCCATCGCGGCGAGCGCGCGGGCTCTGGTGCGCACGGCGACGGCGCCGATGGACGCAGATCGCGGCACGGTCCGCATCGCTTGCAGCGAGATCGTGGGCGCCGAGGTCCTGCCGAAGATGCTCGCGCCACTCGTGCAGGCCCATCCAAGCCTCGCGATCGAGCTCGTGCTGAGCAACCGCAACGAGGATCTCTTGCGGCGCGAGGCCGACGTCGCGGTCCGCATGATCGCGCCGACACAGGCCTGGCTCGTGCGCAAGCGCGCGGGCGCGATCACGCTCGGCTTCTTCGCGACCGCTGGCTACCTCGCGAGGCATCCGGCGCCCAAGACGTGGGCCGAGCTCGCGGCGTCGCAGCAGTTGATCGGCCCCGATCGCGCGCGCGCGTCGCTCGATGCGCTCGCCGCCGCAGGCTTGCCGATCGCCCATCGCGATCTGCGGTTGCGCACCGACAGCGATCTCGCGGCGCTCGCGGCCGTGCGCGCAGGTGTCGGGATCGGCATCTGCCAGCTGCCGATCGCGGGCGCGCTCGTGCGGGTGCTGCCGAGCGTCCACTTCACGCTCGAGGCGTGGGTCGTCACGCACGAAGACCTCAAGAACGTGCGGCGCATCCGGCTGGTCGTCGATCACCTCACGACCGAGCTCGCCGCCTATGCCTCCGGCGGACTGCAACCCGAATTCGGACGAAAGTCTCGGAGGAAAACACCCAAGGGAGCGTGAGAGGCCTGGGTCCGCTACCTTGAGGATCAGCGTGTCGAACAGCGGCTTCTTCCGGAAAGCGGGCTCGGTGTCGGACGTACGTCCGCCGCCTCCGCCGACGGCGCTCGCGACACCGCGCACGAACGTCGGCATGTGCGAGCGATGCGGCGAGTACGTGCTCACGGGCGAGGGGCTCGACGGCGCCGGTGGCGTGCTGCGGCACTTCGTGTGCGACGCGGTCGTGCGCGGCTCCGTATCGCGGAAGGTGGAAGCGATGCGCTCGCTCCATCGCGCCATCAGCGCGCTCGCGCGCCTGCCCGACGTGCAGCGCTCGCTCGAGGCCGACGTCGCGGCGATGCCCGACATGATCGACATGCAGGACGCGCTCGCCGCGCTCGATCGCGCGCGCCTCTCGGTCGAGTGCACGACGTTCGATCAGCCCGAGCAGCGGCGCCTCGCGCTCAGCTATCTCGACACGATGCTGAGGAAGCTCCGCGCCTGACGGCCGCCGTCTTCCTCAGGGGCCTTCGTAGGCGACGTCGACGCCGATCATCGGCGTCAGGACCGCGATCGTGTCCGTGAACGCGAAGCCGGGCAGCGTGACGTCGGCGGCGAATGCGAGCTCGATCCCGAACCAGGACGAGGCCCACCAGCCGACTCCGACGAGGCCGCGCACGTCGAAGGTCGCCGCGAGCGACGTGTTCCGGTTGAAGAGCGCGAGCGCGCCGCCGATCGCGAAGAAGGGATAGAAGTCCGATCCGACGTCGATGGTGTAGCGGAGCTGTGCGCCGCCGCGGTAGCGCGAGAGCGGGATCTGTCCGCTGACGGCGTGACCGTCGATGCCGCCACCGAGCTCGAGGCGGAGGCCACCGTCGAATTCCCATCCGAGATGCGCGTCCACGCCGCCGCCCGGTGCGACGTACCCGACGGGATCGTTCGGCAGCTCGGCATAGCGCACGTTGCCGACGAGGATCGGCACGACGCCGCTGGCTCCCCACACGATGCCGCGTCCGTGCGAGAGATCGGGGCGATCGGCGCGCGCCAAGGGCGGCGCGATCAGCGAGCAGACGAACAGCAGCGCCGAGATCGATCGCACCGCTCGAAGGTGTCGCAGGTCTCGGCCCCGCAGGTCAATCCCGGCGTCGCGCCGGTTCAGTCCCGCTCGCCGCGTGCGGACACTTCCGTCAGGCGCACGCCGACCTCGCCCTCCACGTCGACGAGCTCGCCCCACGCGATCACGCGATCACCCGCCCGCACCGCGACGCGCTCGCCGACGAGACGCCCCGTCGTGACGACGACACCCGGCGCGAGCGCAGCGACCTCCGCGATGGGCAGCTCGAGGCGCGCGAGCTCGATCGAGAGCTCCACCTCCACGTCGGAGAGAGACTGGAGCGTATCGGTCTCGGGCTGGCTCATCGGGCGATCCTTTCGCGGCTTCCATCGAACGGGCGGACGAACGGCGGGCGAGCCCGCAGAAGAGACGACGCGCCAGGCGCCTTCTCGGAGCTCGAGATCGAACGTGCGCGACGCGCGACCGATCACGAGCCGGGCGCGCCCGACGTCGGCCGAGCGCGGATCGAGCGTCAGTGCGTCGGGCACGATCACGTCGCCAGGCGCGAGCCCGCGGACGTCACGGACCGAGAGACGCGCGTCGCCCACGATCATGCTGGCGCGCACGGGAATCGTACGGTCGATTGCGCGTGCCGGCGTCGAAAGACCTTCGAGGGCGGCGATCGGGACGATCAGCATGGCGAGGCCGCGCGTCTCGCCGATCGACAGCTCGGCAGAGACGGCGACGGTCCGCTCGTGCTTCCACGCGCCGACGAGATCGCGTGCCTTGCCGGCGTCGAGCAACGACGTGAACGGCGAGCGTGCGCTCGCGATAGCGCGCGCGACGACGTAGCCTACGAGCCCCGCCTCGCCTCGAGAAAGAGGCGTGGGCCCGAGCGCGATGTCGGTCCCGGCGCGATCGACGACGCGATCGGCGATCGCGCGCGCGACGCCGGGCGCGATCG
>CAYSCF010000045.1:0-31242 GCA_964429305.1 uncultured Sandaracinaceae bacterium | reverse complement strand
GTTCGCAGGTCGTTGACCGCGCACGTGCGTTCGTGATGTGTAGCGGCCGATGCCGCTCACTCCCGATCTCTTCGAGCGCCTCGGTGCGCTCTACCTCGGCCGCACGGAAGCGAGCGCGCCGCTGGTCGTCGACGCGCGCAGTCTCACGACGCACGCGCTGATCCTCGGCATGACGGGCTCGGGCAAGACCGGGCTCGGCGTCACGCTGCTCGAAGAAGCGGCGCTCGACGGCATCCCGGCGATCGTGGTCGATCCGAAGGGCGATCTCGCGAGCTTGATGCTGGCGTTCCCCGATCTCGCGCCGGCATCGTTCGCACCGTGGGTGACGCCGGGAGAAGACGCCGCGCAGGTCGCGGGCGATCATCGCGCGCGTCTCGAAGCGTTCGGACAGGACGCGGCGCGCGTGGGCCGCTACGCATCTTCGGTCGAGCGCATCGTCTACACGCCGGGCGCGCGCTTCGGTCGCCCGCTCTCGCCGCTGCCTTCGCTCGCCGCACCGAGCGCGAGCGAGACCGATGCCGACGCGCTGCGTGAGCGCGCGGTGACCACGACGTCGGCGTTCCTCGGGCTCGCGGGGCGCGATGCCGATCCGCGCAGCCCGGAGCACACGCTCGTCTCGACGTTGCTCTTCGATGCGTGGTCGAGCGCTCGCTCGCTCGATCTCGCCGAGCTGCTCCGCGGCATCCAGACGCCGCCTTGGCCGCGGCTCGGCTTGTTGGACGTCGATGCGGTCGTTTCGCCGAAGGATCGTGCGGCGCTCGCGGTCGCGATCAACGGTGCGCTCGCATCGCCCGCGATGGCGGGCTTCGTCGATGGCGCGCCGCTCGACATCGCCTCGCTGCTCTACGGTCCCGGCGGGCGGCCACGGCTCTCGATCCTCTCGATCGCGCATCTGTCCGACGCCGATCGGCAGTTCTTCGTGACGGTGCTCCTGGGCGAGCTCGTGCGTTGGGTGCGCGCGCAACAGGGCACGTCGTCGCTGCGCGCCCTGTTCTACATGGACGAGATCGCCGGCTACTTCCCGCCCGTCGCCGAGCCGCCGACGAAGCGGCCGATGCTCACGCTGCTCAAGCAGGCGCGCGCGTTCGGTCTCGGCGTCGTGCTCGCGACGCAGAACCCGGTCGACATCGACTACAAGGGCTTGTCGAACTCGGGGACCTGGTTGCTCGGACGCCTCTCGACCGACCGCGATCGCCAGCGCGTGCTCGACGGCCTCGAAGGCGCGAGCACCGAGTCTGGTCGCACGCTCGATCGCGCGGCGCTCGACGCGGCGCTCGCGGGGCTGACGCCGCGAAACTTCCTCCTTCACTCGGTCTACACACCGACGCCGCAGCGCTTCGAGGTGCGTCAGACGCTCTCGTATCTGCGCGGCCCGCTCTCGCGCGAGGAGATCACTCGGCTGTCGACGGTGCCCGAGGCGACGCCCGCTGCGTCGACGCCGACGTTCCGCGCGCAGGCCGCCGCGGGCGCACGTCCCGTGCTGCCGCCCGAGATTCGCGAGGCGTTCTTCGTGCGACCCGAGCTGACGGGCGCGACGTATCGCCCGGGCGCGCTCCTCGTCGCGAGCGTCTCGCACCAGGACCGCGCGGTGCAGGCGACGCGGCGCATCGCGCTGATCGCGCCGCTCGGTGCGGAGCTGCCGTCGTGGAGCGATGCGTGGGTCTTCGACGGCGGTGCGGCGCCCCTCGCCGACGCGCCCGTCGTGGGCACGCCGTTCGCGGATCTGCCCGTGATCGCGACGCGCGCGGCGACGTGGTCCCGCTGGCAGGCCGCAGCGATCACGCACGTGGTGAACGAGCGGCCGCTGCACGTGTGCGAGGTGGCCGAGCTGAAGATGGTCGGCGCGCCGGGTGAGACGCGCGACGCGTTCGCCGCTCGCCTGGCGCTGACGCTGCGAGAGCGTCGCGATGCCGAGGTCGACGCGCTCGTCGGCAAGTGGCAGCCGAAGATCGACAAGGCGCGCGCGAAGGTGGAGGCGACGTCGCGCAAGATCGAGGACGCTACCGGCGATCGCAACGCCGCCGTCGTCGCGTCGGGGCTCGATCTCGGCGCGACGGTGCTCGGCGCGATGTTCGGGCGACGGAGCGCGCTGCGCGGCGCGGCGAGCGTCGCGACCAAGGCGCGTCGTGCACAGAAGAAAGGTACGGATGCCGCGCGCGCGACCGCCGATCACGAGGAGGCCGTCGCGGTGGCCGATCAGATGGAGAAGGATCTCGAGGCGGCGATCGGCGAGCTGCGCGCGAGCTGGGATCCGAGCCACGTCGTGATCGGCGAGCGCGCGGTGCGCGCGAAGAAGGCCGATGTCGTGGTCGAGCGGTTCGGATTGGTGTGGGTGCCCGTGGTCGCTTGAGGTCCGTCGATCTCTACGCGGTCGCGGCTGCTCGTCTGGATCCCATCGATCTCCACGGGGTCGCGTCGGGCGGGTGCGACCCTCTGCCCACGTCCTCGCCGCGAACGGCGGCGGCTGCGGGATGTGTTCAGAGCCTCGCACCCGCCCGACGCTCAGGTTGTGGGCCAGCTGCTTTTGGAAAATCCGCGGCGTCTGCGACGCTTCCTGTGACGACGTCGCTGCGCGACATCGTCTCGGTGCGAGGGCGTTGCCCTCGCGCACCCAGCCGCTCCGTTCGCGACGAGCGCCTTCTCGCGCTCTCCACCGTCGTTGATGTCGGAAAGCTCCTTCACCCAATCGGACACGTCTTTCGCGCGAAAAACGCGACAAAATCGCGCGACAGGCTGTTTGCGACATTGAGAAATGCGACAGAATCGCGCGACAGGCTGTTTGCGACGTTGAGAAACGCGACAAAATCGCGCGACAGGCTGTTTGCGACGTTGAGAAACGCGACAAAATCGCGCGTCGGGCGAATGCGCAGTCGCGGAAACGCGATCTAAGCGACCGCGAGCGGCCAGCGCATGTCGAGCAGGGTCTTCGTCGCCTGCGCGAGCTTCTTCTGGATCTGCGGGACCGTCGCGCGCTTGCGCGGGTCCTGACGCAGGCAGCTGCGGATGCCGTCGACGAGATCGACCAGGTCGTCGTTCATCGAGAGCACGTCGAGCTGCGGCAGATCGCCGTCGTGCGAGAGGTGCTGCGTGAGGATCGCGACCTCGCTCTCGCCGTCGAAGAGCTCTCGGCCGGTGAGCGCCTCGTACATCATGCAGCCGAACGCGTAGATGTCGGTCGCAGCGGGCGACGGCGTGTGGCCCTTCGGCAAGAGACCCCACACTTCGGGCGCGCCGTAGTTCGCCGTCGCGCAGCCCGGACGGACCTTGCGGCCCGCGAGACCGAAGTCGACGAGCACCGGCGTCTCGAGCGCGGGCCCGGGGCCGTCCGGGTCGCGCAAGATCACGTTCGAAGGCTTGAGATCGAGGTGGCCGACGCCGATGTCGTGCATCGCGCCGAGGCCCGCCGCAACGCCGGACAAGACGGTGATGACGCGCGCCATGTCGAGGCCGCTCGTCTCGATCACGCGCTCGAGCGTCGGTCCGTCGACCAGCTCCATCACGAGGATCGGCTTGGGGCGCGCGCCTGCATCGAACGTCACGAGCTGCGCGAGGTTGTGGTGCTTGGGGATCGCGAGCAGCGCGCCCGCCTCGTCGCGGAAGAGCTGCAGGAACTGCTCCTCGCTGAGCGTGCGCGCCGCCGTGCCGCCGTACTCGGGCACCTTGAGCGCGAACTTCTGCGCCTTGTCGTCGCCCTTTTCTTCGGCGCGTCGTGCGACGAACACGGAGCCCACTGCGCCCGCGCCGAGCGCGCGCAGCACGTAGAACCCACCGAGCGTGCGGCTCGGCGGCAGCCACGGAGGTAGCGGCGCGGAGCGCTTCTTCAGCAGCGGGACGATCGACTCGCTCGCGAGACGCAGCGGCGCTTGATGCGGCAGGCCCACGGTGGGCGCGAGCACGTTCGCGGCCACTTCGGCGATGTGCGACGGAAGCTCCTCGCGCAGGGCGTCGATCGCCGTCGCGATCGCATCCGCGTACGCGGCTTCGTTGCCGCGCATCGTGTGCACGGCGGCCATGTCGAGCAGGCGCAGCGCGGCCGCGCAAGCGGGCGGCTCGTCCGGTCGCTGCTCGCCCAGACGGCGCCGCGCGCCCTCGACCAAGCGCGCGAGCTTCTCGACCGTGTCGGCGAGCGGCGTGATGCGCGAGCCGGCATCGTCGAGCTCGCCCACCAGCTCCGCGATCGAGCTCGCACTGGAGACCGCCTCGAGCGCCGACGCGAGCCGCATCAGGGTCCCGCGAAGTGCCTCCACCCGCGGGCCGCTCGCAGCCGGCAGGTTGCGCATCAACGCGCGCAGCGCGTCCATCCCCGCGCGCGTGCGTGCGCCGGTGATGCGCGCCGCCCGCTCGGTCCGCTCGACGAGCGATGCGTACGCGCGGAACACGTTCTCCACCTCGGGCACCATCGACGCTTCCGCGAAGGTCACGAGATCGATCTCGCTCGAGAGATGCGAGACGACCGCGATGAGCACGTCGGAGATCTCGACGACGTCCTCGCGCAAGAGCGCTTCGCACGAGCGCGCCGCCGCGGCATGGACGACGCGCCGCAGAGGCGATGGCGCATCGTCGCGCGTCCGGGCGAGCAGCACACGCGCCGCTCGCAGGCGCCGCTCGCGCAGCTCGATCACGTTCTTCTCGTCGCCGAACGTTCCGTCGGCGTCCACGCAATGGAGCAGCGCACGCAGGCGGCGCACGCGCAGCGTCCGATGCGGGACCGTCTCGCCCGGGAACACCGGCTCGCGCTCGCGCATCAAGAGCCACTGCGTGAGGCGATCGAAGATGACCGCGACCTCGCTCATGCCCGCCGGCGCGGCGCCCTTCTTCGACGCCTCGGGCCCGAGGTGCAGCAAGTCGGAGAGCGCGGACGTCTCGAGCAGCGCGAGATCGATCTCGCGCAGCACGCGGAAGGCCTCCATGCGGCCCTCGGTCGAATTCTCGCGCGCCTTCTCGAGCCGCGTCATGTGCTTGTCGAGCTGCGCGACGATCGCGAGCGCCTTGGCGTGCGCCGCGCGTGCGTTTCCCGTCGCGAACGTGTCGCGCGCGTCGTCGAGCATCTCGCGCAGCGTCGGCTCGCCCACGTGCTCCTCGGGTGGCTGCAGCTCGCGCTCGAGAGCGATGCAGAGCGCGTCGCGCCCGTCGTCGTCTTCCTTGCCGCGCACCTCGACGTCCCCGAGGCGCGTCTGCGCGAGGCGCGCGGCCCAGTCACCGAAGTCGTTGCCGAGGCGCTCTTCGGTGAGCTCGACGAGCGCTTCCACCGCATCGAGGCCGCCGATCCGCACGAGCGCGACGAGGAGATCTTCCGCCGCGT
This sequence comes from uncultured Sandaracinaceae bacterium, assembly GCA_964429305.1. GTDB lineage: Bacteria > Myxococcota_A > Polyangia > Polyangiales > Sandaracinaceae > JBBSAT01. Next base: position 25,940 of record CAYSCF010000045.1, on the reverse strand, counting down.
CGGGCTCCGCCTCGGCCGCGCGCGAGAGACCGAGGATCATCGCCGACGCGATGCCGCGATCGCTCTTGAAGATCTCCGAGTCGAGGATCTTCTGGCAGCGGTCGCGCGCGATCTTCGGATCGACCGCGATGGTGCTCGCGATCGATGCGGCCGCGCGACGCCACTCGGTGGGCGAGAGATCCGGCCGCAGACCGTCGACGAGCTCGGCGTCGAAGCGCGCGACGATGCCGGCGAGAAGACCGCGCGCCGTCGCGACGTGACGCCACACGAGCGGCTCGCGATCACGGAGCAGGCGATCCCATGCGGCGCGCACGTTCGGCCGATCGAACACGGTCACGACGCTCTCGTCGCCATCGGCCGCGCGACGCGCGCACTCGCGGGCCGCGCGCTCGAGCAAACGCGCCGAGAGACGCCGCGACGGGAGCGAGCCCGTCGAGGGGACCACGAGCCATTCTTCGGCGAGATCCGGGCGCGAGATCAGCGCGAGCGCCAGCGCGTCGGCGCGGACGCCGGTGCCGATCGGGAGATCGAGCGCGAGCGCGAGACGCGCACGGTTGCCAGCGCCCGAGAGACCTCGTCGCGAGCCGGTCGCGAGCTGCGTGGCCACCGTGACGAAGGTCTGCGCATCGCCTTCTTGCAGCAGCACCAGCACGCGCCGCCCGAGATCGCGCTTCTCGTCGCAGGGCGGCAGCGCGGCGGCGAGCTCGTACATCGCGGCCGCGCGATGCGGCGGTGAGAGCCACGCGAGATCGTCCATCAGACCGTCGCCGAGCGCGAGCTTCGTCGAGTCGCGCAAGCCCACCGGATCGAGGCCCTCGAGCGGCACGGGCCGGTACTCCGCGGCGGCGGCGCCGAGGTTCGCGAAGCTCGTGCGGAACACGGCCCGGCGCTCTTCTTTGTCGGCCGTGCGATGGAGCCGAGCGAGCCCGTCGAAGTACTCCCGCGATTCGCGCATTCAGGAGAGCAGGAGGATACACCGGTGAGCGGCCCGGCGATCATCGTGTTCGCGCTACGCTCGCGCGACATGACCGCCACGCCCAGCAAGCCGCCTCGCTCGCACGGCACCGGCCGTTTTCGTCCCGAAGACCTCGCGTCGTGCGGCGAAGGGTGCGTGTTCGAGGAGGGCTGCCTCGTCTTTCATCCCGAGAACGTGCACCTCGGGCGCGACGTCTACGTGGGCCATCAGGCCATGCTGAAGGGCTACTACAAGAACACGCTGCGCATCGGCGATGGCACGTGGATCGGCCAGCAGTGCTTCTTCCACGCGGCGGGCGGCATCGAGATCGGCCGCAACGTCGGGATCGCGCCCGCGGTGCGCATCCTGACGAGCGTGCATCGCGAAGAAGGCCGCGCCGTGCCGATTCTCCACGCGGCGGTCGAGCTCGCGCCGGTCGTGGTCGAGGACGACGCGGACCTCGGCGTCGGATGCATCCTGCTCCCGGGCGTGCGCGTCGGTCGCGGCGCGCAGATCGGCGCGGGCGCCGTCGTGACGCGTGACGTGCCTGCGTACGCGATCGCCGCCGGCACGCCCGCGCGCGTGCTACGCGAGCGCCCGTGACGGCCCTCTCCATCGTGATCTTCGCGTTCGACGAGGAAGAGAACATCGGGCCCGTGCTCGGGGAGCTGGCGGCGTGGCTCGATGCGAACGAGCCCGACAGCGAGATCGTGCTCGTCGACGACGGCTCGCGCGATCGGACGAGCGATGCGGCTGCGAGAGCGCTCGCGGGCCGCGCGCACCGCATCGTTCGCCACGAGAAGAACCGCGGCATCGGCGCGGCGCTGAAGAGCGGTGTGCGTGTGGCCTCCGGCGAGTGGGTCACGTTCCTTCCCGCCGACGGACAGATCGAGCCCGCGGCGATCGGCGTGCTGCGCGCCGAACAGAAGCGCACGGGCGCGGACGTCGTGTTCAGCGTCTACGACGACCGCAACGACGGCCTCGATCGCAAGGTCTTCTCGTTCGGCGTCCGCGCGCTGATCTTCGCGGTCCACGGCGTTCGCATGCGCAGCGATGGGCCGTATCTGTTCCGTCGCGTGCTCTTCGATCCGGATCAGCTGCCGCCGGACTCGTTCTTCCTGAACTTCGAGTTCCCGATCCGCATGCTCGCCGCTCGCAAGAAGACGAGCCGCGTGACGATTCGGTGCCGCCCGCGCCGTGCCGGGCAGAGCAAGAGCACGCAATGGCATCGCATCGTCGGCGTGGCCCGCGAGCTGGTGGATCTGCGCGTTCGCCGCTCGCGCGAACGGCGAAGGGGCTGACCCTCCGGCAGAGACCTCGTCAGAGTCTTGTCTCGCGTGCGCTGCTACGCGACACTCGCCGCTGGGGAGCGGATGCAGCTGCACTTCGAATCGCGCCCTGCGTACGCGCTCGTGACCGTGTCGGGAAACGTCGAGGTCGTCGACGCGGCGGGGCTGCGCGAGGCCGCCGCCGAGCAAGCGCGCATGCACGAGACGATGCGTCTGATGGTCGATCTGCGCGACGCGACGGTCTCGCGCGAGGCACGCGACGCGGTTCTCTCGTGGGCACGGGCCCCGCACGCGACGGCGTCGGCCTTGATCACGCTCGACGAGCTCTTCGTCGCGGAGATCAACATGGCCGCGCTCGCCTCCGGCGCGAAGGTGCGGGGGTTTCCCGGCTCGAGCGACGCGCATCGCTGGCTGACGCGCGGCTCGATGGCGAAGACGCCGTACGACTCGGGCTCGACGCGCCCACCGCCGGTCGACGCTGCGACGCGTCGCGCGGCGCTCTTCGGGACGATGCCGCCACGCAAGAGCGACCGGCCGCCGCCCATGGCGCCACCCGCGGAGCCAACCGAGCGATCGGAGCGGCCGACGAGCCCGGGCACGGGTCGCTTTCCGAAGCGCTGATCCCCGCATCTCTCGATCGAGTAGCCTCGCCCCGTGGATCGCTCGAACGAAGCCCTGCATCTCGCGACTCGCGTACTGATCGGCACCGTCCGTCGCCTCCGAGGCGCGCCGCTGCCGCGAAACGATCGCGGTGAAGAGCTCGATGCGCACACGGCCGCGCTCATCCAGATCGCCGAGCGCATCCCGCGCCTCTCGTCGCAGCCGACCGGCCAAGCACGGCTCGCCTCGGACACGAACTCACGGCTCGTCGACGTGCCGTTCGTCGGCGTCCCGCGCGTGTACGATCGGATGATCCCCGGGCCCTACGGCGACATCGCGATCCGCGTCTACGCGCCCGTCGAGGGCCCGCGCGCGCTCCCGATGCTCGTGTACTTCCACGGGGGCGGGTTCGTGATCGGGAGCCTCGCCTCACACGATCGCGTGCTGCGGCGGCTCTGCAAGCACGCGGGTGTGATCGTGGTCGCGGTCGACTATCGCCTCGCGCCGGAGCATCGGTTTCCGGCCGCCGTCGACGACTGTCTCGCGGCGACGCGCTGGGCGTTCGCGAACGCCGCCTCGCTGGGCGCCGATCCGGATCGCGTCGCGATCGGTGGCGACAGCGCGGGCGGGAACCTCACCGCCACGATCTGTCTGGCGATGCGCGACGCGAAGGACGCTCGACGCGCACGCATGCAGATGCTCGTGTACCCGGCGACCGATCTGCGCCGCATCAGCGAGTCCCATCGCACGCTGGGCCACGGCTACCTGCTCGATCGCGAGCTCATCTCGTGGTTCATGGATCGCTACCTGCGGAGCAAGGCGGACGAGCTCGACTGGCGCGGCTCGCCCCTGCTCGCGAGCGACCACCGCGATCTGCCGGCCGCCTGGATCACCGTCGCTGGCTTCGATCCGCTGCGCGACGAGGGAGAACAGTACGCGGCCAAGCTCCGCGAGGCGGGCGTGCGCGTGGAGATGCAGTACGAGAGCTCGCTGATCCACGGCTTCTTCGCGATGGGCGGCGTCATCCCGCGGGCGGCCGAGGTCGTCGATGCGGCCGCCCGCGCCCTCGTGGCGGGCCTGTCGAGCTGACAGTCGGGCTGAAACCAGCCCGCCCGGCTTGCCAGGATTCGGGAGAGCCTCCGCAAACAGTGGTAGTGTGAGAGCGTTCGATGCCCTCGCCGCTGCTCGGATACAACAACAACGTCCGTCATCACGGGAAGGTCTTCCACATCCAGACGGAAGACTCCGGCGTGCAGCACGCGCACATCTTCACGCATTTGTTCGCGGACGGCGGTCGCATCATCGCGACCAAGAAGACGAGCTACCAGCAACATCTCGGCACCGAGCGCTTCCCGGCGATCGCCAAGAAGCTCATGCAGGCCCAGCACAAGGCGATGATCATCGCGCTGCGCGACGGTCTGTTCGACGAGGACGAGATGGCCGGCGCGCGCGAGTTCGCGCTGCGCGATATCTCGATCGAGGACGAGCCGAAGAAAGACGTGAGCTCGGCGGCCGTCGACATCGACGCGCTCGAGCGCGCGGCCGCGACGTTCGACGGTGGCGCGTTCAACGATCCGGTGCCGCCCTCGCCGCCGACGCCCGCGGGGATCACGAGCGTCGGTCTCGACTCGAGCCCCGGCATCGCGCCCGCCCAGTCGCACGCCGCGCGCACGTCGTCGGCCACGTTCCCGCGACCGCAGGCAGCTCCGGCGCCGGCGAGCGCGAGCCGCACGTCGGGACGCTACACGGCGACGACGCCCGTGAGCTCCGCGCGTGCCTCCGCCCCGGCGAAGGAAGCGCCCAAGCCGCGTAGCGATTCGCTCTTCGGCCAGGATCTCTTGAGCGACAAGTCGCTCGACGAAGTGATCCTCAGCTACCTCGCCGACGAGCTCGACGAGAAGAAGTAAGGTCCGTGGCGCGGATCGGCGTCGATCTCGGGGGCACCAAGATCGAAGGCATCGTCCTCGAGGACGACGGATCCATCTCGCGTCGCGAGCGCATCGCGACGCCGCGCGAGAGCTACGGGAGCGTGCTCGATGCGATCGGCGGCCTCGTGCGCGAGCTCGAGCAGGGGATCGGCGAGTGCACCGTCGGCGTCGGCACGCCGGGCTCGCTCTCTCCCGTCACGGGCCTCTTGCGCGGATCGAACACGGTGATGCTCAACGGCAAGCCCCTCGATCGCGATCTCGCGAGTGTGCTCGCTCGTCCGGTGCGCATCGCCAACGACGCCAACTGCTTCGCGCTCTCGGAAGCGAGCGATGGCGCGGCGCGCGGCGCAACGATCGTGTTCGGCGTGATCGTCGGCACCGGCTGCGGCGGCGGCGTCGTGATCGAAGGCCGCGCGCTGACCGGACATCACGCGATCGCGGGCGAGTGGGGCCACAACCCGTTGCCGTGGGCGCGCGCGGACGAGCTGCCGGGCCCGGACTGTTACTGCGGCAAGCGGGGCTGTCTCGAGACGTGGCTCAGCGGGCCGGGGATCGCGCGCGATCACGAGACGCGCACGGGCGAGCGGCTCACGACCCGCGAGATCGCATCGAGGGGCGATGCCGCGTCGCGCGAGACGCTCGAGCGGCTGGCGGACCGCATGGCGCGCGGCCTCGCGACCATCATCGACGTCATCGATCCCGACGTGATCGTGCTCGGCGGCGGCGTGTCGAACATCGCGTCGCTCTATCGAGACGTGCCCGAGCGCTGGCGCGCGTGGGCGTTCACCGATCACGTCTCGACGCGCCTGGTTCCACCGATGCACGGAGATGCGAGCGGCGTGCGCGGTGCGGCGTGGCTCTGGCCGCTCACGGCGGCGCCGGGATGACAGGCTCGGTCGGCGCGGTCGACGTCGGCGGCGGCGGTGTGGGCACGTCGACCGTGAGCAAATCGACGTAGCCCTCGGGCGCGGTGATCGGTGCCTGTGCGGCCTCGGGCGGCAGCTCCCAGTGCGCCGCGAACTGCGCCGGAATCGACATGTCGCCTCCCGCCCATGCGCCCGCGTGCGCGGTCATCGTCCATCGGCAGTCGGCGCCGCTGCAGCGCAGGTCGTAGCGTGCCCGCCGCTGACATCCTTCGATGACGCGAACCGCGGGCGCGGGCGACTCGACCTGCAGCGCGGCTCCGTCGCAGAAGAGATCGTGCGCGGCGACGGTCTCGACCCGCGGGATGCCGTGCATGGGTCGACGTCGGGCGTCGACGACGTACTCCTGTCTTCGGCCGCAGCCGCGCACTTGAACGACGCGCGGGGTCACGTAGAGGATCTGATCGATACGCTCGCAACGCAGATCGGACGCTGCGGATCGCGAGAGCGGCCCGAAGATGCGCGGCACGCTGCCGCCGCGATTGCACCCCGCAACGAGGAGCAGGCCGAGCACGAGCGCTCGAATCATGGTGCCCGCCCGGCTTCGAGCGCGCGCTCGAACGCGACGACCTCGCGACGAACGCCGTCCGACACGCGCGTCAGATCACTCTGCGGCACGCCCATGCCGCCGAGCACGGTGACCGTCGCTTGGCCGTCCGAGTAACACTGGACGACGACGGTGGCCGGGCCGACGCCTTGCGGCAGGGGCGCGATGGTGTGGACGCCGAACACGCCGTATCGCGCGTCCGCGAAGTCGATGTGGTAGCCGAGGTGCGTCGCCAGCTCCGTGAGGCGCATGAAACCCTCCGCGTCGGGGCTGCCGTGCATCTGGAACACGAGGGTCGGCAACGTTCCGCGCTCTCGATATCCCCCGCATCCGCTCGCGCCGAGCGCGACGGCGAGCACGAAAGCGATGGCGCGCAGCGCGCTCACAGCGTCAGCCCGAGCGAGAGCCCGACCTGCGTGCTCGAGAGGATCGGGCTCACCGACCACGCGATCTCGGTGCTCGTCGCCTCGCCGAGATCCTCGGTGTAGCCATGCACGCCGATGAGCAAGAAGATCAGCCCGAGGATCTGTGGGATCGCGCCCACGATCCCCGTGAGGGTCATTAGCCCGTCGATCTCGGTGCCGTTGAAGCGGACGGAGCCGACCAGGATGGACCCCGCGATCGGGATCAGGGAGAGCGGCGCGTTCTGACAAGACACGCGCGTGTCGCTGAAGCTGGTGGTGAACGAGAAGTCGCGACAGTTGCCGCCCGTGAGATCCGCGCTCGCGATCGCCACGCCGGTGATCATGCCCGCGCTGATGAGCGCGATGCCCGTCGAGATGAGGCCCATGTCGTGGCCGCGTCGAAGGATCGGATGGTGGAGCGCGCCGGACGGTGGCGCGCCGGGCCAGAGGAGATCCGCCGGGCCCGATGACGCGGGCTGCGAAGACGGTGGCGGCATCGGAAACGCCTGCGCCGAGGCGTGCGATGCGAGACCGAGCGCGAGGAGCACCACGAGCGCGCGAACGAGCACACCGACCGAACAGCAAGCGTCGTGCCTCGCGATCCTCGGGAAAAATCCGGGTGTGAGAGTGCGGCGAACGGCACAGCGTGCGTCAGCGGCACGCATCAGAACGATCGTACGGACGCGATCCAAGTCCCCAGACACGCCGCTAGCGTGCACGCGATCGCGGCGCCGAGGAAGATCCGTGCAGCGAGACGTCTGGTCTGCACCGCGCGAGGCGGCGCGATCAACCCGGTGACGCCCGCGCCCATCGAGCCCACGAGCGCGACCCAGGCGAGGTGCTCTTTGGTCTCGAAGAGCAGCCCGGCGCGCACGTCGGTGCGGAAGAGGTCGGGCTTCACTTCTTCGCGATACGCCGGGTAGATGGTCAGGCCCAACGCGAACGCGAGCGCGACGAGGCAGAGCGAGGCGCCGAGCGCGAACTTGGCGTTGCGCGACAGAGGCTTGCCGCTCCAGAGCAAGAGCGCGGGATGGAAGAGCGCGACCATCGCGAGGACGCCGACGTGACCGTGGATCGCCTCGAGCAGCGTCATGGCCAGAAGAAGAAGAGGACCATGGTGACGAGCATGGTGGGGAGCGCCGCGCGCGTGACCACGCGCTCGATGGTCGCGACGCGCGCCTCGGTGCGTGCGAGCTCCATGGTGAGGACGGCAGCGAAGAGCGCGATGAAGCTCGCGATGGCGAGCGCGAGGTGGAAGTTCACGCGTGCCTCGCGCAGAATGATGCTCGGACCGCTCGTGCCGATGACGACGTGGAAATAGAAGCGACCGGCGAGATAGCCGAGCGCACCCGCGAGCCCGCCGATCGCGCCGCCCGCCGCGATGCGGCGCCGCACGAGGTCATTCATCGAGCCCCTCGGGCTTCGCTTCGACCTCGGGCTTCTTCGGTTCCGGCTCTTCCTTCCCGCGTCGCGGGCCGAGGTAGCTGACGAGCGCCGACACCGCACCGGTGCCCAGCGCACCGATCACGAAGAGCATCTGCACGAGCATCGCCGAGCTCGGCGTGCGCACGGAGACTCCCTTTCGCGGCAGATGCGTCATGCGAACGGCAGCGCCTCCGCGTAGAGCGCCGCCGACGCGTAGGCGCTCGCGAGCGCGGCCACGACGGCGAACGCGCCGACGCCGAGGCGGATCCCACGCGCCTCGGTCGCTTCGCCCGCGGCGTACGAGAGGATCACGATCACGAACGAGCACGGCGCGAAGGCGAGAAACGCATCGATCGAGTCGTCTCCCCACCAGCGCACGATCGCGTAGGGCCCGAGCGCGAGCAGGCCGGCCACGACGAATCGAAGCGGCGCATCGCGCATCGCCGCGAGCACGTCCCGCCACCGGCCGCTACGGACCACGATCGCGAGGACGGCGAGCACGAACGCAGCGACCACGCCGTAGGCGATCGGCACCCAGGTCTCGGCGCGCAGCCGCCGCTCCGCCGCGTGATGGAGTGAAACGGTGCCGAGGTCGGCGTCGTCGAGCTCGTCGAGCGTGCCCTGGAGATCTCCCGCGTTCATCCGCGTGCGCGCCATCGACTCGTGGACGAGATCACGCTCGCCGTCCGGAAGATTCGGATCGTCGAGCGCGGCCTGCCACGCCGTCAGCGCGCGCTCGGTCTGTCCGAGCCGCATCCACTCGCCCGCGATGGCGAGACGCGCTTCGGCGCGCACCGTGCCGGCGGGCATGGCGTCGACCTGGTCGGTGAACGTGCCGATGACCATCGCGTCTCGCTCGGCGGGCGCGCGATCGAGGAACGCCATCAACGTCGCGAGCGGCGCGTAGTCGCCCTCGCTGCGCGCATCGATCCACGCGATGCGCGTCCGTGCACGCGACGCGAGGCGCGAGGTCGGAGCGACGTCGACGACGTGCTGCCACGCGTCGCGTGCTTCTTCGGGATCTGCATCGGCCTCGGCGGCCTCGGCGCGCGAGACCCACTCGGCCGCCGTCACGTCTTGCGCGAGGGCGACCGAGCAGAGCGAGAGCACCAGCAGGATCGAAGCGACGCGCGACCTCACGGCCGCGAAGAGTACGTCACTTGGTGTAGCTGAGCGTGTCGATCATCGTGTCGGTGAGCGAGTCGTACGCGTTCATCGTCAGCGTGCGGTTGCTGATCTGGAACGTGACGTACGCGCGCACCGACTGGGCGAACGCGGTCTCGGGGCAGTGCATGTCGCACGGGTAGAGCGGGGCGCCGGCGCCCGCCGCGACGATGTAGATGCTGCCCGACGGATTGCCGTCCGCGCCGAACGTCGGCGCGCCGCCCGCGACCGAGCCGGCGAGCATGCCGCCGCCCGCGCTGTAGCCGAAGATCGGATGCGAGCGCTCGTACTCGTGGTTGTGGCCCGCGAACACGATGTCGACGTGGAACTGATCGAAGATCGGCTGCCATGCGCTGCGCAGCGTCGTGTCCGGGTTGTGGCCGCCGAGCGAGCACGTGTAGAGCGGCTGGTGGTGCATCACGAAGACCCACGGCGTCGTCGTGCGATTGACGGCCATGAGATCGGAGCGCAGCCACGCTGCCTCGTCACCCGAGAGGATCGTGTCGCTCGCGACGGTGTCGTTGAGCACGACGAAGTGCGCATTCGCGTAGTCGAACGAGTACCAGTCCTCCCCCTGGCCGATCTCGCTCGGCGAGACGTCCTGCGGGAGCGCGAATTGCGCGAGGTAGTTCGGCGAGAGCACGTCGTGGTTGCCGTTCGCCATCATCATCGCGTGCGACGCGAGGAAGTCCTGCACCTGGAACGCGCCCGTGCCGGTGATCTCTTGCTCGAAGAACTGATCCCACTCCGACTGGACGTTGCCGATCTCGACCGCGTCACCGCTGAAGATCTCGAAGTCGACCGCGCGTGCCTGCATGCGCTGCTCGGTGATCGCCCACGCGTTCATGTCGTAACCGCGGCTGTCGCCAGTCACGCCGAACATGTACGGGTCCGTCGATCCGATCGTGGGTCCCGTCGAGAACGAGAAGGTGCTGCTCCAGTGGCCCGTGCCACCGACTCGGTAGTAGTAGGTGGTGTTCGGCGTGAGCCCGCAGACGTGGGCCTCGTGGATCATGTCGGGCGGGTCGGTGTGCACGAGCGAAGACACGACCATGAAGTGACCGTCGTGACGCTCGACGCCGGTCGTCGCGCCGTCGGCCGCCATCACCGCCGCCTGATCCGTACCGACGAGCAGCGACGACGCGTGCGTGTCCACGTCGGAGCGCCAGTTCACCGCGAACGTCGTATCGGTCGGCCCCGCCCAGCTCGCGTGTACGTGATCGGCCATCGGCGTGGCGCCGAAGTCGTCGCGCCCCGCGCCCGCCTCGGTGACGGTCGGCGTGCGCACCATGTACGTGCAGCCGGTGGGCGTGTACGAGTAGCTGGTCTGCAGCGCCGGTCCGCCGTCGACACCGCTGTCGGGCATCACGACGAGCCCGGTGTCGGGCATGGTGGCGCCGGTGGTCTCGCAGCCGAGACCCATCGACGCGAGCGAGAGCACGAGGGAAGCGAGCGAAATGCGATGAGTCATGGAGAGCCTCTCGTTGTCACAGACCGGCAGTGAGCTGGAGCCAGAAGACGTCGTTGGAAATGCCTTGGTACGTCGTGCCCGTGATGACGACGTTCTCCGCCTCACGGTTCAGCTGATAGTTGATCCCCAGGCGGATGTGGGTCTCGCCCGTGGGGTAGAAGTTCAGCCCGAAAGTCAGTCGCCATCGCGTGGGCGGGTTGAGCGCATCCGTGTAGCTCGGCGGTGCAACGTAGCCGGGGCTTCCGGGGCCGCCTCCGAAGAGCGGATCGGACTGGGTGTACGGCGAGTTCGCATCGACCCAGTCGGCGCGGAAGAGCAGCTCGAGGTCCATCAGCGAGAACGGCAGGTCCGTCAGCACGCGCGGTAGAACGTATTGGAGCTGCAGATGCGCGCCTCGCGACACGGTGTCGAAGGTCTGCGGCGTCACGAGCGTCGGATCGTTCGTCGGCGTCGTGCTGCCGTTCGAGGTGCCTGCGCACTGGTTGCTGTTCGCGAGGAAGAACGCGTCGTGCTGGCCTTGGATCTGGATGGTGGTCGCGGTGGACGAGATCGCGTTGGCCGTTCCAGAGGCGCCGTTGCGCATCCAGACGAAGGCCCCTTCGACGTAGAGGCCTTCCCAACGAAAGTCGATGTCGGCTGTGAAGCCGCGGTTCCAGTTCCCGTTGGTATCGCAGTTCGAGTATCCACCGAAGGCGATGCTCGGCCGCGGGATGTGGTTGTGCGCGAGGTCGTTCTGTCGCTCCCAGCCGACGGGTAGACCGAGGATGTTCAGCGTGAGGCGGCCCGTGTACAGGAACACGCCGTCGTTGTTCAACGCGACGTTCGGGCCCGCGCCGTCGAAGACACCCAGCTGGTACTGGAAGACCGGCAGCGAGGCGCTGGGCGCGAGATCTCCGACGCGTCCCATGATCTGGATGCCGATGTCGCGACCGTTGAAGCCGAAGTACGGGATGTAGGTCCGATCGGGCGCGATCGGGACGTAGACGGCGCGGTCGAGGAACGACTGGTTGATCTCGCGGTAGCGGTACTGCTGGAGGTACGGCACCAGCTGCTGCCCGATGCGAATCTGGAACTCCTGGATCGGTGCGATGTCGAGATACGCGTCCGTGAGGAACGGGGTCGTCTGCGTCTCGATCTCGAAGCGCAACCGAAGCCACTCGAAGAGCTGCGCGTTGATGCCGAAGCGCGCGCGCTGGAGCCAGAACGAGTCGTCGGTGACGCCCGCGATGGCGCCCTCGGCGGGGTTGTCGAGGCGCTGGATGTAACCGGGCTGGACGAAGCCGGTGATGTCGATCCAGCGGTAGTCGTCGAGGAACGGACGATGCTGGCGCGTCGCGGCCGCAGCGGCGTGGTGGGTCGTGTGCGCCGTCGTCGTGGTCGTCGTCGTCGAAGTCGTCCCGTCCGGATTCGTCGTCGTCGTCGTCGTCGTGGTCGTCGTCTCGTCGCTCGCTTCGTCCTCTTCGGAGGGCGGCGCCGCGTTGGGATCGACCGGGACGTTGTCCTGCCAGACCCGCAAGTCGGCGAGCGCGGGCGAGGCAACCAGAAGCGAAGCCAGGACGAAGTACGAGGCGCGGCGCATGAAGCGGCCCGACGATCCCCCGGCGGCGCGAGCGGCGCGTGACGCGATCGTGTCCGCCGTGTGACGTGTGCTCGATGTGCATCCCTCACACCGGGTTCACGCAGCCGTCACATTCGTCGTGCAACGTCGCGCCATGAGCCCTGCGTACCGCGCAGAGATCCTGGCCTGGGCGTTCGTCGTCGTCGTCTCGGCGGGCACCGCGCTCGTCGCGATGCTCGTCCAGAGCTGAGCCGCTACTTCGTGTACGTCATCGTGTCGATGACGGCGTTCGTCAGCGTGTCGTAGGCCGTCATCGTGACGGTGCGATTCGTGATCTCGAACGTCATGTAGTTGCGCACGGCCATGCCGACCTGGATCTGCGGACACGTGTCGACGCCGTAGAACGGCGCCCCCGCGCCGCCGGCGACCACGTAGACGGTGCCGGACGGATCGCCGCTGCTGATCGTCGGCGCGCCGCTCGCGTCGTGTGCTGCGACGGTGTCGATGCCGTGGATCGGGTACGAGCGCTGATAGAAGTGGTTGTGCCCCGCGAGCACGAAGTCGACGTGATGCGCATCGAAGATCGGCTGCCACGCAGTGCGCGCCGTCGCGTCGGGCGCGTGCGCGCCGCCGGTGCCGCACGTGTAGAGCGTCTGGTGATGGACGACGAAGATCCACGGCGTCGTCGTGCGGTTCACCGCCGAGAGATCCGCCTCGAGCCACGTGGCTTCCGCGCCCGCGATCGTTCCGGCGCTCGTCGTCGTGTCGTTCAGCACGACGAAGTGCGCGTTCGCGTAGTCGAACGAGTACCACTCCTCGCCGTCGGGGAGCTCGCCGGTCGACTGCTCCTGCGGCATCGCGAACTGCACGAGATAGTTGATCGAGAGCAGGTCGTGGTTGCCGTTGCTCATCATCAGTGGATGGCGCGCCGTGTAGTCCTGCACCGTGAACGCGCCGTCCATGCCCTCGAACCAGGTGTTCCAGAGCGGCTGGCTCGAGCCGAGGAAGACGCCGTCGCCCGTGAAGACCTCGAACTCGGTGGCGCGATCGTGGAGGCGATGCTGCGCGAGCGCCCACGCGTTGTCGCCGGGCGGGCTCGTGAGATCGCTGCCGCGGCTGTCGCCCGTCACGCCGAACGTCCAAGGCGTCGTCGCGCCCGCTGCCGGTCCCGTCGAGTAGTCGAACACGGCCGACCAGTGTCCGGGCCCACCGACGCGGTAGTAGTAGGTCGTGTCGGGCGAGAGGCCGCAGACGTGGACCTCGTGGATGCGCTCTGCGCCCGCGCCCGACGTCGCGCTGCTGTAGAGCATCGCGTGGCCGTCCTGACGCGTGACGGTCGCCGTCGCGCCGTCCGCCGACATGACGGCCGCTTGATCGGTGCCGATCAGCACGGACGACGCGATCGTGTCCATGTCGGAGCGCCAGATGACCGTCATCGTCGAGTCCGTCGCGGCCGACCAGCTGACGTGCACGTGATCGGTCGTCGGCGACGCGCCGAACACGTCGGCGCTCAGTCGGGCGTCGAGGACGATCGGCGATCGCACCTCGTACGTGCACCCGACGGGCGTGTACGTGACCTGTGTCCCCCGGACCGATCCGCCGTCGGGTCCCGGCATGGCGCCGCCATCGGGAGTCGCGGAGTCGGGGCTCGTACCGCCACCGTCGGGCGTGGTGCCGCCGCCATCGACGGGCGGCGGGGGTGTCTCGCAGCCGAGCGCGATCGCGACACACGAAAGACACAAAAGCGAAGACGGAGTGATGCGACTGGCGCGCATGGTTGGCGATTCCTCGTGAACGCGGGCCGAAAGGACGCGCGACACTGGAGCGCCGCCACGTGACGGAACGGTAACACGAGCCGGTTCGAGAGGGTCGCCGCGATTCGTCACGCGCGCGGCATGCTCGCCGCGCGCGGCTGGCCGTCTTCGGGGGCCTCACGCTCGATCGCGCGATCTCGCGCGCACTGATCGCTCAGGCGTCGGTGAACGGCTGACGGATCGGCGGAATCGTCGCGACGCGGTAGTAGCCGCCTGGACCCGGCGTGAGGCGCGCGTCGTGCCGAGCGAAGAGCGATGCGGGCAGCGGGCACACGTGGAAGGCATCGAGCCATCGCACGAACGCGCGCCGGAACGCGCGCGGGATGTTGCCGAGATCGCCGAAGTCGACGACCACGATCTGGCCACGCTCGCCGACCGACATGCGGGCGTGCGCGAGCGCCTGATCCGGATCCCCGATCATCGAGAGAGAGTACGAGAACAAGATGCGATCGGGCGGCCCGCCGGCGAGCGCGAGATACGGCGCATCCTCGGCGAGCGCGTCGACGATGCGTGCGAACGGTGCTTGCTCGAGGGCGCGTGCTCGCATCGGCGCGCTCGGCTCGACACCGGCGTAGCGTCGAGCGGGCTTCAGGGCATGCAGCACGCCGAGGTTGCGCCCGGTGCCGCACCCCGCCTCGACGAGCGTGCGCCAGCGCTGGCGCGCGAGATCACGCAGGACACGGTCGCGGCCGAAGAGGTGGTAGCGACGCGTGGCGTCGTGCGCCGTTCCGTAGAACCGATCGAGAAAGCTTCGATGCGGGTCGCGCTCGGGGATCTCGCTCGTCGTCGACATCCTCACGGTGTCGCAGCGCTGCGTGACGGCGCGATGACGCCATGGATCGTTCGCGTGAGGATCGGCGCACGTTCGCTCCGTGGCGCGCGCGTGTGTCGATCGTGTGAGACCTGACGTGCGCGTGCCGTGGGCGAAGCGCGCCGTGGGACAGTTCGTCGTGGCCGAAGCGACGGGCATCAGGAGCTTCACACCGGGCTCGCGCGTCTGGGCGCAGCGCGGTGGCCGGTGGTGGACCGCCGTCGTGCTCCGCGGCAGCAGCGACGGTAGCTACCGCGTTCGCTACGACGACTGGGGCGCGGGCGGGGACGAAGACGTTCCGAGCGCGCGCGTCGCCCCGGCTGGCGCAGCGCCGCCAGGCCCACGCGGAACGCAGTCGTTCGAGATGCTCGCTGCAGGTCTGGCCGCCATCGCCATCCTCGGAGGCGTCGTGGGGCTCGCGGTAGCACGCGATCTCGATCGCACGCTCGACGTTCCGGACGATCTCGCGGAGCGCGCGGTGCCCGAGACGTCGTCGCTGACGCGCGAGCGCATCGTCTGGGTGCGTCGCGACGGCGCGTGGCACCCCGCGGTCGTGCTCGGCGCCGGGGACGACGGGACGATGCGCGTACACTACCAAGACGAGATCGTCGATCGCGACGGCGCGGTGCCGATCGATCAGATTCGTCTGCGCTGAGGGGTTAGGTGCGTCTGCCGACGGCGCGCTCGAGCGCGTCGTAGTGCGCCGGGTCGGGTCGCGCGAGCCCGGTGCCGCCGAGCGCGTGCGCGACGCTCCGAGCCTCGTCGCTCGCCAGCGCGTTCTCGATCGCGATCGCATCGCTACTGGAGAGCGCGCCGGTCGTACAGATGACGTCGGAAGGAATCGGCGCGCTGGTCGCGAGCACGCGCACGCGGGCCTCGGGGCTCCAGCTCTGATCGAGCAAGCGTCCGTCACGCGCGACCGTGCAGTACGCGCCCGCGATCTCGGCCTCCCGCGAAGCGAGCGCCTCGAGCGCCGCATCGTACGAGCCGACGAAACGCTCGCGCAGGATGGCGCTGGGATCGAGACCGTGTGCGCGGATCAGGGCCCGCTGCATCAGGTATCCCGCGGCGCTCCACGGATCGACCCAGGCGGCGCGCGCGCCCGAGAGATCCTCCATCGTCTCGATCGTCCCGGTCCGGCAGAGCAGGGCGCTGCGGTAGTCGTCAGCGCCGCTGCGCTCGACCATCGCCGCGAGCCTCACGCCCAGCGCGCGCCGCACGTGGAGGTAGACCGCGGGAGGAAGCCACGCGACGTCCACCTGGCTCTCGGTCACGGCCTCCGCGAGATCCGTGTAGGCCGCGGCGCGCACGAGATCGACGGGACGTCCGAGCACGCGCTCGATCGCGCCGCTCAGCTTCGTGCGATCGAGCTCTTTGCGCGTGAACACGAACCCGATTCGCAACCGGCCCGCGGTGCGCCGGAAGCGCGCCGTGTCTTCTTGATCCTCGCCTCTCGTGCGAGCGCGGTCCGTCTCTGCGATGTCGAAGCGCATGGGGAGAGGAATGTACGCCGTGCGATGGGTCACGGCACCATGGGATCGAGCATGGCTTGCGTGGCGGGAATGCCGTCGCGACGCCGGGCGGCCTCGTCACGTGCTTCTCGCGCGAGCGCTTCGGCAGCATGCGCACGCTCCTCCGCCTCTTCGCGATCATCGGTCATGCGGGCCAGCGCCGCGAAGTCATCCGCACGCGCGAGCAGCTCGAGGACGATCTCGGCGTCGTCGAGGCGCTGACTGAGCTCGGCGTACGATCGGTGGGGCGCGCTGTTGCGGCTGAGAAACAACGCCTCGGTCGCGAGACGCTCGGCGCGCGTCAGCGCCGACTTCCATTCGTTCGATGTGTGCATGCGAGCGAACATGCCGAGCGAACGTGCGCTCTGCGCGGCGGCTTCGTGACAACCGCGACGCGTCAGAGGATCGAGAGCGCGAACGTTCCGGGCGTCTTGGAGTCGCCGCTCGCGATCCAGTCGCACGAGACGGGCAGACGCGTTCCGAGGCGCTGCAGCGTCTTCTGATCGGCGCCCCACAGCACGATCCGCGTGTCGGCAGGAAGGATCGGTGCGAGCCCGACGAACGTCGGCAGATCGATCGAAGGCAGGATCCCGACCAGCACCACGATGCGGCTCACCGCGTGCGTCGCCGCGCGCGCGAGCTCGGCCGGCGTCTGCACGACGACGACGGGACAGCGATCGCCGACCTCGCGCTGCACGTCGCTCACGAACGTCTTGTCCAGGCTGACGACGATCACGGACGACGGAAGCAATCGCGTCATCTTCTGCATCGCCGGCAGCGTCGCCGCGGGCGGACGAAGGCGGCGCTCCGATCGCGCCGGCCCTTCGTTGGCCGCGCTCGCGGGCGCGGGCATCGTCGGCCGCTTCGCCGTCGGCGCGGGAAAGGGCTCGCGCGTGCGCACGACGGGGTGCGAGCCAGATTCGTGTCGCCCCGTCGGCGGCCGCGAGCTCGTCGAGCCAATCGGGGCGGTGGCGGTCTCGTTCATCAACGCGACCTGACCGAGCCGACCGAGCACGAGCGTGACGGCGGCCGGACCGAGCATCCGTTGCAGCTCGGTGCGCAGCGCACCGTCGATGAAAGCGCGGAAGCCCGCCGTGTCCTCCGGCACGCTCGCGAACGACGCCGTGGTCAGCGCACGAAACAGCAACGACGTCGCGACGGGCCCGGCGGCGACGCTCTCGAGCGCCTCGCGTGTCGCACGTGCAAACGGAGCGAGGACGCGTGCAGGTTGTTCGGCCACGGCGGCGCCCACGATACAAGGCACCTGCGCGTGTGCCCAGCACCCTAGGGGTGAAAACGCTCGCGCGCGGCCACTCTCACGACAACTTGATGGCGTGATGGCAGAAAATCTTCACTGGGCGGCGGTCAGCGTCGCGATGCGTTGGCGCAGGGCCGTATCCGTCTCGTGGGATGCGTGCTGCGCGAGCCGATGACGAGCCGCCGTCGTGCCGATCGCGCCGAGCGCGTCGATCGCGCTCTCGCGGATCACGCGCTCGTGGCTGCTCAGCATCGCAGCGATCTGCGGGACCGATGCCGCGCCCTGGCTTTGACCGAGCGCCTCGATCGCCTCGCGCACCACGATGGGCGACTCGTGCGGGTCGTGGATGACGCGCAGAAGAAAGGTGCGAGCCTCCGGCGTCGAGAACGCGCCCATCGCTTCGACGGCGCGCAAGCGCACGGGCTGGATCACCTGCGCGTCGTCGTGCAGTGCGATGAGCATCGGAACCGCGCCGTCGCCGAGCGCACGGATCTGCGCGAGCGTCGGCGTGTCTTCGAAGCCGGAGAGCATGGTGACGAGCGCGTCCCGCGTGAGCGGCGCGGATTGCTGCGCGCTCGCGGCAGCCGGAAGCGTGAGCACGAGGACCAGGAGAAGAGCACGCATCGCGCTCGATCTTATCACACGCTCCGGCCGTCCTCCCCGTCGTGCGAGGTCCGCACCACGCCGAGGCGCACGCCGCGCTATGCTGCGCTCGTGATTCTCCGAACGGAGACCGTCGAGCAGTCCATCGACGGTGACGAGCGAGGCCTCTTCCTCAAGGACGTGATCATGACGCCGGGGCCGCATCCCCTCGGCATGGTCCGCAAGCGGAAGGCCGGACGGCATCACTCCCGCGGTGTCGTGATGCTCGTGCACGGGTTCGGTCAGAACCGATACACCTGGCACAGCACGAAGCGCTCGTTCGTGAACTACCTCGCGGCCGACGGCTGGGACGTGTTCAACGTCGATCTGCGCGGCCACGGACGCAGCCGTCGCTTCGGTGCGCCGCGCCCGCGCACGCTCGACGAGTACATCCGCGAGGACGTGCCCGCGTTCGCCGAAGAGGCGATGAAGCTCTCGGGCGAGAAGTCGTTCTTCCTCATCGGTCACTCGATGGGCGGGCTCATCAGCTACAGCGTCGCGGGCTCGTCGCTCAAGTCGCACACGCAGGGCATCGTCACGATCGGCTCGCCGTATCGCTTCGGCCAGGGCTCGGCGCTCCTTCTTCTCTTGCGCGAGATGGCGGGGCTCGTCGGCTTCACCGGCGCGTTCGACAGCAACCTGCCGCTGCCGGTGCGCGCGGTCGGCAACCATTTCAAGAAGCGCCGCGCGTTCTGGGACTCGCGCCTGTTGCCGATTCCGATCCGTGGCTGGCGTCCGGGCGGCGTGGAGCGCGAAGTCCTCGACGAGTATCTCGCGCGCACGTTCGAGCACACGAGCCTCAAGGTCGCGCTCGACATCTTCCGCGCGGGCCGCGAGCAGGGTTGGAAGAGCATGGACGGCATGATCGACTACGGCATGGCGTTCGAGATGCTCGAGCGGCCGCTGCTCGTCATCGCCGGCACCGAAGACCATCTCGCGCCGCCGAAGTCGGTGAAGCCCGCCTACGACGCGAGCCGATCGAGCGACAAGACGTATCGTGCGTTCCCGTGCGGACACATCGACATCGTCATCGGGCGCGACGCGCCGACCACCGTGTGGCCGTGCGTGAAGACGTGGCTCGACGAGCGCGCCGAAATGCCCGTCGTCGCTCCGGCGTTGATCTCCTGATGGCCGGATCCGAGATCGTCCCGCGCAAAGCCGTCCCGCTCGAAGATCTGAGCGAGGAGAAGCGCGCGCAGATCCTCGGGAAAGAGATCAGCAAGCGCGCCGTCGACAAGGCGCTCGGTGCAGACGTCTCCGACGAGGTGAAGAAGGCGCTCTCGGTGCAGCTCGCGCCGTGGGCCGAAAAGCTCGTCACCCTGCTCGACGACTTCCTCCGCATCCCCGGGACGAACATCAAGATCGGGCTCGATCCGATCCTCGGGCTCATCCCCGGCATCGGTGATCTCGTGACGGGTGGGAGCTCGGCGGCGCTCTTGCTGCTCGCGCTCAAGGAGCGCGTTCCGACGATCGCGCTCCTGCGGATGGTGATCAACATCGGCATCGACACGCTCGTCGGCGCGATCCCGGTCGTCGGCGACGCTTTCGACTTCTTCTACCGGAGCAACCGGCAGAACCTCGACATCATCAAGCGCTACAAGGCCGATCCGAAGGCGGAGCCGACGCGTACGGACAAGCTCCTCGTGGGCGTGGGCTTCACGCTGATCGGCATCGGCATCATCGTGCCCTTCACGGTCGGCGCCGCGCTCGCCGCGTGGCTCACGACGCTGATGAGCTGAACGCTGGGCCCGCTGCGAGCACGCGCGCCGGCGGCTCCTTCAGATCCCAGACGATGCCGAAGATCGCGAGCCCGCGCAGGACGAGATACGTCATGTCGATCTCGTGCGGGAAGAAACCCTGCCGCGCGCTGCGCATGTAGTGATGGTGGTTGTTGTGCCAGCCCTCGCCCATCGTGAGGAACGCGAGCAGCGGGTTGTTGCGGCTGTCGTCCTTCGTGTCGTAGCGGCGTGAGCCCCAGACGTGCGCGAGGCTGTTGATCGCGAAGGTCGCGTGCCACGTGCACACGGTCGACGCGAAGAAGCCGATGAAGAGCCCGGGCCATCCGGCGATCGCGAGGCAAGCGAGCGCGAGCAAGAGCGGCGGCACGACCCAGTAGGTGTTCAGCCACACCAGCTCGGGACGCGCTGCGAGATCCTTCACGCGCTTCCAGTCCGTCTCTTCGGTGCCCGAGAAGAGCCAGCCGAGATGTGCCTGCACGAAGCCGTGCGCGCGCGGCGAGTGATGGTCCTCGGGGCGATCGGAGTAGAGGTGATGATGGCGATGGTGCGAGGCCCACCAGATCGCGCCCTTCTGCGCCGTCGACTCGGCGATGAACGCGAGGAGGAACGCGAACGGCCGCGACGTCTCGAACGCGCGATGCGAGAAGTAGCGGTGGTAGCCGGCCGTCACGCCGAAGATGCGCAGCCAGTAGAGCCCGACGCCGAGAGCCACCGCTTGCCACGTGATGCCGGACCAGATCGCGCCGAGCGCCGCGAGGTGACAGAGGGCGAACGGAACGATGCCGGCCCAGTTCGGCTTCTTCTCGGCGGACCAGACGGGCGGAGCCACGGGCGCGGGCAACGCGAGCGAGCTGTTCATGATGTGAACATGCGCCTCGCCGCGGCGCTCACCGTCACCGTTGCGTCCGCGCGCCGTCACCGTTCGGTCAGCGCGTCATGGTTCGGTCACGATGCGAGGCGCAGCGTGCCGAGGATCGCGCGGAACACCGCCGCTTCGCCCTGGAAGCGCTCTGGCGAGGCGCTCGCTTGTGCGACCCAGCCCACACCGGCTCGCGCGGCACATCGAGTCAGCGTACGGCACGGGCGATCGACGTCGTACGTCGCGTCGACCTCGACTGCGGGGAGATCGGCGAGCACCGATTCGGTCGTGCGATGAAGCCGCCCGATCCGCGCGATGCCCTCGATGCCGAGCTCCGCGTACGAGCGCGTGTCTCCCGGCCACTCGTCGCGCTTGAACCGGATCTGTGTCGGCACGTCGTCGTGCTCGGTGGCCGTGTCGATCACGAGCGCGACGACGTTGGGAACGGACGACTCGCGCAGCGCCCAGCCGGGCGGGAGCGCGACGCTGAGCCCCTCCCGCTCGACGCGCTGCCACGAGGTTCCTCCGGTCGAGGCAGCCGGCCGCACGGAAGGAATGGTGTCGTTCGACGGATCCACTGGCGCTGCGTGAGGGCGCATCGTGACGGGCGCGCGCGACGCGTCGGGATCCGCGCTCAACGCCGCGCGCAACGCGTCGCGCAGCTCGCGCGCGTTCTGGAACCGATCGCGCGGGCCTTTCTCGAGCGCACGATCGACGAGCGTCGCGAGTCGAGGGCCCACGTCGATGCCGACCTCGCGCAGCGGCGCGTGCGGCGATGCACACGCGCGAACGACGACCGCGTGCGGCGTGGGCCCCGTGAACGGCGGCGCGCCCGCGACGATCTCGTAGATCATGGCGCCGATCGCCCACACGTCCGAAGCGGGCGTCGCCCCCTTGCTGCTCATGATCTGTTCGGGCGGCATGTAGTGCGGCGTGCCGAGCGCGACGCCAGTCAGCGTCGCGCCTTCCGTCCCGAGGTCTTTCGCGATGCCGAAGTCGAGCAGCTTCACGCGGCCCTCGCGCTCGACGAAGACGTTCTCGGGCTTGAGATCGCGATGCACGAACCCACGCTCGTGGGCAGCCGCCAGAGGATCGAGCAGCGCGTCGATCAACGCGAGCGCTTCGCCGCGCGTGATCTCGGGGTGCAGGAGACGATCGCGCAGGCTCTCGCCTTCGAGCAGCTCCATGACGAGAAAGAGCGAGCCGGTCGCTTCCTCACGGCCCGCATCGAGCACCTCGACGATGCCCGGATGGCCGATGTCGGCCGCCGCGCGCGCCTCGCGACGGAACCGCTCGGCCGCAGCGACGTCCATCGCGAGGTGCGGATGCAGCAGCTTGATCGCGACGCCGCGCCGCGACAGCAGATGCCGCGCGCGATAGACCGCGCCCATGCCGCCGACGGCGATCCGTTCCTCGATCTCGTAGCGACCGGCGACGACCTCTCCGGAAACGCGCACCGCCCACAGATAGCACCGATTCGGCGGCGGCCATTCTCCCGCGGAGGTCGCTCTGGCATCATCGCTCCATGGGGCGCGCCGAGCTGATCATGGTGCGTGAAGCGCTCGAGGGAGTGGTCTCGCCGACGATGGCGACGACGCTGCTCTTCGAGGCGCTCGAGGCATCGGGTCGGCCGCCGCCGCGGACGATCGAGCAGATGCGCGCGTTCGCGAGCGGCCCGCTCGATCACGCCGTACGCCAGCGCTTGCGCGACGAGGACGCCTCGCAGATCCGAGACCAAGTCGATGCGCTCTTCGCGCGTGCGCTCGCTCGCTCGCCGCGGACGGCCAGCGTCGAGGTCGAGCTCGACGTGGAGCTCGACGACGAGGAGCAGACGGACGGAACCGAGACCGCGCAGATGACGACGGTCGCGCGCCCCGTCCCGGTCGTCGTGCTGACCGCACGCGAAGAGTTCGCGGATCGGCTCGTGCTCTGCCTCGGCCACGATCGGGTCAAGACGATCGCCGTGGTCGACGACGCCGCGCTCTCGAAGGCCGTGTTCGCGTACGACGCGCTCGTGGTCGTGCTCGACGGTGCTTCCCCGACGAGCGCCGACGCGGCCGCCGTCGCCGCGGCACTGCGCCGATTGCCGAACGGCGCGACGACGATCGTGTGGGGATCCGAGGCAGCCGGCGGCGCGACGCTCACGAAAGCTCTCGACCGTGCGGGCGCCGCGTGCGTTCCGCTCGGTCGATCGGATGGCATCGAGCCCTTGCTCGACCTGATCCTCTCGCGTCGCTCGACGGAGTGACGTAGCGTCTGGGCGCGTATGAAGCTCGTTCGGTCGATCGCGGCGTGCTCGCTCCTGCTCACGCTCGCGTCCTGTCAGACGACGCAGCACTCCGCCCTCGAGCGCGTTCGCCAAGCAGGCGTGCTGCGTTGGGGCGGCGACGTGCAGGGCGGCGAGCCGTACGTCTTCGAAGATCCGGATCATCCCGGGCAGCTCGTCGGGTTCGAGGTCGAGCTCGCCGACGCCGTCGCGCGGGAGCTCGGTGTGCGTGCCGAGTTCGTCCAGAACGACTGGTCGAACCTCGTCCCATCGTTGCAGCGCGGCAGCTTCGACGTCGCGATGAACGGCCTGGAAGTCACACCGGCGCGCGCGGCGACGGTCCTCATGACGCGGCCGTACTTCATCTTCTCCGCGCAGCTCGTCGCGCGACGCGACGACGCGACGGTCACGAACCTCGAGTCGCTGCACGGCCATCGCGTCGGCACGCTCTCGAGCTCGTTCAGCTACGACATCTTGATGCAGCACGACGTGGAGGTCGTGAGCTACGACGGCACCGAGGAGCCGTATCAAGACCTCGAGGGGCATCGCATCGACGGCGTGCTCCTCGACGACATCATCGCGTCTCGCTACGGCCTCGTGCACGACGACCTGCACCTCGTGCAGGACGTGGAGGATGGCTATTACGCCGTCGCGTGTCGCCAGGCCGACGGCGATCTCTGTCGGGCGATCGACGCGGCGCTCGCGCACATCGCGCAGTCGGGGGAGGCGCGCCGCATCTTCGCGCGCTGGAACATCGACGGCGAGCGCGAGCAGCGCCTCGTCTCGTGGACGGATGACGACACGCGCACGATGCTTCTCGCGCGCTCGACGGCCACCTTCACGCTGCATCACGCGTGGCTCTTCGTGCAGGGCGCGGGCGTCACCATCTTCGTCAGCGCGTTCGCGATGTGTCTCGCGGTGGCGTTCGGACTGATGCTCGCGCTCTCGCGCATGTACGGCCCGCGACCGATCTCGTTCGTCGCGACGAGCTACGTCGAGCTCTTCCGCGGCACGCCTGTGCTCTTGCAGCTCTACGTCCTCTACTACGGCGTCATGCCCACGATGCGCGCGGCCATCGGATGGGACGGCTTCACGGAGTACGACGCGATGGTCGCCGCGATCGTCGGGCTCGGCATCAACTACGCCGCGTACGAGGCCGAGATCTATCGCACGGGCATCCAGGCGATCCCGCCGGGCCAGCTCGAGGCTGCCACCGTGCTCGGCATGTCGCGCATGCTCGCCCTCAGACGCATCATCGTGCCGCAAGCGGTGCGAATCGCGCTGCCCGGCGTGACGAACGACTTCATCGCGCTCTTGAAGGACAGCTCGCTCGTCTCCGTCATCACGGTCGTGGAGCTCACCAAGCGCATGCAGATCACGGCGGTCGACGTCCACAGCTGGCTCGTGCCGGGCTTGCTCTGCGCGGGCCTCTACATGGCGATGAGCTATCCCCTTTCCATCGTGAGCAAGCGGATGGAAGAGCGCCTCGCGAGGAACCCATGAGCGACGCGACTTCTGTGACGCCGGCCGCAGCCATCTGCGTCACGGAGCTGGTGAAGAAGTACGGCGATCGGACCGTGCTCAAGGGCGTGAGCTACACGATCGAAAAAGGCCAGGTCGTGGCGCTCGTCGGTCCTTCGGGCGGCGGCAAGAGCACGGCGCTGCGCTGCATGACGGCGCTCGAGACGTTCCACGGTGGATCGATCCGCGTCTCGTCGGCGAACCTCACGCCGCACGACAAGCACCACGTGGACGAGCTGCGCAAGCTGCGCCTCGTCAGCGGTCTCGTGTTCCAGACCTGGCATCTCTTCCCGCACATGACGGCGCTCGAGAACGTCTACGAAGCGCCGGTCCACGTGAAGAAGGAGCCGCACGCGCAGGCGCGCGACTACGCACGGCATCTGCTGGAGAAGGTCGGGCTCTCGCATCGCGAGAACGCGCTGCCGCGCATGATGAGCGGCGGCGAGCAGCAGCGCGCGGCGATCGCACGTGCGCTCGCGATGCGCCCCGAAGTGCTCTTCATGGACGAGCCCACGAGCGCGCTCGATCCGCAGCGCGTGGGTGATCTCGTCGAGCTGCTCCAGAAGCTCACGGAAGAAGAGAAGCTCACGCTCGTCGTGGTCACGCACGAGATGAAGTTCGCGATCGAGCTCGCGCATCGCGTGCTCGTGCTCTACGAAGGGCACGTGATCGAAGACGGACCGCCCAAAGAGATCCTCGCGGCGCCGAAGGATCCGCGCACGCGGACGTTCCTCGGTCTCGAAGACGCCGAGAACAAGTGAGACGACGATGAAACACGAGACCTTCTAGCTCGCGGGCGACGACGGCGCCAAGTTCTTCGCGCAGTCCTGGCTTCCCGATGGCGACGTCCGCGCGATCGTCCAGATCGCGCACGGCATGGCGGAGCACGGCACGCGGTACGCGCGATTCGCCACGTTCCTCACCGAGCGCGGATACGCGGTGTACGCCGACGATCATCGCGGCCACGGCAAGACCGTCACCGACGCCGACGTGGGCTGGGCCGGCCTCGACGGGTGGAACGGGATCCAATCCGATCTCGTCACGCTCGGTCAGCACGCTGGCAAGGCGCACGCGGGCAAGGAGAAGGTGCTCTTCGGGCACAGCATGGGCTCGTTCGCGACGCTCGGCGTGATGCTCCGCGGTGATCACTACGAGGCGTACGTGCTCTCGGGATCGGACGAGCCCGGCGGCGGGCTGGCCGCGCTGGGCAAGGGCATCGCGCGCATCGAGCGTCTGCGGCAGGGCGCCCGCGGCA
>CAYSCF010000044.1:0-31327 GCA_964429305.1 uncultured Sandaracinaceae bacterium | reverse complement strand
CACGAGCACTTCGCTGCTCACCGCGCCGTACCGGATCGCGTTGTCGAGCAGGTTGCGCACCACCTGCGCGACGCGCGCGCGATCGATCTCGGCGACGACCTCTTCGCCCTCGACGCGCAGCGTGACGTGTCGCTCGCTCGCGCGCGGCGCGAGCGCATCGATCTCGTCCTGCACGACACGACGCAGATCGGTGGGCTCGCGCTCGAGCACGATGCCGTCGTAGTCGAGCTTGGACAGCGTGGTGAGGTCGTCGGCGAGCGCATCCAGTTTCTGTGCCTGGTCGAACGCGACCGAGACGTAACGTCGACGTGTGTCCACATCGGCGTCGATCTCGGGCATCCGGAGCGACTCGAGATAGCCGAGCACGGCGGTCAGGGGCGTGTTGATCTCGTGCGTGAAGGCGGCGAAGAGCGCCTTGCGGCTCGATTCTTCGGCTTCGAGGCGCGCGACGTGGAGCGAGAGCTGCGCCGCCATCGCGTTGAAGTCGCGCCCGAGCTGTCCGAGCTCGTCGTCGCCGAGATCCTCGAGCCGCGCGGAGAGATCGCCCGCTGCCATGCGTCGTACCGTGCGCTCGGTCGTCTGGATCGCGGAGCGCACGCGGCGTGCGATGAGCCACGTGATGAAGAGCGCGAGCGCGACCGCGACGAGCGAGGCGAACACGAGGATGCGACCGCGCGTGCTCGGGAACTGCCTCAGCGCCGAGTCCTCGTAGAAGGTGAGGTAGCGCGTCCCGCGGGCGTCCTCGATCGCCACGACGAAATCGGTCGGCGCGCCAGGGCGCAGCGGCGTCACGTAGAGCGCTCCTCCGTGATGCGAGCGCGCGCGCGCCATGAGGTCGTCGTCGAGCCGCGCGCGCACGACCGGATCGTCGTGGCTCGAGGCGATGCGGGCTCCCTCGGCGGAGTAGAAGCCGACACGGAGGTGATCGAGAGGTCCGAGCTCGCGCCGCAGCGACGCGTCGTCCACCGAATCGCTCATCGCCGCGAGGCGCGCGAGCGCGAGCCCTTCGTTCGCGAGACGCTCGCGGACGCCGACCATCTGATCGAGGAACACGAGCGCGAGCGCGGCGCCCTGCACGATCGTGACGAACGAGACGAGCCCCAGGATCGCCAGACCGATGCGGACCGAGAGCCTCACGGATCCTCGCTGGCGACGTCCGCATCGAGCCGGTAGCCGCTGCCGTGGATCGTCGTGATTAGCTCGTCCTCGATGCCGGCCGCCGCGAGCTTCTTGCGGATGCGCGTCACGTGGCTGTCGATGGTGCGCGCGTAACCGGCGTGCCTGTAGCCCCAGACCTCACCGAGCAGCGTCTCGCGATCGATCGCCGAGCGTGGATGCGATGCGAGATGCGCGAGCAGATCGAGCTCCTTGGGCGTCAGGTGCACCGCCCGACCGGACACGCTGACCGTGCGTGCCGTCAGATCGATCGCGAGCGCGCCGATGCGCCAGCGCGTCGCTTCTTTCGCTCGCGGCGCATGGCGACGGCCGAGCACGAGCAGCGCCTCGACGCGCCGCACGAGCTCCATCACGCCGAAGGGCTTGCGCACGTAGTCGTCGGCGCCTGCCTCGAAGCCCGCGACCGCGTCCTCTTCGCTCTGCCTCGCAGTGAGCATGAGGACGACCGGATGCGGCGGCGGACGCCTCCGCAGCGTCGCGCACACCTCCAGGCCGCTGCGA
Source organism: uncultured Sandaracinaceae bacterium (assembly GCA_964429305.1). Lineage (GTDB taxonomy): Bacteria > Myxococcota_A > Polyangia > Polyangiales > Sandaracinaceae > JBBSAT01. The sequence goes on along the minus strand of CAYSCF010000044.1, from coordinate 29,650 downwards.
CCGGGAAGCATCAAATCGAGCACGACGAGATCCGGGCGCGTCGTCTCCGCGCGGGCGAGCGCGACGTCGCCATCGTGCGCCAGCTCCACGCGATGCCCCGCGCGCACGAGATGATCGCGGACGAGCGTCGCGATCGCGCCGTCGTCCTCGACGATGAGCACCGAAGCCATGCTCCACGATCGCTCACGAACGCCTCGCGATCCAACTGGCGAGTCGACGTGCACAAATCGTCCACAGCGGGCGGCGTGATGCGCCGGTAGGGTCGTCCGCATGAGTCGTCGCTCGATCTTCTTCGCCCTCTCTCTGGTCGTCGCGTGCGGACCGGCTGCGCCCGCGGTCGATGCCGCCGGGCCGAGCGATGCTGGCACGGACGCCGTGCGCACGACCGACACATCGGTTCACGTCGATGCGAACGACACCTGCGACGTGTCTCCCGCACCGAGCGGCCTGCCGGCGATGACGGGCGCGTTCGTCATCCTCGACGCCGATGCTGGCTCGCCGATTCCCATGCAGACCGGAGGCGATCCGACGGGCGTCTGGCGCATGGATCACGTGACGATCTACACGAGCCCCGAGTCGGCCGGGATGTACGACCCCGCGACGTCGAGCATCGGCGGAACCGCGTGGATCGTGGCAACGGCGACGGGTCTGCGCCTCGAGCTCGCCCTCGATCTCACGCTTCACACGAACATCGCGGGCACGATCGTACGCCACCAGGTCACCGACGTGCGCGGCACGTACACGGCAACCGGCGACATGCTGAGCGTGGTGCCCGAGTGCTTCGCGCCCGCACCGACGACGGCAGGCGCGACATTCGACACGCGATTCACCGCCGGCGCGACGGACGGAACGCTGGTGCTCACGACGAGCGGGATGCTCGGCGAGCTCACGATCGTGCTCACCGGCTCCCGGATGGCCAGCTGACCCGAGGTGCAGTCATGAACAAGCTCTCGCTCTCGCTCTCGCTCTCGCTCTCGCTCGTCGCATGCGGCACGCCAGCGAGCGGACCGACGCCGCTGCCGGCCGACGTGCAGTCGATCGTCGACGCCCACTGCGCGACCTGTCACGCAGCGGCCCCGCAGTACGGCGCACCGATGTCGCTCGTGACGTGGGAAGCGATGCACGCGCCCGCCGTCACCGATCCGTCGCTGCAGGTGTACGAGCGCGTCGGCATGCGCATCCACGACGCGCAGCACCCGATGCCAGCCTCCGGCCTCTTGCCGAACGCGGCGCTCGCCACGCTCGACGCGTGGATCGCTGCGGGCGCGCCTCCGGGCGACGGGACCTCGAGCGTCACGCGGCCGAGCGATCACGTCGGCCCCGAGTACCTGCCGTGCACGCCGAGCGCGACCTTCACGGCCCACGCGATCGGCGACACGAGCGCTCCCTTCCACCTCGATCCGAGCTCGGGCGATCAGGGCAACACCTACATGTGCTTCGCGTTCGCCGCTCCTTTCGGCGACACGACGCAGGGCACCGCGTTCGCGCCGATCATCGACGACGCGCGCGTCATCCACCACTGGATCATCTTCGCCGCCGACTCGCTGCCGAGCGGCGTGTCGCCTGGCGACGCGTGGGAGTGCGGTCTCGGCGGCACGATCAACACGGGCACGCAGTTCCTCACCGGCTGGGCGCCGGGCGGCCAGAACCAGGTGCTCGCCGCCGACCAAGGTCGCGAGCTCCCGAACGCTGGCGGCTTCATCATCCTGCAGGTCCACTATTGGAACGTCGCGGGCTACACCGACGTCGCCGATCGCAGCGGCGTCGCACTCTGCACGACCGACACGCCTCGCGAGCACGAGATCGGCACCTCCACGCTCGGCTCGCTGAACATCGACATCGCGCCGCGCGCCATCGGGCACGAAGTCGTCGGCACGTGCACCCCCGACATCACGGAGCCGGTCACGATCGTCGCGTCGGGCCCGCACATGCACACGCACGGCGTCGCGTTCCGGACCGAGGTCCTGCGCGGCGGTAGCGAGACGAACATCGAGACGCTCGTCGACATCGGGCGCTGGGACTTCAACGCGCAGTCGGCGTATCCGGCGCCGGGCGGCACGATGGTCATCCAGCCCGGCGACGTGCTGCGCACGACTTGCACGTACGACAACGGCGGCGACGAAGCGATCTACTTCGGCGAGCGCACGCAGGACGAGATGTGCTTCAACTTCGTGAGCGCCTATCCGACGAGCGCCCTCACGACGACCGGCGGTCGCTCGCGCCGCCTCTGCATCGATTGATTGCGTCCACGATTCGTTCACGAACGTTCCGTCCGGGCCCCGCTATCTTTCGAGACATGCATCACACACGCTCGCTTCTCCTCGTCTCGGTTCTCGGCCTCGGAGCTTGCAACGGCGCGGCGGCGACAGGCGGCATCGATCACGACGCGTACAGTCAGAGCAGTGCTTCGTTGGTCACCACCGAGAGCGCGCTCGAGGTCTCGGACGACGTGCTCGGCTTCGACCCGGTGCTCGTCCGCGGCAACACGGCCGATCAGAACGCGATGGACATCGAGACGCACACGCATGCGACGCTCACGGAGTGCGGGACGATCACGCGCACCGGAGCGATGATCACGATCGATTTCGGCACGGCGGGCTGCACCACGCCGAGCGGCCACGTGGTCAGCGGAACGATCGGCGTGCTGATCGGCGCGAGCGCCGGCGAGGCGACGGCGATGCTCACGTTCACGAGCTTCGTGCTCGACGGAACCGCGCTCTCGGGCACGCTCGGCTTCCGCACCAGCGCGACGACGCTCGGCGTGAACATCGACCTGACCAGCGGCACGAGCGGTACGACCACGTTGTCCGGCTCGCTCACCATCACGGCGACGTCGGGCGCGTTCGGGCTCGACGGTACGCTCACCAGCACGCGCGCGAGCATCCAGACGTCGATCGCGATCACGTCGCTCCGCTGGACGCGCGGCGAGTGCTATCCGGGCGAAGGATCGATCGACGCGACGACCGGCGCCATCGATCAGACGATGACGTTCACTTCGTCGACGGCCATGACCGGCATCGTCGAGGTGACCGAGGGCCCGATCACGACCAGGCAGATGCTGCCGCCCTACGCCCACTGCCCCAACTGACGCGTATCGCGATGGCGCTCGCTCTGGGCTACCGCTTCGAGTGATCAGGCGCGACGACAGACGAGGAGCGCGTCGTCGAGCGCGTAGAGCGGCTGCCGCGCATCGCCCTGCGAGAGATAGGTGGTGCGCGCGATGCGCTCGACCACGAGCCCGGCCGGAACGAGCAGCCCGTCCACGAGCGCCGCGAGCGCGACCTCGAACGAGCCATCCGCCTCGATCCATTCGTCGGGATCGCTCGTCGCGCCGCCACGATCCACGTGGGCACGGATCGGCAAGGGGCACGCGACCAGCATGCGTCCGTCGTCCGCCATGCGATCGCGCGCGGCGGCGAGCAGCGAGCGCGGTCGCGGCGCGCGATCCAGCACGTGCAAGAGCGAGACGACCGAGAAGCGATCGGCGAGCGAGACGGTCGCGAGATCGATCTCGTGCGTCTCGTACGCAGGGCGCAGTCGCACGGCCGCGGCGCGCGACGTCTCGGTGACCACGACGCGAGAGAAGAGAGGTGCGAGCTCGCCGAGAACCGCGCCACTCCCGGCGCCGACGTCGAGGAGCGACGCGCGGGGCGCACCTTCGAGCAGCCGATCGAATGCGGCGCGACCGACGAGGCAGACGCGGTAGGTGCCGAGCCACGCGTTCACGTCGAAGTCGGAGGCGAAGCGCCGGAGCAGCGCATGGACACCGATCACTGCGCGCCCGTGCGGCGGATGGTCCACGACGAACCGTTCGCGCACGGGATCGCGGTCGAGCGTGATCACGCAGCGCGAGAGGTCGGCACGGAGCAGGCTCCGATCGATCGGCGGAGCAGACGCGTCCATGCGTCGAGGGCGATTCAGCCCCCGAAGGCCTGCGAGGCGACGCGGATGATCCAGACGACGAGCGAGAGCAACGAGAGACCGATGGCGATCTTCTCCGCATGCAATCGATCGAGCGTGGCCACCACCCCCCAGCCGCGCACGAAGCCCACGGCCGCGACCGGGATCGTGAGCGCCGTGACCACGAAGAGCACGATACCGAACGGGTTCGCGTGCCACGCGCCGAGCACCTGCAGCCGGACCATGTGTGCGAACGCGGTGGTGAGGCCGCAGCCCGGACAGGGATACCCGGTGAAGACGAGGAAGCCGCAGGGCGGCAAGCCGAGCTGCGTGTGCGTGCCGTGGCCCGAGGCCGACGGCGTGAGCATCGCCGCGGTGATCACGACGGCGAGCGGAACGGCGAAGAGCACGAACCACATCACGCGCGAGGACCAATCGCCTCGCTCGGGCGTGAAGCCGCCTCCGAAGCGCCCGTCTCCGAAGCGCCCATCCCCTGGGGGAACGCTGATCCGGTCGGGGACGCTGGGCCGCGCAGGGGCGACCTCGGGCAGGGCGTTTTCCACGTCCCGAGCCTGTTCCCGAGGACGGGGGCACGTCAAGGTCCGGGCCTGCGTGCTCCCCCCGCGGTGCACGTGTAGTATCCAGTGCGCCACGGGACGCCAAAACACTCGCATGACTTACGAAACGGGGCCCATGCCCAGCCTGCGGTACCTCTTCGTGGCCTCGGCCATCGCATTCGCGGGCTGCGGCTCGCCACCGATCATTCCGGTCGATGCAGGCCACGACACGGGGCCCTACATCCCCGACGGCTCCGTGCACTGCGCGACGGTCGCCGACTGCGACGACCACATCCCCTGCACGAACGACATCTGCGTGCCGGGAACGTTCATCTGCAGCCACAGCCCCGACCACGCGCGATGTGACGACGGCGTGTTCTGCAACGGCGTCGAGATGTGCGACCTCGCGCTGGGCTGCCAGATGGTGGAGATGCACCAGACGTGCGACGACGAGAACGTCTGCACGATCGATCGCTGCGTCGAGGCGACCACCTCGTGCGAGCACCTGCCGCGCGACCTCGATCAAGACGGCGACCCCGATCAGTTCTGCCCTGGCGGGACCGACTGCGACGACCGCGATCCGACACGCAGCGGGCGCGCCCCCGAGCTCTGCAGCGACGGCATCGACAACGACTGCGACTCGATGATCGACGAGGCCGACTGCGGCCGGCCCCCGCACGACACGTGCGACGATGCGCTCGCGCTCACGGCCTCGGGCACGACGATGCTCTCCGTCGCCGCGGCCTCGGCCGACTACACGGTGAGCTGCACCACCGCGCGCCAGCCCGACGTGGCCGTGTCGTTCACGCTGACCGAGGCCCACGACGTGTCGATCACGGGCGAAGCAGACGGCTACACCGTCGCGCTCGGTCTGCGTACGACGTGTGAGGCCGTGACGAGCGAGATCGACTGCAACGACGGCTATCCCGGGCTCGTTCGCCATCGCGCGCTGCCGGCCGGGACCTACTACGTGATCGTCCAGAGCGGCGGCGACGTCGCGCTGAATCTGCAGATCACCGATCCCACCACGGCGCCGACGAACGAGACGTGCGCGACGGCGACGGTCGTGCCGGCGACCGGCGGCCACTTCACCGGGAGCTTCGTCGACGTGCACGACGATCTGGTGCTCTCGTGCAATCCCGGCACGGCGAGCGATCTCGTGTACGAGATCGACCTCACTGCCTCGAGCGACGTGTCGATCACGCTCGGCACGCCGGCCTCGCAGTACGTCTACTGGTCGCTGCGGAGCACCTGCACGACGACGGCGGATCTGCGTTGCGAAGGCGGCACGCCCGCCGACGGCACCGTCCATCGCCTCGATCCCGGCACGTACTATCTCGTGATCGAAGGGTCGGCATTCGAGGAGCTCGACTACGACCTCACGATCGGCATCACCGCGGGCACGGCCCCGGTCCACGGCGACACGTGTGCCGATCCGATCGCGCTCACGCTCGGGACCGCGTACTCCGGCACGCTGACCGGCGCGCAGGACGACTACTCCACGACGTGTGGCTACTTCTATCGGGACATCATCCACTCCTTCCACGTCGATGCGGCCAGCGACATCGACATCGAGATCGACGGAGGCGCGACGGCGTACCTGAACGCGTCGCTGCGCACGATCTGCGCGGACGGCAGCTCGCAGCAGCGCTGCGTGACCGGCGCGCCGATCAGCTCGCACCTGCACAACGTCGCGCCCGGCGACTACTTCCTCGTGGTCGAGGGATCGCGCGCCGGCACGTACACGATCACCGTGACCGCGACGACGCCGCCCTTGGTGCCCACGCCGGCGACCGGCAACGACAACTGCGGCAGCGCGATCTCGATCCCGGCCACCGGCGGGTTCTGGAGCGGGACCACGATCGGGTTCGTGAGCGACTACGATCCGCACCTCTGCGGCATCTCCGGAACCCCCGCGCCCGACGTCGCGTTCCGGCTCGACCTCGCGGCTCCGTCCCGCGTCTTCGCCACGACGGAAGGATCGACGTTCGACACGGTGCTCTACCGCATGACGAACAGCTGCCACAACGGCGGAGACGTCGCGTGCGACGACTTCAGCGGCGCCGGCGACACCGGTCAGCTCGCCGAGCAGCTGCCCGCGGGCACCTACTTCTACGTGATCGACGGGTTCGGCTCGGCCTCCGGCAACTACGAGTTCCAGGTCTTCATCACCCCAGGAATGTGATCAGACTGCGTTCAGCGTTCCTGAGCGTCGTCCTGACGTGCGGATGCACGGCCGGCGTCACGGTCACGCATCCCGATGCATCCTTCCTCACGAACGACTCGGGCATCGACGCGAACGACTTCACGATCGACGTCGGACCACCACCACCAGTGACCGACACGTGTGTCTCGCCGGGAGGCACGGTCGGTCGCGCGTGCGCATCTGCGAACGACTGCCAGGACGGATGCTTCTGCGACGGTGCCGAGATCTGCGTCTCGGGCCACTGCGCGACGGGCACGACGCCGTGCACCGATACCATCGACTGCACGACCGACGGTTGTCTCGAAGAGGCCGATCGCTGCGTCCACGTTCCCGACCACGCGATGTGCAGCGATCACCTCGCATGCGACGGTTACGAGGTGTGCGACATCGCCCGCGGCTGCACGAGCGTTGCGCCGCTCGTCTGCAACGACGAGAGCTCGTGCACGCTCGACTCGTGTGACGACACGCGCGGCTGCGTGTTCACGGCGCGCGATCTCGATCACGACGGCTTCGTCGCCTCCACGTGCGGCGGAACCGACTGCGACGACTACGCGGCCGACGTGCTGCCGGGCGCGATCGAGATCTGCGACAACCGGCGCGACGACAACTGCGACGGCCTGCGCGACTTCGCCGATCCCACGTGCGTGCCCACGAACGACACGTGCGCCGAGGCGACGATCCTCACGCTCGGCCCGACCGGCGGGACGTTCTCGGGATCGACGACCGGTCTCGCGCACGACTACACGACGAGCTGCGGATCCTCGGGGCCCGACGCGGTGTTCCGTTTCACGCTGACGGAGACGCACGACGTTCGCGTCACGGCGACGGGGCCCGCCACGATCGGCCTCGCGCTGCGCCGGTACGTGGACTGCGCCGGTGGCACGGATCTGCGCTGCGTGAACGCGGCGCCGGCGGTGCTGGACGAGCGCAGCTTGCCGGCCGGGAGCTGGGCGCTGATCGTGAGCCCGTTGCGTGCCGCAGTGTTCGATCTGCGGATCGATCTCTCGGCGCCGACGACTCCTCCCGCCATCGATCGATGCGATGCGAGCACCGTCGACGTCTCGGCCGGTGGCACGTTCACGGGTCGTTTCTCCGACACGAGCGACGACTACACGCTCGGCTGCCACGCGACCGCGACGACCGACGCCGCGTACCGCTTCACGATCCCCGCGGGCGACTCGCGCGACGTCACGATCACGACGACGACGATGACCGGTGCCGGGACGACCGGACGCGCGTACCTCGCGCTCACGACCGATTGCGGCACGCCGAGCGCCACCATCCGATGCAGTCCTCCCGGCGACGCATCGCTCACGCGCCGCACGCTCGGCCCGGGGACGTACTACGTGCTGATCGAACCCGCAGACGTGAATGCGGTCTCGTGGTCGACCAGCGTCACGTTCGTCGATCCCCCTGCGGCGCGAAGCATCGCCGACGCATGCACCACGGCGCTGGACATCACGCCGCCGGGCACGAGCACGACGAACACGGCGGGCCTGTCGATCGATCCCCTGGAGTACGACAGCGGGACCGGCTGCGGTAGCGGCGTGTCCACGCGGGACGCGTACTTCCATTTCTCGCTGAGCGCCACGCACGACGTCACCGTGAGCACGTCGACCCCGATCTCTCACGCGACCTCGGTCGGAACGAGCTGCGGCGTGCATGCGTCGGAGCTGCGTTGCGTCGCGGGCGGCTCTACGGTGACGCAGACGCTGCACAGCCTCCCCGCCGGCGACTACTGGATCACCGTCGAGACGACGGACATCACCGGCATGATGACCGCGACCATCACGCTCGGCGCGCCGACGACGGCTCCTGCCAACGACGTGTGCGCGGGCGCGACCGCGCTGCTGATTCCGACGGACGTTCGTCCGCACGACACGCTCGTCGGATTCCAAGACGATCTGCGCGGCGGCGCGTGTACGCCGACCGGCCTGCTCGACGCGTTCTATTCGTTCACGCTCACCGCGCCGATGAGCGTGAGCATCGGGGTGTTTCCCTCCGCCGCGTCGAGCAACGTATGGCTCACTCTGCGAGCGATCTGCGGCGCCGGGCCCGACGCGGGATGCGCCTCGGGCGTCGGCAGCGCGCACCTCGACGTGAGCGCGCTCCCGATCGGGACCTACACGCTCTTCGTCGAGATGCGCGAGTCGGAAGCCAGCGACTTCCGGCTGCAGTTCGCGGCGTTCTCGCCGTGAGCACGCGCGCATGGCTTCTGGCGCTCGCACTCGCGAGCGTCGCGACGAGCGCGAGCGCGCAGTGGAACGGAGGACGCCTGCCGGGCGGCCGCCTCGGCTTCCGCGATGCGGGCCTCGGCGGCATCCGCGGCGTGACCGTCGGGCCGATCGAGAGCTCGCAGTGGCCGGGCCGCGGGTACGGAACGCCCTACAGCGAGGCGCTGCTCGACGAGCTCGTCCACCTCGGCGTGACGTGGATCTCGATCACGCCGTTCGGTCGCATCTGGTCGCTCACGAGCACCGACATCACGATGGACTTCGAGGCGCCCTACGAAGACAACCGCGTCGCGATCGCGCGCTTCGTCGAGCAGGCCCACGAGCGAGGCATCCGCGTGCTGCTCATTCCCCATCTCTGGGTGTGGAGCGAGGTCGGCTGGCGCGGCGAGATCGATCCGGGCACGCCCGAAGGCTGGGCCGACTACCAGGCGAGCTATCGCGCGTTCGTCCTCGCATGGGCGCGCGACGCTGCGGCGGCCGAGGTCGACGCGTTCTCGATCGGCGTCGAGTGCAAGTCGTGGTCGGGCCGCTTCGGTAGCTTCTGGGCTTCGTTCATCGACGAAGTGCGCGCCGCGTACCCCGGGCTGCTCACCTACAGCGCGAACTGGGACGAGGCGGAGGCCGTGCTCTTCTGGGACCGACTCGACCTCATCGGCATCAACGCGTTCTATCCGCTCGCACACCACGACGGCGCGACGTTCGCGGAGTACCAAGAGGGAGCACGCCAGGCGCGTGACGCGGTCGGAGCGATCAGCGAGGTGCTCGACATGCCCGTGCTCTTCGTCGAGGTCGGCTACACGACGCGACGCGACGCCGCCGTCGAGCCCTGGCTCTGGCCCGACGGCATGACCGACGTCGCGTACTCGGAGGAAGAACAGTCGCGCGCGCTCGAGGCGAGCCTCGATGCGTTCGTGCCCGAGGAGTGGTTCGCAGGGTTCTTCGTCTGGCGCTACTACGCGAGCTTGGACGACGTGTCGCAAGAAGCGATGTGGGGGTTCTCTCCGCACGGCAAGGTCACGGAGCGGATGCTCGCGGGGATCTTCCACGCGCCTTTCGGCGTCGATCCGAATCCGCTCGCGATCGATCGGCTCGTCGACGGCCCGTCGCGCTGGGATGGCTTGCTCGCGCGCTCACGCGTCGTCGCGTTGCTGGCCGACACGACGCTCGACCCGCGCTGACGGCACCGCGCGTGCTTCGCTCCGGGGCATGCGATTCTTCGCGGCTCTTTTCGCCTTCGGGATGGTCTGCTTCGCGCCGTGTGAGGCGATCGTGCACGCACAGGCGACAACGACGACGTCGGTCGACCTCTCTTCGCCGCGCCGCACCGTGACCTCGTTCCTCACCAGCGCGCACGAGGGTCGCTGGCAAGACGCGGCGCGCGCGCTCGACCTTCGAGAGATCCCTACCAATCGTCAGTCGGAGCTCGGTATCAAGACGGCGCAGGATCTCGCGTCCGTTCTCGATGCGCGTCGCGTCAACGCGAGCGCCCTCACCGAGACGCCGCGCGAGAGCGACACGGCTTTCGAGGTGACCGAGGTCGCAGGGGTCGACACCATCGTCGCGGTGCGTCGCGTGCGTCACGACGGAGTGACGACCTGGCTCTTCACGCCTGCGACGGTCCGCGCCGCGTCTCAGCTCGCTCAGCGCGTGGATCGGGGACCGCTCGGCAACTTCGTCCCGCGTGCCCTGATCGAGCACGAGATGGGCGGCCTCGAGGCGTGGCAGTGGATCGCGGGTCTCCTCGCGCTCGTGCTGTCGATCTCGATCGCGTGGGCCGCGGGCAAGCTCATCACGAGCGTCGCGTGTCGCATCGCGGGCAAGGGAGACCGCGGCCAGCACGTGCGCAAGCTCGCGGACGCGATCGAAGCGCCCCTCCGCGCAGGGCTCTTTCTCGGCGCGGTAGGCCTGTTCGCCGAGGTGATCCATCTGCCGCCGGGCGCGATGACGGCGCTGGGGCGCATCTATGGAGTCGTGTGGGTCGTCACCGCCGCGTGGCTCTTCCTGCGGCTCGTCGACTTCGGCGCGAGCGAGGTCGCCGATCGCGCCGCGCAGCGCGATGGATGGCGCGCCCGCGGCACGCGCACGCGCGTGATGGTGCTGCGCCGTGTGCTGCGCATCGTCGGCATCGTCGTGCTCTCGGCCGTGCTGCTCATGCAGTTCGATCCGGTGCGTCAGCTCGGTCTCTCGCTGCTCGCGTCGGCCGGCGTCGCCGGTGTCGTCGTCGGTCTCGCGGCGCAGCGCACGATCGGCAACCTGCTCGCCGGCATCCAGCTCTCGTTCACGCAGCCGCTCCGCGTCGGCGACGAGGTCGTGATCGAGGGACAGGGCGGCAGCGTCGAGGAGATCAACCTGAGCTACGTCGTGATCAAGCTCTGGGATCAGCGCAGTCTCATCGTCCCGATGACGAAGCTGCTCGAGTCGGCGTTCGAGAACGGCACGCGCGCGAGCAGCGAGATGTACGGCGACGTGAAGATGCTCGTCGACTTCGGCACGCCGTTCGATCGCGTGCGGCAGGACATCACGGCGTTCGTGAAACAGCACCCGCTCTTCGACGGCCGCAAGGTCGCGGTGCAGGTCTCCGACGCCAAGGAGCGCACGGCCGAGCTCCGCGTCGTGGTCAGCGCCGCCGATTCGGACAAGCTATTCGAGCTGCGCTGCGCGACGCGTGAGTTCCTGCTCGGCATCCTGCAGAAGCTCGACTCGGGCCGCTATCTCCCGCGCGTCCGTGTGAACCAGCCGAGCCCGACATCCCCGACCATCGCCGCGAGCGCCGACGCATCCGCCTGAGCCGTCGGTTTCTTGCCCGATTCGGGCCGTACCTGTTACCCGCGAGGCATGGCCCTCTTCGACAATGGCGGACGCTCGCTCGGCGGGCGCGGGGACAAGGCGAGCGGCAACCGGCCCTTCGCATTCTTTCGTGCGGGCCTCGGACAGAGCGCGACCGCGCAGAACCGCCCGATCCTCGTGCTCGAGGACGTCTTCAAGTACCACAAGCCCGATCAGCCCACGCTGCGCGGCGTGAACCTCACGATCGAGCGCGGCGAGTTCGTCTTCATCACGGGCCCGAGCGGCGCCGGCAAGAGCACGCTGCTCGATCTCGTCTATCGCAAGCAGCAGGTCGACGAAGGACGCATCCTCTTCTCGGGCCGAGACATCTCGCGCCTCACGAGCGATTCGATCCCGTACCTGCGCCGCAACCTCGGGATCGTCTTCCAGGACTTCAAGGTCATCTCGCACTGGACCGTGTTCGAGAACGTCGCGATCGCGCTCGAGATCCTCTCGATGTCGCGTCGGCTGATCCGATCGCGCGTCTCCGAAGCGCTCGAGCGCGTGGGCCTCGCGGGCCGCGGCGAGGACATCACGGGAAATCTCTCGGGCGGCGAGCAGCAGCGTGTCGCCGTCGCGCGCGCGATCGTGACCGAGCCAGCGCTGCTCCTCGCCGACGAGCCGACCGGCAACCTGGATCCACACCTCGCGCTCGACATCCTCACGCTCTTCGAAGAGATCCACGCGACCGGCACGACCGTGCTCTTCGCGACGCACGATCACACGCTCCTCGAGGAACGCTCGCACCGCATCGTCTACATCGACGACGGGAACGTGAAAGAAGCGCGCAAGGGCCTGACCGACTGGTCGAGCACGCGCAGCCTCGAGCTCGCCACCGGCTCTTCACCCGGCAGCATCAGCGCGTCGCCGCGCCAGAACGTCATCGCCCTGCGCTCACGCTGAACGATCGGAGAAGCCATGGATCTCGGACAAGCCTTCACTCGAGCGGCGCGCGGCATGCGCGAAGAGGCGCGCCTGCACCTCGTCGCCGTCTCCAGCCTCACGATCGCGTTCTTCTGTCTCGGCGCCGCGCTCATCGCGATGACGAACCTCAGCCGCGTGGCCGAGCGCTGGGGCGAGACGGCGCGCATGACGATCTTTCTCCGCGATGGCGCCTCGCCGCAGGACGTCACGCAGCTGCGCATGGCGCTCGAAGGCGTCCAGGGCGTCGCTTCAGTCGCGTACGTGAGCTCGGAAGAAGCACGCACGCAGTTCCTCGCCGACAGCGCGAGCGCGTCGGGGCTCGCGTCGATCCCCGCCGATGCGTTCCCGTCGTCGCTCGAGGTCGAGCTGAGCGAAGGCACCGCGCACGCCGATCGGATCGCCGAGCGCGTCGGCACGTTCGCGATCGTCGAGGACGTGGAGACCTATCAGGGCTGGTTCCGCCAGCTCGAGTCGCTGCTCGACGCGGGCCGAGGCGCGGCCTCGGGGCTGGCGATCCTCGTGCTCGTCTCCGTCCTCTTCGTCGTCGGCAGCACGATCCGGCTCGCCGTGACCGGTCGCCGCAAGGAGATCGAGGTCATGAAGCTCTGCGGCGCGAGCGACTCGTTCGTGCGCGGCCCGTTCATCGTGGAAGGCGCGGTGCAGGGCCTGCTCTCGGCGCTGCTCGCGATCACGTTCCTCTTCGCGCTCTATCTCGGCCTGCACGAGCGCATCGACGGTGTCTTCACGACGCTCGCGGGCGTTCGCACCTCGTTCATGCCGCCGCTCTTCGCGCTCGGCGTTCTCTTGCTCGGCGGCGTCCTCGGCGCTGCCGGCAGCGCGGTCTCGCTTCGTCGTTATCTGACCGTCTGAGAGGCTCTTTCATGCGCAAGATCGCTCTCCTCGCTCTGGTCTTCGCGCTCACGGCGCCGATCACGCACGTCGCGCGCGGGCAGGGCGGGCCACGCATCGCGGTCGACACGATCACGCGGCTGACGCAGATCGACGTCGACATCGCGCAGGCGCTCTCCGAGGTCGAACAGGCGGAGGCCGACGGCGCGCGCGTCGACGCGGAGCTCGCCGGCATGGCCGCCGCGCGCGAAGGCGGCAGCCGACGCGTGCAGGATCGAACGCGCGCGCTCTACCGTCTCTCGCGCGCGGGAGCGTTGCCGCTCGCGGGCGGGTTCGACGCGCTGCTCGGCCACGCCGCGCGCGTCGAGCGATTGACGCGCATGCTCGAGCGCGACGTCCAAGAGATGCACGAGCTGACTCAGCACGAGACGGCGCTGCGCGACGAGACGGTCGCCGCGACGGCGCGCGTCGCATCGGCGCACGCCCGCGTCGCCGCGCTCGAGGCCGAGAAGGCGCAGCTGCTCGAGACGAGCGGTGGCTTGTCCGCGTTCGACGTGGCCCTCGCTGGCGCCGTCGACGTTCCGGCCCAGACGACGATCGCGACGTCGCAAGACGGCTTCGGCATCCGTTTCTCCGATGGCGAGAGCACGTCGGCACCGAGCGCGTTCGAAGGGCAGCGCGGCGAGCTCGCGCTTCCCGTTGCTGCACCCACGAGCATCCACGAAGCGAGCCGCGACGAAGGCTCGGGCCTCGAGCTCGCGGGAACACGAGGCGCCACGGTGCGCGCTGGCGCGGCGGGACGCGTCGCGTACGCGGATCGTCACCCGGGCTACGGATCGCTCGTGATCATCGATCACGGAAACAGCTTCTTCACCGTGTACGGCGGCCTCGGCGCGATCGACACGCAGGTCGGCGACGAGATGCCGCGCGCCGGGCGCGTCGGCTCGGTCGGCACCTCACCGATCTTCTTCCAGGTCCGCCGCGGGACCCGTCCCCTCGACGCGCGCGCCTGGCTCGGGATATAGCGTCTCTCGATGGAGGGGCTTCTCGTCCTCGCGCTCGTGGTCGGCGCGTCGATCGCGATCTACGTCGCGAGCCGACCGAAGCGGCGCAAGACGGACGTCGCTTCGCTGCGACGCGAGCTCGCCCATCTCACGCACGACGCCGATGCCGCGCAGCGGCTGGTCGACGCCGAGCAACGGCGTGTGCCCGACGCCACCGAGCGCGATCTGCTCGAGCGCGTGATCAAGCGTCTGCGCTACGAGCGCCGCCGCTGACGATCTCTGCGATCGAGCCCGGCGACGGCAGTCCCGCGTTCGCGAACGCGCGACAGAGCGCCGTCTCCGATCGATAGCCCACGGCACGCGCGACCTCGATCAGCGTCGCACGCGGTTGGCTGAAGAGCGCCGCACCCACGAGCAGACGCCGACGATTGCGCGCATCGCGCCACGTCCCGGCGTTGAACCCGTAGCGCGCGTGGAACTCGCTCACGACGCGGTTCACCTGTCGCGCGGAGAGACCGAGCGCGTGCTCCAGGTCCACGCTCATCGGCTGCGCGTCCAGCAGAGACAGAGCGCGGTCGAGCGCGCCGGACACGGACGTGAAGCGCTCGCGATCCGCGCTCTCGTCGGGCCAGCCGTGCGGCGCGACACCGAAGATGGAGCAGAGCTCGTCCACGCAGCGGGTGTCGCCGCGACGAAAGCGATCGACGAACGAGGCCGGCGGCTGGGCAACACGCGCATCGACCGAGAACGTCGTCGGGCGCTCGCCGAACAAGACCCCAGGCTCCCACTCGACGACGATGGCTGCGTAGCGGGGATGGGCCTCTTGGCGCATCTCCACGTCGTCCTTGGAGGGCAAGAGGGCGACGCTCCCAGGCTCGAGCCAACGTTCCTGCCCGAACGCACGCAGGCGCGCCCGGCCCTCGAGCACGAGCGTCGCCACGGGCCGGCCGAGCTCGCCCTTGCGTGTGAAGGCGCGCAACGCGATCGCGTCGTCGCACACCACGGCCTGGTTCTCGACGAGGTGCACGCGGAAGCGAGAATGGAGCAACGCGAGGGTCGAGACACGGGCGCCGAGGGAAGGACAGCGCGTATCGCGTCGGGACACCAGCACGGGCCGATCCTGGACGTCTGTCCGATCTTGTCAATCGCAGGAAATTGACCGTCGTGTGATATCGACGCTATGCACGACGCCGTGTTCGCTTCACGCCTTTCTCTCGCCACGTTCCTCGTCATCGCCGGCTGCGGCGGAACCACGAATCCCGGTACCGACGGGGGCGGCGGAGGTGTCGACACAGGACCGGTCGTGACAGACTCGGGAACCGACGGTGGGCAGCGGGCGGCCGACACCGGCGTCGACGGCGGCGGAAGCACGACTCCCGACACGGGCATCGACGGCGGATCGACCACCGCGGACACCGGCGTGGACGGCGGATCGACCACCGCGGACACGGGCGTCGACGGCGGTGCGACCGGATGCCTCTTCCACGGCCGCTACCTCGCGACCGACATCCGCTGCAACGGCGCGCCGTACACCGCAGCGGCATCGCTCACGCCGCCGGCCGGCAGCTGGATTGCGAACGACAACGGCACGACGGCGACGTTCACCGAGACGATCGGCAGCTGCTCGCTCATCGCGACGGGCCACATCACGTGCGACTCGCCCACGGTCGGCCAGTTCACACATCATCCCGACGCGCCGCTCGCGTGCAGCCCGGCCGCGTGCACACCGTTCATGAGCGCGTGCAGCGGAACCGCAGTGGGCGCCGAGGCCACGTGGACGTACGTGCGCAACGCGGACGGCTCGATCACGGCGACGACGTCGTCGACATCGATCCGCACGTGCACCGCGGGCGCCGCGCCGCAGGGCAATCCGCTCTCGATCGTCTGGGTCCCTCAGGCGGGCTGAGCGAGGCTACGCGATCGTGTAGTCGATCTCGTAGAAGTGAGCGCCGCTCGCCTCGATGCGGATGCTCATCTTGCCGGTGATGCCCAACAGCTCCCCGGTTCCACTCCCCGCGACGATCGGGATCGCGAGCGACATCCCCTCGTGATTCATCGAGCCGGTCTGCGTCACGACGAACGAGCCCTGCTTGCCGTCGAGCGTGCCCTCGATGCGCTCGATGGCGACGTACGCGCGCAGCTTCGGATCCGGCGTGCCGACACCCGTCATGAAGACCTCGCTCGTGCCGACGAGCGCGCCGCTGAAGCGCTTCTCGCAGCGGAAGCGCCCGATCGTCACGCCGTCCTTCTCGGAGATGGGCGGATCGGGGAAGACTTTGACTTCGAAAGGTCCGGTCGAGATCGTCATCTCGATGTCGTAGCGGACCGCGGCCAGCGCGTCTTGGAGATACGCGACAGCGACATCACCGGTACATGCGCAGCATCTTCATGCGCGACTCGGAGAAGCTGCGGATCTCCTCGGGGCTCATCGGCGCGATGGTCGCGCGGGCCTTCGCGTACGCCTCGAAGTACTGCTGATAGAGCGCATCGACCTGCGCCTGGCCGGCGTTGCGATGCTGCGCGCGCTCGGCGGCGAGCTTCATGTGGATGGTCTGCTCGTCGGCGATCACGTCGGGCGCCATCGCGAAGTACGTGTAGACGAGCGGATCGGGCGACACCGAGTTGACCGCCTTGCAGCTGCCGCACGTGATGCTCTCTGCTTGATGAAAGAGCGTACGCGTGAGCTGCGCGCCACAGCGCGTGCACTGCGCCGGCCGATTCATCACGGGCGCCATGCGCTGATAGAGGACGCGAACGTGCCGACCGTTCCACCCGGTGCGAAAGCGTTCCCAGGTGTCTTCCATCCAGACTTCTGCTTGCTCGAGGAGCTGTCTGCCCTCGCCGCTCGCGATGAGTGTCGGCAGCACGACCTGCTCGGAGTACGTGTTCGCCAGCTTCGATCGCAGATCCTTGTAGCGGATCTCGATCGCGTTCATCGCGTTGGAGAACGCGATCGGATCGAGGTTCGGATCCTGGAGCAGCCCTTCGAAGCCCGCGTTCGACTCGTTCATGATCTCGGTGAGCCGGCCGGTCACCTTCTGCACGAACCCGCGCCAGCGCTCCATCACTTCGTTGCTCATCGGCTCGGCTCCTTCTTGGGGGCCATCGGGGACTTGCAGTAGCGACAGACGAAATCGAGGGCGACCTCTTGCGGCGCGCCGCAAGCGTGGCACTCGAGCACCTTCGCAGGATCGATCTTCACGTTGGCCCACGGGGTGAGCTTCGCGGTCGCCTGCACGTTCGCGAACACGCTGTTCACGCTGGCCGCGACAGCCGCCTTCGGTGGGCACACGTCGCTCGTGTAACGCGCCAGCGCTTCGTCGGGGATCGACGTGAGCTTGGCGCGCAGCGACGCGACGTAGTGCTCGAACGCCGGATCGCTCGTGTTCGCCGTGCCCCACGCCGTCGGTGGTGACAGGCGATCGAGCTCCTTGCGCGCGGCGGCGATCATCGCATCGAGCGCGCGCCGCACTTCCTTCAGCGTCGCGCCGCGCGCCTGTCCGGCTTGCTGCGCTTCTTCGAGACGCGCGAGCGGCGCATCGGGCGTGGCGCCGTAGTGCGCGAGCACCTGATCCCAGCTGCGATTGCCTCCCGGCGGGCACGCGCTCGCGGCCTGGAGAATCCAGCGCACGTGCCCGTCGAGGTTGGCGTCGATCTGCCGCAGCTGCGTGGAGATCGCCTGCAGATCCATTTCTAGAACTTCAGATCCTGATCGGCCTTCGGTGCGGCGTAGCGCGCGGCCCACTGCTCCTGGAGCGTGTTCATCTCGATCATCTTCTGCCCGTCGGTCATCATGCGCGCCATCCAGTACTGGCTCATGTTCGACCAGTCGATCGCGCTGATGCCGAACTGCTGCTTGAGCATCGCGTTCACGTCCTTGCCGGACTGCGCCCACGCGCGCTGCGCGCCGCCGATCTCGTTGTACTTGTCCCACGTGCAGGGCTCGCCACCGGCGACGCCCGCGCCCGCCCCCGTCGCCGCGACCTGGCCGAGCGCGCCTGCGCCCGCCGCGCCCGCGCCACCGAACTGACCCTGGCCTGCGCCACCGAACGCGCGACCGTAGATCGTCGTCAGAGCGAACGTGTGATCGTCGCGCATGCGCGCGATCCAGCCGGCGGCGACGCGATCGTACTTGGCCTGATCCATCCCGTGCTGCGCCAGCAGCTGCTGGAACGCGGCCGGATCCTGGTTCGCCGCCGACGCCGCGCACACCTGCGCGTACTGCTCGATCGTCACGCCCTCGATCGGCGCCATGAGCGCCGGGTTCGCCGCGACCGCGTTGTTCACGTTGTTCTGGTGATTCGCCATCGCGTTCTGCATCGTCCCCTGCACGAAGCCCGCCTGTGCGGCGGTGAGCGGCTGGCCCGGCTGCCACGCGTTCTGCTGATTCGCCTGAATCGCGGCCTGGATCTGCGGCACCGGCTGCCCGCCTTGGTTGTAGGCGCCCTGCCCTTGCGCGTTCGTCATCGCCGCGGCCTGCGCGCTCGCGCCCGCGTAGTTGCCGCTGTTCACCGTGTTCACGAGCCGGTTCACGTCGCGGTTCATGCGCACGAGGTGACCCATGCCGATCAGACGAAGAAACCACTCGATCAAGCGCATCATGGCGAGGCCCTCCCAGGCATAAATGGGCGCCGACGCTAACACGGCAGGGGCCTTCGGCGTCGGAGCGCACTCTTCGTACGGGCGGCGGCGGCATGGGCTTCCCGATCTACCGCCCGGACGCCTATCATCGCGATCCACCTTCCAGGGGGCACGATGAGCCTGAATCTCGCGACCATTCTTCGAGAGAGCGCGAAGCGCCACGCCGACAAGAAGGCGATCATCCTCGGTGACGCCGCGCTCGACTACGCCACGCTCGACGGCTTCGCACGACGCTTCGCGGGTGCGCTCAAGGGGCTCGGCCTGCGGCGCGGTCAGCACATCGCGCTGATGCTGCCGAACGTTCCGCACTTCACGATTGCGTACTTCGGCGGGCACTACGCGGGCACGCCGATCGTGCCGCTCAACGTGCTGCTCACCGCCGACGAGATCGCCTACCACCTGAGCGACTCGGACGCGGTCGCTCTCGTCGTGTGGGAGCAGTTCTTGCCAGCCGCGCAGGCCGCGTTCGGTCGCGTCGAGAGCTGCAAGCATCTGATCGTGTGCAAGGCCGATCGCGGAGACGTCAGCGCACCGGAAGGCGCGCTGAACTTCACATCCATCGTCGCGACGGCGACGGCGGTCGACGAGGTGCCCGCGACGAGCACCGAGGACACGGCCGTCATCCTCTACACGTCGGGCACGACGGGCCGGCCGAAGGGTGCGGAGCTCACGCACTTCAACCTCTTCTTCAACAGCTACTTCGTACGCACGTCGCTCATGCCGACGAACCCGACCGACTCGGCGCTCGTGACGCTGCCGCTCTTCCACTCGTTCGGCCAGACGGTCCTGCAGAACGCGCTGCTCGGCTCGGGCGCGACGCTCGTGCTCTTGCCGCGCTTCGATCCGGAGAGCGCGTTCGCGCTGATGGCCAAGCACGGCTGCACCGTGTTCGCCGGCGTGCCGACGATGTACTTCGCGCTGCTGCACTTCGCGGGCGCGGACAAGTACGACCTCTCGAAGCTCCGCTACTGCGCGAGCGGCGGTGCAGCCATGCCCGTCGAGGTGATGACCGCGTTCGACAAGAAGTACGGCGTGAACATCATCGAGGGCTACGGCCTCAGCGAGACGTCGCCGGTCGCGAGCTTCAACACGCTCGATGCGCCGAAGAAGCCGGGCTCGATCGGCCGGCCCATCTGGGGCATCGAGTTCAAGCTCACCGACGAACAGGGCCGCACGATCGAGGGCGCGGGCATCCCGGGCGAGATCTGCGTGCGAGGCCACAACATCATGAAGGGCTATTACAAGAAGCCCGAGGCCAACGCCGAGTCGATCAAGGACGGTTGGTTCACGACCGGCGACGTCGCGCAGCGCGACGAGGACGGCTACTACTTCATCGTCGATCGCAAGAAGGACATGATCATCCGCGGCGGGTTCAACGTGTACCCGCGCGAGATCGAGGAGGTCCTCTACGCGCATCCCGCGGTGCTCGAGGCGGCGGTGCTCGGCATCCCGCACGAGAGCCACGGCGAGGAAGTGCGCGCCGTGATCGCGCTCAAGCCCGACCAGAACGTCACGGCCGAGGAGATCATCGCGTACTGCAAGGAGCGCCTGGCCGCGTACAAGTATCCGCGCGTGGTCGACTTCCTACCGACGCTGCCGAAGACCGCGACCGGCAAGATCTTGAAGCGCGAGCTCAAGGGCACGGCCTCGAAGTAAGTGGCCGCGGACGACGCGGAACAGGACGTTGCGACCGCGCGCACGATCGCGAGCGGAGTGGTTCGCGAAGCGGACCCGACGCAATTGGGTCGACCCGGCTCGCCGGGCACTCCTACAGAGATCGCGAGCGGCGACATCCCGCGCACGAACGTGCCGGGCACGGAAGTGCGGGCGATCGATCCGGCGCTCGCTGCGACCATCACGCCGGACGTCCAGCTCTCGAGCCCTGGCCGCGCCACATCGACCCTGACCGCCGAGCATCCCGGTCGTTACGTGCGACAGGCCGAGCTCGGCCGCGGCGGCATGGGCCGCGTCATCGTCGTGAAGGACACGCACCTCGGGCGCGAGGTCGCGCTCAAGGAGCTGCTCGATCAGAGCGTGCCCGGCAACGACGCGATGAGCATCGGATCGGCCGCGCGCTTCTTGCGCGAGGCGCGCATCACGGGGCAGCTCGAGCATCCGGGCATCGTCCCCGTGCACGAGCTCGGACAGCGCGCCGACGGCACGATCTACTACACGATGAAGCGCATCCGAGGGCGCTCGCTCGCGAGCATCCTCAAGGAGAAGACGACGCTACAGGAGCGCCTCACGTTGCTCGCGGTCTTCCGCAACGTCTGCGAGGCCGTCGCGTACGCGCACAGCAAGGGCGTCGTGCATCGTGATCTCAAGCCCGACAACATCATGGTCGGCGACTTCGGCGACACGCTCGTGGTCGATTGGGGGCTCGCGAAAGTGCGCGGTGAGGCGGAGATCGCGACCGAGCGCGTCTCGGGCCAGAGCGGCCGCGCGAGCTCGCACGACGATCTCGCCCGCACGCTCGATGGGCACGCCATCGGAACGCCCGCGTACATGAGCCCCGAGCAGGCGCGCGGAGAGCTGGGCTCGATCGACGAGCGCGCGGACGTGTGGGGGCTCGGTACGATCCTCTACGAGATCCTCGCCGGCCATCCGCCGTACGTGGGGACGAGCGCGCTCGACGTGCTGGCGAAGGTGCTCGACACGCCGCCGCCACGCGTGATCGAAGCCGCGCCCGACGCGCCCGCCGAGCTCGCAGCCGTCGTCGATCGCTCGCTCATGCGCGATGCCTCGTCCCGCTATCCGAACGCGGGCGAGGTCGCGAAGGAAATCGGCGCGTACCTCGATGGACGAACGGTCGGCGCGTACGAGTACTCCGCGTACGAGCTCGGCATGCGCTTCGTGCGCAAGCATCGCGCGGCATCGCTCGCCGCGGTCAGCGTGGTGCTCTCGATCCTCGTGACGTCGATCGTCGTGTACCGGAGCTTCCTCGACGAGTCGCGCGCGCGTGCGATCGCCGAGGCCGCGCGCGACGATGCGATGGAACAGCGGACCTCGGCCGAAGACAGCATGCACACGGCGGAGAGCGCCGTCGCCGACGCCCTGCTCGAGCGAGCCGAGCGCGCGCTGGCCGACGGGGACGCAACGGGCGCGGCAGTCTTCGCAGCGGGCGTGCTCGTGCGGGACGCGGGCGCGGCGATGCACGTTCCGCCCGAGCGCCACGTCCGCGCGCTCAGCCTCTATCTCGAGGCCGAGGCGCGCGCGCGCTACGTCTTCGAGCGGACGATCCGGGGCGGGCACGTCCGCAGCTGTCTCTCGACCGACGGTCGCTCGATGGCCGTCCCCACCGAGACCGCGATCCGCGTCGTGAGCCTCGACGACGCGACGGAGCGACGCGTCGAGATCCGCGCGACCCGTGTGCGCGCGCTGGGCCCGAACGGGCTCGCCGTCATCGCGGGCGAGGCATCGGGCGTCTACGACCTCACCGACGGGCGTCGCGTCGTGGAGACGCCGGTGCCGACGAGCGCGCAGATCACCGATCTCGGCATCCTCGTCAGTGCGGCCGATGGCTCGGTTCGCGTGCTCGCGCCCGACGGCGGCA
Organism: uncultured Sandaracinaceae bacterium; assembly: GCA_964429305.1. Taxonomy (GTDB): domain Bacteria; phylum Myxococcota_A; class Polyangia; order Polyangiales; family Sandaracinaceae; genus JBBSAT01. The sequence goes on along the minus strand of CAYSCF010000044.1, from coordinate 6,956 downwards.
GCGAGCTCGCGCGTTGGACGAGCGCCTACCGCGGGCAGGTGCGCGCCGCGCTCTCGCCGGCCGGAGATCGCGTCGCGGTGGTGTCGACGGACACGCCCGAGCTCGAGATCTGGCCCTGGCCCGTGACGGCCTCCACGACCCCGGAGCGCGTGGCGCTGCGCGCGCTGCCTTTCGTCGCGGCGTTCTCGCCTCGCGGAGAGCGACTCGCGCTGCTCGCGAGCGACTTCGTGGCGACGATCCGTTTCAAGCCGGGTGAGGGCCCGGCGCACGTCCGCGAGATCCTCACGCGGTCGTGGCCCATCTCGCTCGCCTGGGATCACGAGGCGGCGCTCGCGCTCTACGAGGGCGGGGATCGCATCACGATCCGCGATCCGAGCGACGGGCGTGTGCTCGACGTCGTTCATTTCCCGGCCGCCAACGGCGGACGCATCGACGCGGCGGGTGAGCGACTCGTATTCTTTCCGAGCGAGTCGCGCACGACGCTGGGGGACGCGACGGTGCTCCGCGCGGCGAGTGGTGGCGCGCGCGATGCCGTCGCAGTCAGCTCCATCGTGCGTGACGTGCAGCTCGATCTCTCGAGACATCGCATCGTCGTGGCCTCGCTGACCGGGCTCTGGTCGGTCCCCGTCGGGGCGAGCGGTCATCTCGGAGCCGCGGTGCAGCTCGCACCGAATCCGACGGGGCTGGTGGCACACGCACGCGTCGCGAGCGATGGAGCCGTCGTCGTCAGCACGCTCCGCGGCGCCGTGGCGTTGCTCGAGCCGGGCGCCGATGCGACCACGCTCCTGTGGCCGGCCGTCGAGGACGCGTCGGCGACCGTCGGTCTGCGTGGCATGGCGATCTCGGCGGACGGACAGACCATCTACGCGGGCTCTCCCACCGAACGGAGCGTGCTCGTGTGGTCACGCCACACGCACGCTGCGGACGCGCCGATCCCGGCGTCATCGGCCGCGCAGGCGCTGGCGGCATCCCCCGACGGTCGGATGCTCGCGATCGGTGGTCGCGACGGCTCGGTGCAGCTCGTGTCGCTCGAAGATCACGCGACGGCGCACACCGTGGCCGGAGACGACGAATCGATCTCCGCGATGGCGTTCTCGCCGCATGGCGATCGGCTCGCCGTGGCCGACCAGACCGGACGGATGCGTATTCTCGACGTCCACGACGGTCACGTCGTCCTCACGGCGCAGCCCCATCGACGCTACGTCAACGGCGTCACGTGGTCCGGCGACGGCCGGTGGCTCGTCACGTCGTCCGACGACCCGTCGGTGGCGGTGCTCTCCGCAGCGGACCTCACGCCAGCGCGCATCATCCGTACGTCGACGGCCCCGATCTCGGCGGCGCTGGGCACGGACGGCTCGCACCTTGTTTTCCACGACGGTCGCTCGGTCATCCAGCTCGACCTGCGCATGGGCATGACCGACACCGACCCGGCGACGCTGCTGACGCACGCACAGGACCGCGCCGGCGTCGTGCTCGATGGGCTGACGCTCGCAGCGCGGGATTGAGCTCGGACCGGCAGGAGACGGAAAGCAACGAGCCCTCCCGGGAATCGGAGAGGGCCCTGCTCGACGTGCGCTGGTCGAGGAATCACGCCCTCGAGAGGGCGTGAAAGCTCAGCCCTCGGCGCCGCCGAGAAGCTCGATGATCGCCATCGGCGAGTTGTCGCCGCGGCGCGGGTTGAGCTTCACGATGCGCGTGTAGCCGCCACCCTTGTTCTCCTTCACGCGCGCCATGTAGCGAGGCGCGATGTCGTGGAAGAGCTTGTGGACGAGGTCGACCTCTTCGGTCGTGCCGTCCGAGTTCGTCTTCGTTCCGTGACGCGGAAGGAAGCTCGCGACGATGCGCTGCGCATGCACGCGACGCGCGAGGACCTTCTGCCCCTCGCCTTCCTTGAGCTTGCCGATGTCGGCCGTGAGATCGTCGCCGAGCCGCGTGGCGCGCGTGATGAGGCGCTCCACGATGCTGCGGATCTCCTTGGCCTTCGCGTCGGTCGTCTCGACGCGCTCGTGCAGCACGAGGTTGGCCGCGAGATTGCGGAACATCGCGCGACGGTGGGACGAGTTACGGCCGAACTTACGGCCCGCTTTTTTGTGATGCATGACTAGCTCCCGAATCTTTCATGCGTGGCCCGAGGCTCACGCCAGCAAAAGTGCTCGGCGGAGCCGAGCCGTTCCTCACGCTTGCGCTTGCTGCGCCTTCCAGCGCTCGACCATCGCCGGCCACGAATCGATCTTCATGCCGAGCGAGAGACCCATGTCGGCCAGGATCTCCTTGATCTCCTTGAGCGACTTCCGGCCGAAGTTCTTCGTCTTCAGCATCTCGGCCTCGGTCTTCTGGACCAGCTCGCCGATGAGGTGGATGTTCGCGTTCTGGAGGCAGTTCGCCGAGCGGACCGAGAGCTCAAGCTCTTCGACCGAGCGGAACAGGTTCTCGTTGAGCGGCTCGTCCTCGTTCGAGTCCGTCGAGCTCGCCTCTTCCTCTTCCTCGAAGTTGATGAAGATGGAGAGCTGGTCCTTGAGGATCTTCGCCGCGTACGCGACGGCGTCCTGCGGCTTCACCGAGCCGTTCGTCCAGACCTCGAGCGTGAGCTTGTCGTAGTCGGTGATCTGGCCGACGCGCGCGTTGGTGACCGTGTAGTTCACCTTCTTGATCGGCGAGAAGAGCGCGTCGATCGCGACGGTGCCGATGGCCATGCCCGGGGTCTTGTTGCGATCCGCCGGGACGTAGCCGCGGCCGACGTTGATCGTGAGCTCTGCCGAGAAGCGGCCGCCCTTGCTGACCGTGCAGATGACGTGCTTCGGATTGAGCACTTCGATCTGGTCGGTGACCTGGATGTCGCCCGCGGTGACTTCGCACGGGCCTTCCTTGTCGATGCGAACCACGTGCGTCTTCGGCGAGTGCGCGCGAACGACGACCTCCTTGAGGTTCAGCACGATGTCGGTCACGTCCTCGACGACGTCGGGAACGGAGGTGAACTCGTGGAGCGCGCCGTCGATCTTGACGGCCGTGATCGCCGCGCCCTGGAGCGAGCTGAGCAGCACGCGACGAAGCGCGTTGCCGAGCGTGATGCCGAAGCCGCGCTCGAGCGGCTCGCAGACGAACTTCGCGTAATGCGACGAGCCGTCCTCGACCGGAACGGTCTTCGGCTTGATGAGGTCTCGCCAGTTACGTGCAACGAAAGTCGACATGATTCCCTACCATCTCCAGAACGGTAATATGACCGTCTTGCCTGCGTGCCCTCTCGAGCACGCCCGAGATCCCGCGCCGACCATCGGCGCGAGAAACGAACTACCTGCTGTAGAACTCGACGATGAACTGCTCCTTGATCGGGAGCGTGATCGCCTCGCGGATGGGCATGCCCTTGACGGTGCCCGTGAAGGCGCCCTTGTCGAGCTCGAGCCACTCCGGCACGCCGCGGCGATCGACGCCCTCGAGAGCGAGCTTCACGCGGGTCGTCTCACGGCTGCGCTCGTGGATCGAGACCTTGTCGCCCGGCTTCACGCAGTACGACGGGATGCTGACGATCTTGCCGTTCACGCGCACGTGGCGGTGGCGGACGAGCTGACGCGCATCCGAGCGCGTCGCCGCGAAGCCGAGGCGGTAGCACGCGCTGTCGAGACGACGCTCGAGCAGCATGAGCAGGTTCTCGCCCGTGACGCCCTTGATGCGATCGGCCTCCGCGAAGTACTTGCGGAACTGACGCTCAAGCACGCCGTAGATGCGGCGGACCTTCTGCTTCTCACGAAGACGGATGCCGTACTCGGTGACCTTCGTGCGGCGCTGACCGTGCTGCCCCGACGGATACGGGCGGCGATCGAACGCGCACTTGTCGGTGTAGCAGCGGTCTCCCTTGAGGAAGAGCTTCTCGCCTTCGCGGCGGCAGAGCTTGCAGGACGGTCCGGTATAACGTGCCATGGCTGTTCTTCTCTTCTACTTCGACGTCAAACGCGGCGACGCTTGGGCGGACGGCAGCCGTTGTGAGGAATCGGGGTGACGTCGCGGATGAGCGTGACGCGCATGCCGGCCGTCTGGAACGCGCGAAGCGCCGACTCACGGCCTGCGCCGGGGCCCTTCACGAAGATCGCCACGGTGCTCATGCCGTGCTCTTGCGCCTTGCGCGCCGCGTCCTCGGCCGCGAGCTGCGCCGCGAACGGCGTGCTCTTGCGCGAGCCCTTGAAGCCGCGCGAGCCGGCGCTCGACCACGCGATCACGTTCCCCATGAGGTCCGTGATCGTGACGATCGTGTTGTTGAACGACGACTGCACGTGGGCGATGCCACTGCCGACGTTCTTCTTGACCTTCTTCTTGCCCTTCTGGGGCTTGCCTGCGGCGGCGGGCGGATTCGTTGCGGCCTTGGACATCTGCGTCTAGCTCCTGAGCTCTCTCGAAAGTCTACGAAGGCCGATTACCGACGAACGGTTCCGCCACGACGCGGGCCCTTGCGGGTGCGGGCGTTGGTGTGCGTGCGCTGGCCGCGGACCGGCAGGCCACGACGGTGACGAAGGCCGCGGTAGCAGCCGAGGTCCATCAGGCGCTTGATGCTGATGGCCAGATCGCGGCGGAGATCGCCCTCGACCTTGTAGTTCGACTCGAGCGAATCGCGGATCTTCTTGACGTCCGTGTCGTCGAGATCATCGCAGCGCTTGCTGGGAGCAATGCCCGTCGCCTCGCAGATCGCCTTCGCGCTCGCGGGGCCGATTCCGTAGATGTACTGGAGGCCGATGACGAGGTGCTTTCGTCCCGGAAGATCCACGCCTGCGATACGTGCCATTTTCGTTCTCTCTCTTCAGTCGTTCTAGTCGAAGCGGAGCAATCTGGGGGTCCGGGGGGTCCAGAACCCCCCGGGAAGACCCTAGCCCTGGCGCTGCTTGTGGCGCTGGTTCTCGCAGATCACGCGGACCACGCCCTTGCGGCGCACGACCTTGCACTTCTCACAGATCTTCTTGACGCTCGGTCGGACCTTCATCGCTCTACCCTCGAAGCTTCGTCTTGATTCGGGCTCGTGTGTCGTCGGTCGGCGACACTTCCAACATCACCCGGTCACCCGGGAGCAACTTCACGATGGCGTGGCGACTCGAGGTCGGCAGGCCGGCGAGGAACGTACGTCCGTCCTCGGTCTTCACCCGGTAGAGGCCGCGCGGGAGCTCCTCCTCGACGACACCCTCCACCATCTTTTTCGTCTCTTCGCTAAGCCAGTGCAGCGTCGATTCGCTGCGTCACTTCTTCCACCGTCCCTGCTCCATCGATCTTCTTCACCACGCCGAGCTTCTCGAAGTGGGCGAGCAGAGGCAGCGTTTTCTCCAGGTATTCCGCGTTCCGGCGCCGGACTTTCTCTTCCCGGTCGTCGTCCCGTTGGACGATGCGGTCGCTTCCACAGCGCACGCACCGGCCCGACGGAGGGGGCGGGTTATAGCGCACGTGGTAGACGTGTCCACACTGCTCGCACGATCTTCTCCCGGAAATTCGATCAACTACGAGATCTTCCGGGATCTCGACCGCGATCACGCGATCGATCTTGCGGCCGTGACGGGCGAGCATGGCCTCCAGCGACTCGGCCTGGGACACCGTGCGCGGGAAACCGTCGAAAATGGCGCCTTTCGCCGCGTCCGGGTCGAGAAGACGCTTCTCGATGAGCTCCATCACGAGGTCATCGGGGACCAGCAGGCCCTTCGTCATGAAGGAATCGAAGCGGTGGCCGAGCTCGCTGCCCGACTTCCGCTCGGTCCGCATCATGTCCCCGGTCGAGATCTGGGGGATCCCCAGCTTGTCGACCAGGAACTTGGCCTGGGTGCCCTTGCCTGCACCGGGCGGTCCGAAGAGAACGAGATCCATCTCAGCCCCGACGACCGCGGATGCGCGGGCCCGACGGGCCCGTGAGCCCTTCGTAGTGGCGCGTGATGAGGTGCGACTCGATCTGCTGCACCGTGTCGAGCGCGACGCCGACGACGATCATGATCGAGGTGCCGCCGAAGAAGAACGGCACGTGGAACATCTGCTGCAGGAACGACGGGATCGAGCAGACGAGCGCCATGTAGAGCGCCCCGCCGACCGTCACGCGCGTCATGACGAAGTCGAGGTACTCGGCCGTGGCCTTGCCCGGCCGGATGCTCGGGATGACCGCGTTCTGCTTCTTCAGGTTGTCCGCCACTTCGACGGGCTGGAACGTCACCGCCGTGTAGAAGAACGAGAAGAAGACGATCATCAGCACGTACGCGATCGAGAACTGCCACCCACCGGGCGAGAGGTAGTCCTGCAGCGTCTGCATGCCCGGCACGTTCAGGTTCGCCAACGTGTTGGGGAACATGAGCAGCGAGCTGGCGAAGATCGGCGGGATGACGCCGGCCGAGTTCACCTTGAGCGGCAGGTGCGAGCTCTGACCGCCATACAGCTTCCGACCGACCATGCGCTTGGCGTAGTTGATCGGGATGCGGCGCTGACCGCGCTCGAAGAAGACGATCGTCGCGACGACCGCGAGCGCGATGCCCGAGACGATGAGAAGCGAGACCGGCTGGATCTGACCGATCCGGATCTGCTGCGCCGTCTGCGTGAGCGCGTCGGGAAGATCCGCGACGATGCCCGAGAAGATGATGAGCGAGATGCCGTTGCCGAGACCGCGCTCGGTGATCTGCTCGCCCATCCACATGATGAAGGCGGTGCCCGTCGTCATCGAGATGACGGTGATGATGCGGAACGCCCAGCCTGGATCGTGGACGACGTCGCCGAACTCCGAGCTCGCGTTCTGCCCCTCGAGGTAGAGCGCGATGCCGATGCCCTGGATCGTCGAGAGAACGATCGTGCCGTAGCGCGTGTACTGGTTGATCTTCCGCTGGCCGGCTTCGCCTTCCTTGCGGAGCTCTTCCAGCGGCTTCACCACGACGCTCATCAGCTGAAGGATGATGCTCGCCGACACGTAAGGCATGATGCCGAGCGCGAAGATCGAGAGCTGCTCCAGGGCG